>NZ_JAAUWR010000011.1:0-155286 GCF_014694495.1 Aliivibrio sp. S10_S31 | reverse complement strand
ACACATTACCTGCCGCATCAGTCTCTCGAACCGTAATTGAGTTGTCACCTTCGACCACAGCAGGAGGGGTTGTTGACCAACTGCCATCTGCAGCCTGATATTCAACTGTATTGCCAACTTCGCTTGGGGTTACTGTGAATAAGCCATCATTCGTAAGCAGATCACCATCACTAATACCCGAATCAGTATCCAGCGTGATCTTTGGTGCATTTGGCGCTTGCGTATCTAAAACAAAATCTAGTGTATTTGAACCAGACACATTGCCCGCAGCATCTGTTTCTCGAACTGTAATTGAGTTGTCACCTTCAACTACTTCAGGAGGGGTTGTTGACCAACTGCCATCCGCCTCTTGATATTCAACTGTATTACCCACTTCGCTTGGCGTTACTGTGAATGAACCGTCATTAGTTAAGAAGTCATCACCTAACTTACCGCTATCGGTATCTAAAGTGATTATTGGTGCACTTGGAGCCTGAGTATCTAAAACAAAATCTAGTGTACTCGAACCAGATACATTGCCTGCAGTATCAGTTTCACGAACCACTATTGAGTTGTCGCCTTCCGATGCTGTTGGCGCATCAGTCGTCCACTCACCATTAACAAAGTACTCAACCGTATTACCAACTTCGCTTGGCGTTACTATGAATGAACCATCATTAGTTAAGAAGTCATCACCTAACTTACCGCTATCGGTATCTAAAGTGATTATTGGTGCATTCGGCGCTTGGGTATCAAGTACAAAATCAAGTGTGCTTGAGCCAGACACATTGCCTGCCGCATCTGTTTCTCGAACCGTAATTGAGTTAGCACCTTCGGTAGCGATTGGCGCATCAGTCGTCCACTCACCATTCACGAAATACTCAACCGTATTACCATCTTCGCTTGGGGTTACTGTGAATGAACCATCGTTAGTTAGGAAATCATTACCCAACTTACCGCTGTCGATATCTAAAGTAATCGTCGGTGGATTCGGTGGAATTTCATCTATATCTGTTACTGCAATATCAAAACTTTCTTGGCTTATTGAGCCATCAGTAGACGTCGCAATGATGGTGATAGAGTGAGAATCAGCTACTTCGTGATCAAGATTACCAATCAGCGTCACCACACCAGTGGTTGCATCGATCGCAAACAGACCTTTCACAATATCTGCATCTGAGAGCTTATAACTAACCTCGTCACCATCTGGATCTGTCGCAAGGCCAGTGATATTTACAACCGACCCAATTTCAGCATTCTCTGAAATCGTATTATCCACTGCGTTACTGTCAGTAACAGGACCTACATCATTATCAGTATCACCGCCGCCCGGTCTCGAACCATCAGCATCGGTTACTGTAATATCAAAACTTTCTTGGCTTATTGAGCCATCAGTAGACGTCGCAATGATGGTAATAGAGTGAGAATCGGCGACTTCGTGATCTAAATTACCAATCAGCGTCACCACGCCTGTAGTGGCATCGATAGCAAACAGACCTTTAACAATATCTGCATCTGAGAGCTTATAACTAACCTCGTCACCATCTGGATCTGTCGCAAGGCCAGTGATATTTACAACCGACCCAATTTCAGCATTTTCTGAAATCGTATTATCCGCTGCATTACTGTCAGTAACAGGACCTAAATCATTATCGGTATCGCCACCGCCCGGTGTCGTTCCGTCTGCATCCGTCACTGTAATATCAAAACTTTCTTGGCTTGTTGAGCCATCAGTAGACGTTGCAATAATGGTGATAGAGTGAGAATCCGCTGTGTCGTGATCAAGATTACCAATTAACGTCACCACACCTGTAGTTGCGTCGATAGCAAATAACCCTGCATCAATGTCTGCTTGTGATAATGCATAAGTGACATCATCACCATCTGGATCTGTCGCAAGACCTGTAATGTTTACAACCGCCCCAATTTCAGCATTCTCTGACAAAGTATTTTCAGCTGCATTTGAATCTGTAACAGGACCCACATCGTTATCGGTATCGCCGCCGCCCGGTGTCGAACCGTCTGCATCGGTTACTGTAACATCAAAACTTTCTTGGCTTATTGAGCCATCAGTCGATGTCGCAATGATGGTAATAGAGTGAGAATCGGCGACTTCATGATCAAGATTACCAATCAGCGTCACCACACCTGTGGTTGCATCGATTTCAAATAAACCAGCATCAATATCTGCTTGTGATAATGCATAAGTCACCTCATCACCATCTGGATCTGTCGCAAGGCCAGTGATATTTACAACCGACCCAATTTCAGCATTCTCTGAAATCGTATTATCCACTGCGTTACTGTCAGTAACAGGACCCACATCGTTATCGGTATCGCCACCGCCCGGTGTCGAACCATCTGCATCCGTCACCGTAATATCAAAACTTTCTTGGCTTGTTGAGCCATCGGTCGATGTCGCAATGATGGTGATAGAGTGAGAATCGGCGACTTCGTGATCAAGATTACCAATTAACGTCACCACACCTGTAGTTGGGTCGATAGCAAATAACCCTGCATCAATGTCTACTTGTGATAATGCATAAGTGACATCATCTCCATCAGGGTCAACGGCCAAACCAGTAATATTGACTTTATTACCTATCGTTATATTTTCTGAAACTGCATTTATTTTTTCATCACCATCAACAATATTACTGATAGCGCTATTTTTAGTATCTTTAGTTATTCCATTATCAAAGCTACCAGTATCTCGATATGCTTTATATTGATCTAACAATGTTAAACTTTGAGTTTTAGAGAAACCAATAGCCTCTAAAGAAGAAGTATCAAAATCTGTTTTGGCAATTATACTTTCGCCTGTTCTTTCAATTTCAATCGATGTAGTTAAACTAGAACCAGAATCTTCACCTGCTGCTGGCGCTTCGGTAATCAGGGAAGGATCTTCCCCGTCAATAATGGCGTTTAGAATTTCTTCAATATCCTTATTTTCTTCAGGTATATCATTAGAATCTAATGATACATTCTCATTACCATTATTAAGTAAAATTTCCCCGGGTAATACTTTATCGCCTGCATTGATTAGTTTTAAATTGCCATTTTTATCAATGACAATAAGTTGTTCTTTGCTTGCTGATATATTTAAGGCCATGAAGAGATTCCTAAATCCATTTATTCATATTAACTATCACCACCCAAGATCATAGTTATCTATGTAATAAATTTATCATACCTTTAACATTTCATCCACAAAGCAACATCATCAAAAACTAGATAAGTAACGTATGTTATCGGTCTTTTTTCATAACTTCTTAATTTTACGCCCGACATCACAAATGTGATATTTATTCCAAAATAAACGTAACATTATTTAACAGAGGTAAATTATTTTTATCTTTTTTAAGAAAAATAAACTAGCAATCTCAGTTATGAGCCTAATAAAATTTGCTTTTTTATTCTGCTTTTACCGAAACCTTCAACTTTATTTTATTTTATTTGTGCCAAAATGTTACTAATTATATTTCAACAAGTTATTTTTTGCTTTTCAAGTCAACATAACGTAGCATTTCTAACAAATGGTACACATAATAAGTACAGAGTAATGACATTATGTTGTTATTAACTCATTGATAGAATTGTTAATATCTTCTTCATTTATGGTTTAAAGATACGATTATTAGGAGAAACACTTTGAAATGGATAAAACTCGCAACATGCAGCAGTTTGCTTGTTTTGAGCGTATCTTCACAAGCTCAAACTTTAGAGCAAGCAATATCTCAAACCTTAACAACTAACCCTGAGGTAAAAAAAGCTTATAACTCTTATATGAGCTTTGTTGAAGATAGTAATAGTGTTGATGGTAATTACTTACCTTCTATCGATCTAGATGCTGGGATTGGATATGAACAAATTAACCCGGTAAATGGAAATGATACGAGTTTAACTCGAAAAGATGCAACACTATCTCTAACTCAATTAATTTGGGATGGTTCAAACACCATCAATGATATGGATCGAACCGAAGCTGAAGCTGAATCTGCAAGATTACAATTGATCTCTTTAGCTGAAAATAAAGCACTTGATGTATCACAAGTTTATTTAGATGCAGTGAAAGCAACTGAAATCCTTGCGCTATCTGAAAGTAACCTTGCTATCCATAAGAAAATCTATAAAGACATAAAAAAACGTGCCGCATCAGGAATTGGCTCTACAGCTGATGTATCTCAAGTGGAAGCCCGTATTGCTAGAGCCCATGGCAATTTACTAGCGGCTCAAAATAACCTTTTTGATACTCATACAGTTTTTACACAGATTGTAGGCTCTCCACCCCAAGCTCTTATTTACCCAAGAGCTGATGCGAATACCTTACCATTGAGCTTACAAGAAGGTATTGAACGAGCTTATGAGCATCACCCTGTAATTTTAACTGCTCAATCTGATATTCAAGCTGCTAAATATCAATATGCGCAATCAAAAAGTAATAACTACCCTACTTTTTCTCTAGAAGCAGCTCAAACATGGCGTGATGATGCTGGAGGTATTGAAGGAAGTAGTGATGAGTTCTCCGCAATGGTTCGCATGCGTTATAACTTATACAATGGCGGCACGGATAGCTCTCTATCTGAAAAAAGCGCGTATCAACTAAATATGGCGAAAGATCTACGCGATAGTGCATACAGAAATGTCGAGCAAGGTCTTCGTCTGTCTTGGAGCGCTCTAGATTTAACCTTACAACAAAAAGAGTTTTTAGCCGATCACGTAGATGCTGCTTCAGACACTGTTATTGCTTATGAAAAACAATATCGTATAGGTAAACGAACATTACTTGACCTACTTAATACTGAAAATGAATTGTTTGAAGCAAGAAAGTCTTACCTTGATGCTCATTATGCAGAGCAATTTGCAAAATACCGAGTACTACATGCAACAGGGACACTATTACCTTCATTACTAATTGATACTCCACAAGAGTGGGACAATAAAAACAAAGAAGAGGAGAAATAATTATGAAGCAATCAATTTATCCAGTAATTATTGCTAGCCTTTTCTTAACAGCGTGTGTTTCTGGTGATAAAGATTACATAGAAACACCGAAATCAGATCAAATCGCTGATTTAAAAGATGAAGATAATGACGGTGTAATAAATGCACGTGATATTTGTCCAGGGACCCCGAGAGGTGCTCAAATTGACAATGATGGCTGTGCAGAATATGTCGAACATTCAGATAAAAAAGATCTGAAGATCTTGTTTGCAAATGACTCATCAGAAATATCTCCAATATTCAAAACCGAAATACGCACCATGGCGGAATTTTTAGAAGAATACCCTGAAACATCGATTCAACTACAAGGATTTGCAAGCCAACAAGGTAATGCTGAATATAATATTCGCTTATCAGAATTACGAGCAGCAGCAGTACGTGTCGCTTTAATCGAATATGGCGTTGATCCTCAACGTATTGAAACCATAGGCTTTGGTGACACATTACTAACAGCTAAAGGCGACTCAGCCGTTAGCCATGCCCTAAACCGTCGTGTAGTAGCGACAGTCGTTGGGTTTAAGGGGGATGTTGTCAATGAATGGAATATTTTTACATCCCGTAAAAAGAGATAGCATTATCTAACCAAAAAAAGCCCCTCAGTGAAATTCATTGAGGGGCTTTTTTATTACAAAATAGAAGGAGCTTAACTTACCGCTCTTACCTTTCCGGTTTTCAATTCATTTAATACTTGTTCTTTTGGCCCATCAGCAATGATATGACCCTTCTCCATTACGATAAGTCGATCTACAACATCTAACATCGATGTTTTATGAGTAATTAAGATTAACGTTTCTGCAGGCTTTAAGTGTGATAGCTGGTTCTTAAATAACATTTCTGTACGATTATCCATGCAGCTTGTTGGCTCATCTAACAACAGTACAGGCGGCCGACCAATTAACGCTCGCGCAATAGCAACTGACTGACGTTGTCCACCAGATAATAATAAACCACCTTCACCAACTTGACGCTCTAATCCAGCTGGATCTTGCTGTGTGAAAGCAGTAACACCAGCACGATTGGCTGCATCCATCACTTCTGCATCATCTGAAAGTTCACGTCCAAGTACAATATTCTCTCGGATAGAGCCATAAAATAGTGTTATATCTTGAGGGACACAGCCTATATTACGTCTCACATCAACATGGTGTAATTGTGATATGTCGGTATCATCAATACGAACAGAGCCAGCAGTGGGCTTATACAGGCCCATAATAAGGCGTTCTAACGTGGTTTTTCCTGAACCAATACGTCCAATAATTGCTACTTTCTCACCTGGATTGATCGTTAAGCTAATATCACGTACCGCAGCAACTTCAGCTTCAGGGTAATTAAAGCTGACTTTATCAAGTTCTATTTTTCCTTGAAGTATTGGGCGATGAATATATCGCTTCTCTTCTTCCTGTTCATCAGGCATTGCCATTAATTCTTCAATAATCGTCATTGATGATTTTGCTTGATTATAACGGCTTGATAGTAGAGATATTTGAACTAAAGGGCCGATAGCTTTACCACTTAACATTGTTGATGCGATTAATCCTCCCATGGTTAGATCGCCATTAGAAATAAGATAAACACCAACAATAATCATCCCTATGTTTACAGCCTGTTGAACAAAACCAGCCATATTTTGAATCGAATCAGTAATTCTTCGGCTTTTAATGCTCCAATTAGAAATATGTGTAACCGCTTCTTCCCAACGATACTGATATTGACTTTGTGCATTAAATATCTTTAACGTTTCTAAACCCACTAAACTTTCAATTAAGTTCGCATACTTTTGTGAGGACAAACGAGAGCCTTCTTCAATCGTTTTCTTTAAAGGTCCTTGAATTATAGCTGCATGAATCAACAGCAATGTAATACCGACGACAGGAACTAATACAATAGGTCCCGCAATAAGATAAATAATAAATAAGAATAAAAGAGCAAAAGGCAAATCAATCAATGATGCTATCGTTGCCGAAGTAAAGAAATCACGAATAGACTCAAATTCTTGTAAATGCCTTGCAAATGCACCAACAGAAGCAGGTTTTGCTTCCATTCGAATACCTAATACTTTTTGAAACAGCTTTGAAGAAATCAATACATCTGATTTTTTACCTGCTACATCAATAAAATAGCCTCTTAAGTATTTCAAAATAAAATCAAATACAAAGACCACAAAAATACCAGAAGCCAATACCCATAGAGATTCGAACGCTAAATTAGGTACAACTTTATCGTACACCAGACGGGTAAACATAGGTGTAGCGATTGCAAATATATTAATCAAAATAGAAGCAATAAATACATCTCGATAAATATGCTTCGATTCAAACAAAGTGCTCCAAAACCAATGACCTTCACGCTTTTTTAAAATCTCAGGTGAGCGATCATCATATCTGAACTGTTTTTTTAATAAGATATACCTACCAATATATTGAGCTTCTAAGTCTTCAACGGAAATAGATATAGGTAACATATCCGAGCTTAATGTAATAATTTCAGCTTCTTTTCGCTCAGCATCAAACCCGATTAAAACACACGACTCTCCCCCTTTTAGCAATAAAACAACAGGTAAAATAAGTTGAGGAATAGAAAGTAACTCACCTTGGTTTTCTTTTGCTACTAAACCTGCTCTTTCTGCTGCACGAGAGAATAAAAATGGCGTTAACTTACCATCTTGTAATGGCAATCCATTAATCAAAGCTTCTGGTGAATTTATTTGTCCGTAATAACGACTTACATAGCAAAGTGAATGTAATAATGAATCCTTCATATTAAATGCCTTCCACTTTTTCATTAATAAAGAAACCTTGGAATACATCAACATTATGTTCTGCTAATAAATCCAATTGTTCTTTGTTTTCAACGCGCGATGCGATTGTTGTAATACCAAGGTTTTGTGCCGTTCTTGATATAGAAGCTAAAATATAGCGCTGTTTTTCATCATCTAACTGATGGGTAAATAGGTAGTCAAGTTTTACATAATTAGGACGGAATAATTTAATGTACTCTAAAGATTCAAAATTACGTCCAAAATTATCAACGCCAAATTCAGCACCAGAAGAACGGATCACATTACACAATAATGCCGTATGGTCTTCACTTTCAATGAATGCACTCTCTTGAATTTCAAAATGAAATAATGACGCAATAGATTTATGCTTCTTCAGTGTTGCAGTTAGCCAACGAACGAAACTTGGGTTATCCACACTTCGATTTGATAAGTTAATCGCAACAGGTTGTATTATTTCCCCAGATGAAACTCTTTCTATCATGGTTCTAATTACAAATTGATCAAAGTAAGTCGTTTCATTCAGTTGTTCTAATGCAAATAAATACTGATTAGCAGAGTAACGTTGCTCATCTTTTTCTATCGCAGAAAAAACCTCTTGATGGAAAACAGTTCCGCTAGGAGTTGTGGCAAGTTGTAACGTAAATTGAAATAAGTGTTCATTAATCGCTTCATCAACAAACGCTTTCCATTGTTGTTTACCCATCAATTCATGCTCGCTTTCATCAGCAATAAAACCAAAAGGTAATTGTGGATTTGAATGAGCTAACGTTAATGCGTTATCGGCAAGCGATAATATTTCAGTTGTCGTTTTCCTTATTTCATTAAATACAACGCCAAGCTCAGCATCAATAGGCGCTGTTGCTGTTGGGTCACCTTTAATATCTTGGGTATAAACCACAATATTTTCAGCGGCTAGCTTTAACTCATCTTCTTCAATATTTGGAAAAATAAAACCAAATTCAGAAGAGTTAATACGAGTCAGAATTACATTGGATGCAGGAAGCGTTGCTTTTAATAAATCAGACAATTCACGAACTAAAGCATCACCAGCCTCGTAGCCATCTTGCTCATATACTTTATTGATAAAATTTACTTTAAATAAAGCAACACCACCTTTAGAAGACTCAGCTAACCAATTTGTTAACTGCCCCATAAAGAAGCTTCTATTTCCTAGACCAGAGATAGGATCTAAATACACTTTATCACGCAATTTTTCAGCCTCTTTCGCTTGTGATTGAAAGCTTTGCGCTATCTGTGCTGACATCAAATTGATCCCGTCAATTACAGCTTCAAGATCTTTTGTCTTTGGTTTTGGTAAATTGTTTTCAAAATTATTATTAGCGACTTCTTTCATCTTAATAATAATTTGTTGAAGAGGAGATAGCGCACGCTTAACAACAAAGGCAATAGTTACTGTACCAAGACAAATAACAACAAAGAAAGTTATCGCTAACTGTATCAAAGCATTCCAGAGTTGCTGATAAGCATAACCAGGATGCGTAACAATTTCGACTTCTGCTAACTGCAACCAACCGCTTGTTATAATACGATTCTCAGAAATAGTTCTAAAAAGGTGTAATTGAGTAAACCACTCTGGAACAGTATCGATTTTAACAGGGTAAACTCGAACAATTTCCTCATTCGTTGTAAACAATGTTAAACGTACCGCAGAGTAATAACTTCCATCAAATAAAGCATTAATAACAGATTCAGAGGCTACTTTATCTTCATCTTCCAAATAAGGAGCTAATGCTAAACCAACCGTATTAATGGTGTTATTCACTTCTGAGCGCTGTTGATTCTCTAAGAAGGCTTGCGTATTTCGAAATTCAATGGCAAAAACAGAAATCATCAATATTAAAAAGACAGCTGTCATCCATGCTACTAGTTGTTTATATAATGTCATTTCTCACTACTCATCATAATTCAAAATTGGGTGATTTAATCTCAAGCCATCGTTCCGTTTTCGTAAATCATTCCATAGACTTAAACGAGATGACTTTCCAGCTTGCTGACCATTACCTTTTCCTTTCATCAGCCATAGATGTTGACCGTTAAAACTGTATATAGGTAAAAGATCTGTTCGTTCTGTTGCTGGTTTTATTTCTTTATCTATATTATCTAAAATTAAAGGGACTGATGCTGGTGTTGGATAATAAGCCAGTACCATGTGAAACTGATTTAACTCTATTGCTTTAAGGTAAATAAGCCTTAATTTTTTATCTGATACGCCTAACTCAATCAGAGAAAAATATTTAGCAATGGTAAAGTCTTCACAATCACCAGCATTTGCTCCAAGAAACTCTAAAGGGGTTGCCCAGTAGTCTTTTTTCCCCCACAGTTTTATATCATCAACAAAATAGAGTTGATTAAAAAACTGATTCACATTATTTAGTTGTTCTCTCTCATTATTCAAATCAGCTTTGGCTAGCATATCTCGCCAAGCTAACACTCTTTTTCCGGCTCTTTCGCCATATTCATCTTGTACTGCTTTGATCCAAATATTTTCTTGTTGTGTTAAAGCAATAGAAGCGATAGAGAATATGGCAAATGGTATTCCTAACAACCATCGACTTCTCATTGTGAGATGTGCTCCTTTTACTTTTATTCTCTTAGTGCTGATCCTTTTGCTTGAACGATAGGTTTCACTAAGTAATCTAAAATAGAACGTTTTCCTGTAATAATATCAACCGTGGTTGTCATACCTGGAATAATATTAAATTGTGTTTTTTCTTCTAAATCTTCTTGGGAAGTCCTAACTCTTACAAGATAAAAACTGTTTCCTTCTTCATCTTGAATAGTATCGGCACTGATATGCTCTAGCGTACCTTTCAAACCACCATAACGAGTAAAGTCATAGGCACTAAATTTAACAATGGCAGAAAGCCCTGGACGTAGAAAGGCGATATCTTGTGGTGCAATCTTAGCTTCAATTAATAACGTATCTTCTGTGGGTACAATTTCAATTAAGTCCATACCTGGTTGAATAACACCACCGACCGTATTTATGTATATTTTTTTTATGGTTCCAGTAACTGGCGATAACACAACTGTACGATTTACTCTATCTTTCAATCCGACCTGTGATTCAGTTAAGGCTGATAATTTATCTTGAGTAGTATTTAATTTTTCTTGCTGTTCAGAACGAAACTTTAGAGCTGCGTCGATTCTGTTTAAAACAGTTTCTTGAATTGCAGAAGTTAAGACAGGAATTTTTAATTCAGTGGATGTAAGTTCACGCTTAGTATCGTTAACTTGACGCTGTAATTTTAATAGTTCGATGCGAGGAACAACACCTTCATCTGCTAGAGGTTTTGTTATATCTAACTCTTTTCTTGCAAGGTTATAGCTTGCCTTTAAATTTCGAACCCGCGCTTTTATTTCTACAAGGTCTTGTTGCTTTTGACTTACCTGTTGGTCAAAAACAAAGATTCTGTTTTTCAGGTTATTCATATCAGCTTTATATTCTGCAAGCTGGCGACGAGTAACAATTGGATTTTCTTTCGCAAACTCTTCATCAAATTTTAATTTATCAGTATAAATGATGACAGATTCTTTCCAGCGCTTACGATTATTTATATCCTGAATAAGAATACTATCCATCGAAGCCGCCAATTGTTGAGCGCTTGCAGTTAAATTGATCAGTTGTTTTTTACGTTCTCTAAAATCAGAGCGAAAGCGAGTATCGTCAATTAAAAGAAGTTGCTGTCCTTTTTCAACTTGGTCACCTTCTTTAACCAACATCTCTTTGACTAAACCCCCTTCTAAGTTTTGTACAACTTGTAATTGCGAAGAGGGAATGACTTTTCCTTGACCTACAGTAACTTTATCAATTTCAGCCCAAGAGGCCCAACCAATAGCAATACAAAAGAAAACGACAATCACCCATAAAAGAATTTTTGCATTAGTTGGTGTATTTAAAAGTAGAGCCGCCGTTTTGTCATCAACAAAATCCAGCTCATGTTTATCAAGCTTGTTGAATCCTTTCTTACTCATTTATATATCCCTAATTGTTGTTATTCAGATAACAATCCTATTACATTAAGAATATAGTATTTATACGTTAGGAACTACAACAAATCATTGAATATTAGAAGGCTGAATCAAATTTAGGATAACTCTTTATGTGGAATTTACAGTGTAAATTCAATGAATATGAAAATCTTAATTTACACTGTAAATTGATAGCTATAATGATTTGACTAGGATTTACAGTGTAAATTACATAATAAGATTCTAATTGCTGAGCGCATTTCAGCTTCGGCTTCTCTTCTTCCTGAAACCTTTGAAAGAGAAATGGTAGTTTTCCAATCTTGTAATTGAATGATTTTAGACACCACTAACACTTGATGCGTTATATTTAGAGGTAGCAGAGATGATATAGATGACAATACAAAGTGTCTGAGTTCATACTGAATCATCTCAACGCCTAACCCACCATTAGAATACATTTCAATTCTTTTAATCATTAAATCGGATAACGGCTGTTTCGTATCAATCCCTTTTAATAAACTTAATACTTCAGAAACATCAAGTTCATTAAAAACACTTAGTAGTTGTTCAGGTAAAGCCATAGAAAAATAATCTTTACCAACAGGTTGCCATTCGACCGCATTTTTAGATAAAGGCAATACCGCAAGTAACGAGTGGCTTCCACTCGCTTTATCTTTAGAAATACCTAATCGTATAAAACTAAAATCTAAGCTCAACCAAAATTCATTCAATCCAGGAGTCGAGCCAAAGCTTGTGCTTAGGTAATCAACACCTAAATCACAATAGAATGCTTTAATACACTCAATTAATTTAGAACCAAGATGCATACGTTGATAATGCTGCTCAACCGCAATCCTCATAATACGAATACAAGATTGTTGAGCCGGTTCGTTAATACATAACGTTTGTGTTAACGAAACAGGAACTAAATGTCCTTTAGGTCTTCTCTTTCCAAGTTGAATATCAGCAATAAGCTGATTGTCGAGTTCACCTTCTGAAGAAACTAATGCGCATGTAAGTACGCTTCTAGACGATTTATCTATGCCAGCCCAACAAAAGAGACTAGGATCAGATAATAGAGCCAACCAATCATTAGGTGATGTTTGATAGTGAGCAGACACTAATAAAGAAAAAATGGATTGTGCTAATTCAGGATACGTTAATAAATCACTTACATTCAAGCGAACAAATTCGACATCCTCTCGGCTAATATCCAGTTGCTTATTACTCGACACTTTGTGATCTAATAAAAAAACAGAAGATAACCAATTTTCTAATGGATCGAGTTCAGACCAGCGAATAGGTTGTATCATTTCCACAGAATGAAAGTTTGGGCGTAGCAGAGCAAGTTGCTTTTTGAACTTTATTTCGAATCCTCTACCAGTCCCTTCATAACCATTAATTGTGGTAGAAAAAACCAGACGAGAATAACGCTCAGTTAATGCCAATAACATCGGTGCAGGAATAGCTGCCGCTTCATCGATACATAACAAATCTAATGAATAAGAATCACGTATTAATTCATCCGGAGCAAAATACGTAACCGTTGAGCCATTTATAGTTAAGGTGTTTTTTTCTTGTTTAAATGGCATTCCTAATTTTTTTGCCACACTTGCAGCATGACCGAAAACTTCATTGATATTCACGCGTAGTGGTGCCGTAATACCAATAACCAATTTTTTATCACGAACAAGCTCAGCGATAGCGATACCTATTGCTGAAGATTTTCCTCGTCCACGATCAGCGGTGATAATTAATGGTCTCTTAGCGTGGCCAGTAATCACTCTTTGTATACTTAACACGGCATGCTTTTGATCGATAGAACGATATAGTTCATCTAATTTATCTGTCTGAGTAAAAGACGACGTTAACTTTTTTTCTGTCGGAACCTGCGGTAGTGACGGTACAGGAGCATTTTCTGAAATAACGAGCATCTGCTTTTTAAAGAGTGTTAACCAACGTTCGATATTACGATGCAAAGATGAGTCTTCTGAACGAACAAAAAAAACTAATCCTCCGCCAACAAGTGTTCCACAAACTGCATTTATTGCATTCGCGTTAAACTCATGAGAAATATCGATCACCAAACAATGTGTTTCTTGCCCTAATTTTTTTAGAGCTGCTTTCATTTCTAAGCTAGGTAATTCACCAATAGAAAGGTTACCGTAAACCTCAATATCAGAATCCAGATATCCAGAATGAGCAATATACTCTTTAATGACTTCTTCGCTCCAACCGATAGAACCTTCTAAAAGAATTGGGTATCGAATAAAACCACTCGCTGCATAAGCAGAAACTGTTTTCAAAAAAGATAAAACTTGAAGCATGGGAAAATCCATTAATACGAGAGATAAAAACCATTGAATTGTAGCATGAGATACAAAGTTTCCTTCAATTAAGAAAAGAAAGTATGACGAGAGTTTATTTGAAAAGGTATAATAACTAACTCATTTATGACTTCATCATTTAGGAAATAAACATGCATTTAAGTCAATTAACTCCAGCGGTTTACCAAAAGCTTTATCAAGATATCGAACAATTCAGAAGTACCTTTGACTTAGCTGTTGATTCACCTGAATCACTAGATGAAAAAAATGACCTACTACATACATCTCTAGCTATTGAAGAACTAACAGAATTAGCAGAAGCAGACAGCAAGATTGAACAAGCTGATGCTATTGTTGATACGGTTTATGTATTAATGGGAAGAGCAGTTCATCTTGGCACAAAGAATTTAGAAGATAATTTAAGTATTTCGTATCTTGTAGATTTACTTCTAAACGTTGCTAAAAATCTGAATATTGAATTTATTCCGTGCTGGGATGAAGTTCATTCAAGCAACATGAGTAAAGTATGTAAAACAGAAGATGAATACCAAGCAACAAAAGCATTCTATGCAGAGCAAGGCATTGAACTGATGTCGACAGAAAAAGGCGGTTTTATTATCGCGAAATGTGCAAAAAATGTAGAACTAGAAAATAAAGTAATTAAACAAGGTAAAGTTCTTAAATCAGTAAATTACCGACCAGCTGATTTAGCACCATTGGTTTAATGCTTTCTTAGATAAAAAAAGAGCCTGATTTAATGATTAAATCAGGCTCTTTTTTATTATTTAATAAATACTAGTTACGATACTTTTTGACTAATGTACTCAAGAATATCTTCCATCAAAGCATCATCAACTTTTTTCAAACTTAACGTTAAGCCTGAGCCTTTACGTTTATAAGAAGCACGTCCTTTTACTAATTCAGTCGTTAACGATTTTGCTGGTTCTTTTTTCGGTAATAGATCTTCAATCCATACTTCAATCAGCTCTGTTACTTCTTTAGTCATTCGACTAACACCAAGAGCCGTAGAACGCGTCCAGGCAGCTCCTTGTTCACCAGCACACTGCTTTAATAAGGTTTTCTGCTCTTCTTCTGAGAGGGCGTTATAGAGCTTATGAAGCTTAACTACCGTTGGACGACCTATTTCACTTACGCTTGGGTAAGCTTGTAGTAATTCCAATGGTAAAGTCGCTGCTTTTAGAGCTCCACTGACTAAAGCTTCACTGCACTGGCATACTTTTGCTAATTCTTTTTGATCGGCAACATCACCACGAGAAAGCATTGCCTGCATTTCTTTACCACGCTCATATAATGAAAGTGGTTTATGAGCATTAGCAACGTCAGATAGGAATTTTGCATGTTTTGTATTAATACCTTCAGCAACATAGATTAAGAAATCTTGTTCAGCCAAAATACATGACATACGACGACGGCTACCATCAAGAACTTCAATCTTACCGCCTTCAACCACACGACCAACAGCAGGATATTGCTGACCACGATCACGTAATGTAGATAATATATCTGATAGTGCATGCTCAGTTAAAAAAGATTGTTCACGAGCATTTTCAGCAAATACTACCGTTGATGAACTCACATCTTTAGCAGGAATTTTACGTAATTCAAACGTCACTAAATCTTCACCAGCAACAGCTAATTCAATAACTTGAGCTTGTGATTTAGCTGCTTTTTGTGCTTCAACAGGCGTTGTTGCACGACGCTTATTAGTTTTACCAAACAGTTTTGCGTTTAAATCAGAAGTTTTAATCGCCATGAATTAGTACTCCCCTTTATTTAATGAATTCCAGTGACTGTGTAATACGCGTTCAAACTCTAGTGCGCTTTTCTTAACAGCATCTTGAGCTACAGCAAGTGTCTTCTTACCACCTTCAAAATCAGCGGCAGTTAAGTCAAATACGGTACTGTATGTATCTGCACAAATTTCAAATGCTCGGCTTCTTGGGATGGTCGCCATCATAACTTGATCAGCCAATAAATAATTCATTTCCGTTAACACAGAAACTTGTTTTTTATTGTCATCTTCAAACATGGTTGGCATTAAGCGAACAAACTCTAAACCGTGCCAGTCTTCTGGGAACATTTCATAAACCGTTGGTAAATGTTGGAAAAAGTTAACCGTTGAAGCCCAGTCTAAACGTTTTGCAGCACATGGAATTAATAACGAATTCGATGCGTACATTGCATTCCAAACTAATGGATCTACGTGTGGACCGGTATCAATCATAATGACATCAAATTGATCGGCAATTGGATCAATCACTTTTTCTTTCAATAATTTAACGATATCTAGAGAGCCATTTGTTGATAAATCTTGCCATGCTTCAGCATTAAACATTGCATCTTCAGGGAAAGCTGAAATCGTTTTTAAATTTGGATATTGAGTGTTTAAAAGCACATTTTTGGCCATGAACTCGCCATCAATAACCTCACCTTCAGGTACATTATCTAGCATAATATCAACAGCAGAATAAATAGTATCTTGTTCTGACACGCTAATCTGAGGGTTTAAAAATAGACGAAGTGAGCCTTGTGGATCTAAATCGATTAGACAGATACGGTATCTTTTTTCCAGATTTAACGCTAAACATGCAGCCAAATGTACAGCTGTCATTGATTTACCAGTACCACCTTTTTGGTTCTGAACATTAACCACCCAAGGTTTATTGTTAGCATTTTTCTTCTGTTCATGAAATGTTGGAACGCCTGCCGCATCCATTAACATATGCGCTTCAGTCAAAGAAATTGAGTAATGATTCGCATTATTTTTTGTAAATTGATGACCTTCAGATTCTAAACGAGTAATCGCTTCATCTAACTTACGTCTTGTTAAACCAGAACGAGTTTCCATCATTGCTTTCGACATTGGAGGGAAGTGTTCATTATTTCTTTCTTCAAGTACTAACTCAATACGATCAGATTGAACTTGCTGAGTTTGCTCTGCCAATGCAGCTAAATTGGCAATGGTTTGTTCTCTATTCATTATATTCGCCATCAGTATTAACTATGAAAACAATTGTACAGCATAAAAGCAATAATTCAACAAATAGCTGAACATGAATTTAATTATGTGATATTCATTAAAAAAGAAATTTTAAATATCAAAGCTGACATTTACAGTTAAAAAACACTAAAAATAATCAAGATAATTACGAGCAAAATAAGTTAAACTTAAAGTGTTACAGTGTCACTAGCGTTGATTTACAGTGTAAATTTTCACGGAAGCGTGAAAAAGATAGACTAAATTACGGCTGATGTATTTTCAATTAATTTTATGAAAAAATTCTGAAAAATTTAAATGTAATATAGAGATATATTGAGTCTATTCACTAAGCTATTTATATAAAATAGAAGCATGATCAAGGCTAATATTTCAGTAATAAACAGGTGTAAATTGATAGAATGTAAGTTCTGGACTAAGAAGCATGATCAAGAACTAATCTACTTCGGAAGCATGAAACTTTCCTCCTAAATTACAGAGGATGTATATCTGACAAGGCTTCAGAGAAGATCAATGAAAATATCAAACAATTCAATCAGGTTGATCTCAGAAGAATGACACTTGATCATTCTTCTGAAATACGATTAAAACACATTAGACATAAGATCATCTTAATTTTATAGCTATAAATGAATTAAAAACGTATTTTAGACTAATCTTTGGTTCTTAAATGTCATCCATCAATAAAATACACCTCTCAAAAAGGGATAAAATAGAAATTCTGTGGATAACTTGTGTTTAGACCATGATCATTCTTCAATGAAACTCATGATCATCGATTCAAATGGACGATGATCATGCTTTTGAGATTTAATGATCATTGATCCAGAACCATAATGATCATGCTTTCTAGATATTCTTGATCATGCTTTCATAAGTTTATTTTTTAAATTGTTTACTTTCAATAACTTAAAGGCAAAAAACCAACCAGATCATAGATCAATATAATCATATAGATCAGAATTAATCATAAAGATCAGTTTAAAAGAATAATAATTTTTTTCTTTCTTTAAAGATCCATTTCCATTAACCTATACGAAAGAATGATTAAAATACAATTAATGTCAGTTGAAAATGAATCATATAAAACCTACAGATAAAGAAAAGATCTACATTCCTCTTCCAAGAGATCACAAAGGTGGACACTTATTTGAAATCCCAACAAACTTAGTTGACTGGATTTCACAGTATCAACACTTTAAAGGTGTCACCAAAAGCATTTTGGAATTAATGAATCTTATTTCTTTAAAAGGATTTTCATCTCCAGATGGTTTAGTTTCTACAACTGAAATAATTGAAACAACTGATGGTCATTTGACTCGTGCAGCGATACAGCAACGTCTGCGAACTGCGGTAAATATAGGATTATTTGAACAATTTCCAGTTCGTTTTGAACATGGCCTAGCTGGAAAAACCATGCTTCATAAATTTATTAATCCTTCTCAGCTCATTTCTGCACTTGGAATAACCAGTCTTAAATCAGAACAAAGTCACGAACAAGAAAAACAAAAACGCTCAAAAGCACTAGCTCAAACACAAGTAAACCGACAATTCCTAACAGAACACGGTTTAAGTGTACCTCCTAGTATGCGTGATGAAGCAGATCAATTTGTAGTATCTCCAACTAACTGGGCTGGGATCATAGATCAAGCTTTAGCTCCACCACGAACAAGAAAAAATTATCAAAAAGCCATGGTTGCTATTTCAGGAACAAAAGCAATTATTGAAACAAGATCTTCCAAAAACATCATGACAGTTGATGATCTTATGACGCTTTTTGCTTTGTTTACTTTAACTGTTCAATACCATGATCATCATCAAGACGATTATCATATTCAGACAAAAACAATGGGAAATAAAACCCCCATTTATATTACTGATATTCTTACACTTCGTGGTAAAAAAGACTCTGGGCCTGCACGAGATTCTATTCGTGAAAGTATTGATCGTATTGAATTTACAGACTTTCAATTACATGAATTAACAGGCCGTTGGTTAAGTGAAAATATGCCAAAAGGCTTTAAGAGTGATCGTTTTCGCTTTTTAGCTAGAACGATCACAGCATCTGATGAAGCACCGAAAGAAGGCAAAGATGGTGAGATCAAGATCAAACCAAATTTGTATATTTTAGTTTGGGAGCCATCGTTTTATGATGAATTATTAACCAAAGATTACTTCTTTTTATTTCCACCTGAAATTTTAAAGCAACATACATTGGTATTTCAGCTCTATAGCTTCTTCAGAAGCCGTTTAGCACGTCGAATGACTGATAACCTACTCCTAAGTGAAATTAACCAAAAACTCGCTCGTAACGTCGATTGGAGGCGTTTTTCATTAGATCTTATTCGAGAACTAAAGAAATTAGCGAAAGATAAAGTTACCGAAGAGCTGTTTATTGTTAATTTATGGGGTTATCACTTAACGATTTCGATGTTAGATAGTTCAGAAAAGCTGCCTGATTATCAAATTGATATTCGTTGTGATCCTGAAGAGGTGATTCGATACTCTCGAGCAAGAACAACGAATGCTGGAAAACGTAATATGGCACCAACAATGCCAAACCCTTTACGTAACGAGATCATGCCAAAGCAAGACCTTGATCAGCTTTCCACGATCATTGATGGTGAATTTGAGCCTATTAAACGCAATGATCCAAGTAAGAGTGGTCGTTTAGGACGTAGGGTTAAGTTACGTAAACATTCAGCTGAAATTAATGCTGATGAATTAACTATCACATTAACTAAATACACGTCAGAACAAGCGTTAGAGCGTAGTATTACTGCTTTATCTGCTATGACAGGGCATAGTTCATCATCTATTTCTGATGAGTGTAAAGAGCTGTTAGATAAACTAGATTATTTGAAAGTTGCAGGTGAGATCTTACCTTACGAAACATTGAGTAAAACGATTGAATTTTACAATAGTCAAGATCATGGCAAGCATCTGTCCATTGAAAACTTGATCTCTGGTTTAGCTGTACGTAGAAAGATCTGTAAATTGGTTTATTCTCAGAACTATGATCAAGATGTTCTTCATGCATTAGATGAAATGGCAGGGTAGTCAATATATTGACATAGCTATGGCTGTTTATTGACAATATGATGACATAAAGAAAAGGGTGGAGGCTATTATTACTAACGAATAGACAACCTTTGTCCTTTACCAATCGAAAGATTGGCTCATATTGTTACACATCTTACTTTTATTGTTTAAATAATTGTATTGGCGAGCCTCAGAGCTCGCCGTTTTTTTATCTGCAATAAATCATTTTTACATTCTCCGTATCCTATGACTCCATGATCATTCTTCCATTGAAAAATAAGGTGTTAGAGCGTTTGATACTCGTAATTATGAACAATTTTTATTACTCTATACGCCTATTTATTTTCTATTATTGAGATGACTTCCTATGATTGAACGCCAAGAAACAAAACAACGCATGAGCCGCATCGTAAAACACAATGGAACGATTTATTTGTGTGGTCAAGTATGTGCTGATGCAACAAAAGACATCACAGAACAGACACAAACTATGCTAGATAAGGTGGATCTTCTGTTAGAGCAAGCTGGAAGTTCTCGTGAGCATATGCTGTCAGCTACGATCTACATTAAAGATATGAAAGATTTTGCTGAAATGAATGCGGTATGGGATGCATGGGTTCCTGAAGGCCATGCACCAGCACGTGCATGTGTTGAAGCAAGTATGGCTCGTGACGCTTTATTGGTTGAGATCTCAGTTATCGCGGCTGAAAAGTAATGTAAATTAAGTGATTACCAATTTTTATTGGTGATCACTGCTTTTTTTATCAAACTCTCTTGATCATCTTTCCGTAATTCTTCTGTTTTCTTTGATCCCTACCTCGTTACACTTTGATCATGTTTCTGTGAAGAGGATAAGATCTGCATGACTTATCATGATCATGCTTCTGCTCTTATTCAATTTTTTGTTATTTTTTATAGCTATCTATTTCATATATAAGAAATTTAATTTCCCTGACATTCCTCTAACAGAACTCTTTATTTATTCCGTACACTGCCCGCGTCTTAATTAGTTTGGTTTTTTCATGTCTGTTTTCAAATATTCACCGCTCTTTTTCTCTTTGTTTTTAACTGCTTGTGGCTCTGATTCTGAAGATTCATCAGATACTTCAAGTTATTGTGATACGAGCATGGGGAGTAGGGTGACTGAAAATGGTGGAATGAAAACAACCTTTCCTAAAATCAGCTGCCAAGTTTTAGTGAATCCGGATATGGGGTTTACTGATTTTCATTCTATTTCAATTAAAGATAACCAATGGAAGCCTGTTCCTTCATATCCTGAAACAAGCACTGTTTATTATCGATGGGATTGGTCGGTTTTGCAGCCTACGGATGCTGATTCATTCGATTTCTCTGAAATAGAAGAAGTGGTAACTAAGGCGCAGAAAGCCAATAAAAAATTAGCTCTACGTATTGTAGCAATGGAAAATATGGGCTACGGAGCAGCAAAAAGCGAATTACCAACATGGTTAATGAGCACTATTTCTGGAACAGATTCTCCGACTGGTGTGTTTGTTCCAGATTATACTAGTCCTGAGTTTTTAAATGCGGCCAATAAGCTAATAACTAAGTTAGGAGAAGTATTTGATGACCCTGATTTAATTACAAGCATAGATATCGGTATGGTTGGTTCTTGGGGGGAATGGAATTTAGAAGATGCTTATCCTGGTGACGGTACGTTAGGGTTATACGCTAGTGGTGAGAAAGGACTATTTTCTAATTTTTCTCGTTTTTCTGAATACGCTGATATGTTCGAGTCCGCTTTTACCCAAGTACCTAGAGTCATGTTAATTGGTTCTTCAAATAAAAATGAAACCTTTTTAGCTCAAGCAACAAGTAGTACAAAACCAGCTGGGTGGCGTGCCGATTGTTTGGGTGATAAGTACGGTTATTTTTCTAATAGCTGGAGTCATATGGATGAAGGTTATCCTGAAGCATTAGCAAACGCTGAGCAACATGGTTCGCCGGATATTAAAAGCATCTGGAAACAAGCTCCAGTTCAGTTTGAAACTTGTGATGATATGACGGTATGGAAAACACATCATTCATACACAATTAACGATGTCACTGAAGTGTTTAATTATGCGCTTGATCATCACGCCTCATTGATAAACGCAAAATCAAAACCGATTCCTGATGAATTTCAACCAGCGGTTCAAGAGGTACTTAAAAAGCTCGGCTATCGTTTTGAATTAATCTCTCTAACGCACTCTAAAGAGGTTTTAGCATCAAGTTCGATGTCTATTACTTCTGAATGGAAAAACAGTGGTGTAGCGCCATCTTACTATCCATATCGACTTGCTTATCGTTTTGTTGATGCTTCAGGAAATGTTGAGGCAAAACAAGAGACCTCAAAAAATGTTCTTGATTGGTTGCCAGCAGAAACAAGAACGGACACGGCACCTGTAATTAATATTCAAGATGATATTAATACTCCTGCGTTAACAGGCATATATGATTTACAAATCGCTTTAGTAAATGATCTTGGGGATGCACAAATTAAGCTTGCGATAGACATGCCCCAAGAAAATAACTGGTACACGATTTCTAAGGTTACAATTAATTAATGTCTTATTTAAGGTAGTCTAAGTAATAAAAAATCGTAAAGATGTATGGTCTCTGAGCGAGTTGGTGCTTGCTCATTGATTTGGATTAATTGATGTTTAATCGTGTAGAACCGAAAACCGATAATAGAGATAAGAATAAACGCAATGACGTAGATAATAGTATTATTTGATATGTTCATGCTGCCCCACCTTATTGAAAAATCAATGATAACGACTGCTTGAGTTAACCATATATTAATTGTGGTTTTAATTCTGATAACTGGATTAAAAAAACAGCATAAAGTTGAATTTTTATCCAAAAAAACAGCCACTATTATCGAGTGGCTGTTTTATTATATTTACGATAAACGTTAAGATTAACGAGTTAGATACGCTGCAACGAAACGAGTAATATCAACCATATCTGATACTTTAATGAACTCTTCTGTTGTATGTACTTTTGACATGCCAGTCGAAAGGTTAACGGTTGTTAAGCCTTTTTCATTAAATACGTTTGCATCTGAGCCACCACCGGTCGGTTTAGTAAATGGTTCGATATTAATGCTTTCAAACGCTTCTTTAATGCTTGCAACATGTGGGTTTTCATCTGCAATTTTGTAAGCGTTATATGCACGAGTTGAGATAATTTCAATTTCAGCACCGTGCTTGTCTGCAGCAGCTTTAAATGTTGATTCCATATGCTCAACTTGCTTCGCTAACTTTTCATCATCAAGAGAGCGAGCTTCACCTTCAATGTATAGCTCTGGCATTACAATGTTTGTTGCCTGACCACCACGAACAACACCGATGTTTGCTGTTGTCTCTTCATCAATGCGAGATAGGGTCATGTTAGTAATTGCATCAGCAGCAACCGTTAGAGCATTGATGCCTTCTTCTGGTGCTAAACCTGCATGTGCTGGACGACCTGTAATGGTTACTTTAAGGTTTTGCTGACCTGGTGCTGAGGTAATGATGGTACCAATAGGGCCACCGGAGTCTAACACGATAGCGTGATTCGATTGAATGTAGCTCATATCGAAGTTCTTAGAACCGTGTAAACCACCTTCTTCGTACACAGTAAAAGCCAGCTCTAGTGTTTTATGTGCTTGATTGTTTTCTTTAATCACACGTACCGCTTCCATTACTGCAGCGATACCTGATTTATCATCACCACCAAGGATAGTGTTGCCTTTAGAGCGGATCACACCATCTTCAATAATTGGTTCAATACCATTACCCGGAGTTACTGTGTCCATGTGAGAGCTAAATACAATGCTGCCCTCTAATGAGCCTTCTAATTTTGCGTAAATATTAAAGCCATTTGATACATGCTCAGGTACTGGTAGTTTTGATACCGTAAAGCCTAGCTCTCCCAATTGCTCTGCTAATGCTTCTGCAATTGCTTTTTCATTTTTTGATTCACTGTCGATCTGAATAATATCTAGGAAGTGGTTTACTAAACGTTCTTGATTTACTTGAGTCATGACTTCTCTTCTTTCATTGATAGGGAATAATAAGATCACTCTAACTAAAGAAAGTGCAGAAAAAGATGCACTGAATCAATAAATCGTCCGACTTATCTAGCATAGCCATGCGTTATATCTTAATAATTAAAAGTTATAACACATAATTAATAGTTGATAACATTTTGCAACTTTCTAGATTCATATAACTCTGATAACTATATTAATAAGAAACCATAAAGAGGTTGCTATGAAATCACGATTAAAAATCACAACAGTAGCTCTACTGTTTGCTTCATTTTTTGCTGTTATAACAAGTTTCTTTTCTACCGCTGAAGACATGACTCAGCCAATGAAAGGGGACTATGAGATAGCCACTCTTGCTGGGGGGTGTTTTTGGTGCACTGAATCTGATTTAGAAAAATTAGATGGAGTGGTGGATGTCGTTTCAGGCTATTCAGGGGGAGATCTTGAAAATCCAACCTATAAGCAAGTGTCATCAGGAAAGTCAGGTCACATTGAAGTGATTGAAGTGACGTTTGATCCAAAAGTGGTTTCTTATGAACAGATCCTTGATCATCTTTTCAGGCACATAGACCCAACAGATAATAAAGGATCGTTTGTTGATCGCGGTCCTCAGTATCGTCCTGCTATTTTTTATCATAATGAAGATCAGAAAGTGATCGCTCAGAATTTTATGAAAGATATTGATGCAGCAGGGATTTTTCCAAAACCGTTAGCTACTGAGTTAATTGAGTATAAGACATTTTGGCCAGCAGAAGCGTATCATCAAGATTATTACAAGCGTAATCCAATTCGTTATAAATATTATCGCCATGGTTCTGGTCGTGATAAATATTTAGATTCTGTATTTGGTGAAGATAGAGAGGAAAACCCGAAAACATTACGTCAGTACATTACGGAGTATGAAATGACAGTCAATGTGAAGCCTTACAGTAAGCCTTCTGAAAAGCAGATCAAGAAGTCTCTGACGGAACTGCAATATTACGTAACGCAAGAAGAGGGAACAGAACGTCCATTTGATAATGCGTATTGGGATAATAAAGCGGATGGCATTTATGTTGATATTGTAAGTGGTGAGCCTTTATTTTCATCCACTGATAAGTATAAATCAGGGACTGGTTGGCCAAGTTTTACTAAACCGATTAATAAGGCGTACATTGTTGAAGAGGATGATTTTCAGTTATTTACTAAACGAACTGAAATCCGAAGCAAATTTGCAGATTCACATTTAGGGCATGTTTTTAATGATGGTCCTAAGCCTACAGGTTTACGTTACTGTATGAACTCTGCTGCGATGCGTTTTGTTGCAAAAGCTGATTTAGAAAAAGAAGGTTATGGTGAATATTTGTATTTGTTTAATTAAATAGTTTTTAGCTGTATTTAAATGGCTTTATATCAAGGGGGGTTATAAATTTTTATTTGTAGCCCTTTTCAGTTAGTCTTCTATGTGTAGTTAATATTTAAATATAAGTGTCGTTTTACTTAATGAGTCAGTTTATTACCATGAATAAGTTCAAGATAATGTTACTTTGGCTATTTATTGCAAATAGT
Organism: Aliivibrio sp. S10_S31; assembly: GCF_014694495.1. NCBI lineage: Bacteria > Pseudomonadati > Pseudomonadota > Gammaproteobacteria > Vibrionales > Vibrionaceae > Aliivibrio > Aliivibrio sp. S10_S31. Next base: position 129,562 of record NZ_JAAUWR010000011.1, on the reverse strand, counting down.
GTTCAAGCTAAAGAAGATAAAGAGGCATATCAGGATTGCATTTTTCAATATGTCACAGGGACTGAAGAGCCTAGTGTTTCACTGATGCTAACCAATGCCTGTAAGAAACTTTATATTGATAACTTTATGCTAGAAGAAAAAGACGCCAATTATAATCAATGCTTACTTGATAACCTTCAAAGTTCTAAAAATAAAATAGCATCATTGAAAGTTAAGCAGGCATGTGATCAGAAATATCGTAGCTTTTTTAATTAATAAATTGACGTTATTTAAATTAATCGTAAGAAAACCCCAGCTCATCAGTGGTTAAGCCGGGGTTTTTATTTATATAAGATAGGTATAATTTTATTTATTTTGCGCTGCAATGTGAGCTGCAATTGCATCCATTAATGCAGGTGATAGGCAATCGTAAGTTGGTAGACCTAATTCAACAAAACGAGCACGGATCGCATCCATATCTTTAGGATCTGTACCTGTTTCAATAATAGATGATACAAATGCAGCAAATTGTGGTGCAGACCAACCTTTATCAGCTGATAGCTCTGTGTGAACAAAGTCTAAACCGAAGAACGGATGACCTTCGTTATCAATACGACCGTACATGTGAGTACCACACTCTTTACATGCATGACGTTTAATTGTTGCTGTTTCATCAATAACAACTAATTTTTCAGCATTTGCGATAACTTCAACATTGCCACGTGAAATTACAGCAACTTGAGAGAAGATCGCACCTTCTGGTTTCCAACATTTAGAACAGCCACAAGCATGGTTGTGAGCTGTTTGAGCTGTTAGTTTAACCGCTACTTTATTCTCTTTACATTGACAGTGTAATGTACCGCCTTGGAAGTTTTCATCTGTCGCAGCAAAGCCATTGTCGATTGCTGGGTGTAGTTTTGTAATTGTCATTTTTTTTCCTGTAAATACGTTCAGTATTTTTTGTAATGCATTGTTCAAGCTTTGAACCTTTATCAAAATTTAGTTAGTTGTTTTCGTTATCTGAGCGCTCAAACGATGGGAGGCATTTTTCTCCTTTCTGCGGCGGTAAACAATCAGGTAAATTGTAATTCATTATTACCAATATGTAATAGTTTGTGTTTTTAATGAGGTTTTTATTACTTATTGTATGGTTGTTTGTTTTTGTTTAATTTGTTTTATCTATTTGATTATTAATGTAAATGTGTCTTTTATAAGCTTTCAGGTTTAATTTGATAGGTTTTGTAAATTGCAACTATAAGTACAAGCTATTATCTTTAATCTATTTCTAGATTTATTCTATCCCCGTAGTTTATTTGGGGATTTAGAGATGACAAAAAGTGCATTAGTTGTTGAAGGTGGTGCAATGCGCGGCATTTTTGCTAGTGGCGTATTGGATATTTTCATGAAAAATGAATTTATGCCTTATGATTTTGCAATTGGTGTTTCTGCTGGAGCATCTAATTTATTAGGGTATCTTTCTAATGCACCACAACGCAGTTTTCATGTCATTACTAAATTGGCTACTCATAAACGTTTTTTTAATATTCCTAGATTTGCAAAAGGTGGGGATTTAGTCGATGTTAAATGGTTAATCGATGAATCAAATGCAAGACATCCTTTAGATTTAGAACAACTATTTTCTTCAATACCTATGTATGCAGCGGTAACGAATATTGATAGTGGTAATGCTGATTATTATCAAGTCAAAGAAAATAATCTAAATGATGTTATTGAAGCGACGACAGCCTTACCCATTGCTTATAAATCAACACCTTGTTTTTCTGGAGGGTGTTATACCGATGGTGGTGTAGCTGATTCAATTCCAGTGAGAGAAGCTTATCGTCGTGGCGCAAGAGATATTACGGTTATTTTATCTCATCCATTAAGCTATGAAATGAAGGCTCCTAAGTCATCTTGGTTAATTACGAAATTATTGTCACGTTACCCACAAATTGCAAAAGCCATGCTTGTTCGTGCTGATAACTACAATTTATCATTAGAGTTCATTCGTAATCCTCCTGAGGGAACAACGGTTCGTGTTATTGCTCCACCTGAAGATTTTTCTGTCAAACGCCTTTCAATGAAATCTCCCATATTAATGGAGGGCTATCAAATGGGTGTTTCTGCTGGATTAAATCATTTATCAAGTCGTGACGGTACATTTGGATTAGATACTGAAAATTGTCATTTCTGTATTTAATTCTATTTTTATAAACAGTTTTATCGTGCACTTTATATAAACAAGGAATCAATCATGAGTAAGAAGTTAACAACAGCTGCAGGCTGTCCTGTTGCACATAACCAAAATGTTCAAACTGCGGGTAAACGTGGCCCTCAATTATTGCAAGATGTGTGGTTTTTAGAAAAACTGGCGCATTTTGATCGTGAAGTTATTCCTGAGCGTCGTATGCATGCGAAAGGCTCTGGTGCTTATGGTACATTTACGGTTACTCACGATATTACGAAATATACGAAAGCAAAATTGTTTTCTGAAATTGGTAAACAAACCGAGTTATTCGCGCGTTTTACAACGGTAGCGGGTGAGCGTGGTGCTGCTGATGCTGAGCGTGATATTCGTGGTTTTGCGTTAAAATTCTACACAGAAGAAGGTAACTGGGACTTAGTTGGTAACAATACGCCAGTATTCTTCCTACGCGATCCACTAAAATTCCCTGATTTAAACCACGCAGTGAAACGTGATCCTCGCACAAATATGCGAAGCGCGAAAAATAACTGGGATTTTTGGACATCATTACCTGAAGCACTTCACCAAGTGACTATTGTAATGAGTGACCGTGGTATTCCTGCAACATACCGTCATATGCATGGTTTTGGTAGCCATACATTTAGCTTTATTAATAGCGATAATGAGCGTTTTTGGGTTAAGTTCCACTTTAAATCACAACAAGGTATTAAAAACTTGTCAGATGCTGAAGCTGCACAAGTGATTGGCCAAGATCGTGAAAGTCATCAACGTGATTTACTTGAAAGCATTGATAACCAAGATTTCCCTAAATGGACACTAAAAGTGCAGATCATGCCTGAAGCCGATGCGGCAAAAGTGTCTTACAATCCGTTTGATTTAACAAAAGTATGGCCACATAAAGATTATCCTTTGATTGAAGTGGGTGAGTTTGAGTTAAACCGTAATCCGCAAAACTTTTTTGCCGAAGTAGAGCAATCGGCATTTAACCCAGCAAACGTCGTTCCTGGTATTAGCTTCTCTCCAGATAAGATGCTGCAAGGTCGCTTATTTGCGTACGGTGATGCACAACGCTACCGTTTAGGTGTAAACCACCAACACATTCCAGTGAACGCACCTCGTTGTCCTGTTCATAGCTATCACCGTGATGGTGCAATGCGTGTTGATGGTAACTTTGGTAGCACACTAGGTTATGAGCCAAATAATGAAGGTCAATGGGCTGAGCAACCTGATTTTGCAGAACCAGCATTGAATCTTGATGGTGCAGCTGCGCATTGGGATCACCGTGAAGATGATGATTACTTCTCACAACCGGGTGATCTATTCCGCTTAATGACCGCAGAGCAACAAGCTATATTGTTTGATAATACTGCTCGTAACTTAAATGGCGTACCAAGAGAAATTCAACTTCGTCATTTAAGACATTGTTATAAAGCTGACCCAGCTTATGGTGAAGGTATCGGTAAATTACTTGATATTGATGTAAGCGAATTTAATTGATAAAAAAGTTAATATAAGGCGACGAATAAGTCGCCTTTTTTATGCTTATCATTTTGATTTAAATAAAATTTATTAAAATGATAAAGCCGTAGTTTTTATGCGGTTTTTCTCTTTAAAAAATGAGACCGAGTGTTCACTTTAAGAAAATGACTGTATTCATTTTTTTATTTCTGGGGATATAGTCAATCCAATTGCATTAAATGAACCGGAGAAGTACCCCATGAGTGCATACATTCAATTTCCAAAAGAAACGTTTAATAAAACAGCGCCAATTGCTTATGGCGAAGATGAGCAAGAAGTGATGATAGATCAAGTCATTTACGACTATATCTTAAAATACAGCAAAGACTCTGCAGAGGCTCAAGGGCTATTATCATTGCTTGTATCTGAAAATAAAGACTTTATTGAGAAAGCTCGTGAATCCTCAGAGATTAAAGAATCTCGAGCTGATTATATTGTTAATTTGATGAGTTCTGCATTATTGAATGTGTCTCCTGTTCCGCTTGATGCTCATCAAGTTATTGAGATTAATTTTGATAATTTAACTTTTCAATGTGGAAAAACAGTAAGTCAGTGTTTCTCTATCCCAGCGTTTATTATGAGTATGATGAGCCAAAATGATGTACAAGAAGTCATTGAATCTGAGCTTATTCATATTGACGCAAAAGACTTTAATTTCGAACTTTTTAATAGTTATATCCGTGGTATTTTATTCTCTCGACTATTTGAAAATAAGATCACCGCAGATAACTGGGTCTAGTTTGATTTTATGAGCGGTTATCATTTTGGTATACCGCTCTTTATTATGATGGTTTACGTGAGTTTACATTGTAAATTTCATGAAGTGAGTCGAAAGCCAAATTGCTTTTTTCATTTTGTTCATGAGCGACTGGAAAGCAGATAACAAAATGATAAATCGCATTTAATAATGAACCGATATATTGAGTGAAATTTTCTTTTTTTGCTAGCTTTGTTGGGGTAAGTACTGTGCTACTGGTACTTTTCCGTTCATAAACAAGGAAAGAAAATGACTAATAAATTAACTTCGCTCACTATTGCTTTTGTTGGCGCATTATCTTCAATGGGAGCACAAGCACACGGTTGGGTAGAGTACCCAAGTGCAAGACAAAATACCTGTTATTTAGATGGTGGCTTCTGGGATAACACTATTCCCAATCAAGCGTGTCAAGCTGCTTATGATGAATCAGGTGCTTTTCCTTTTGTTCAGCGAAATGAAGTTGCCGCTAATGTACCTAATTATCAAGATATGGCACACGTTCAAGCGATTGTACGTGATGGTCACTTATGCTCTGCAGGTGATGCTGCTAAGTCTGGATTAAACTTAGGCTCATCACACTGGCAGAAAACAGCGATAGCACTGGATGCAAATAACCAGATAGAGCTGATCTTTAATGCGACAGCCCCACATAACCCTTCTTATTGGCAGTTTTATCTTTCTAATGAAAATTATGATCCAACGGTTCCGCTTACTTGGGGAGATCTGGTTCTTATTGATACAGCAGGTAATATTCCTGTTGGCGAAGATAAAAAATACCGAATTAAAATAACACTTCCGGCAGATAGAAATGATTCCGCTGTTCTCTATACGCGTTGGCAGCGTGAAGATGCAGCTGGTGAAGGATTTTATAACTGCAGCGACATTTCTTTTAACGGCTCAGGTACAACACCACCAAAACCAACCGATCCTGTCGAACCCCCACAATATTCAGACTTAGGCTATTACATTAATCAAGGATTTGGGCCCGTTGAATCAGGAGATACGGTTCGCTTCAGAACGTTTGATTCTACAGGAGCTGAAACTACGGATATTAGCTTAGCTATTACTGCAAATAATACAGCAACATGGTCAGCCGAATTGGCAGGGCAGTTTAATCAACTCAAAAACAAAGAGTGGTTCATTGGTATTTGGCATCAAGAAATGAATCATTATATGTATGATTCAAATAATATTTATGCAAATAAAGTCTTTGCACCTGCAGCGAATGTGAGTTATCAACTTTCTTTAATTAAAGCCGATATTACCCCGCCTGTTGAGCCGCCAATAGAACCTTCAAATCCATGGGATAAAACTGCAACGTACAATGCAGGCGAGACCGTGGAGCATAACGGAAAAGCATGGGTGGCACAGTGGTGGACAAAAGGTGAAGAGCCAGGAACGACAGGTGAATGGGGAGTGTGGCGATAAGAAGAACCACTAAATTCATATTCATTAAAATATATGTTGTTTAATATAAAAGCCCTAAATTACTTGTTTAGGGCTTTTATTATAAGTACTGCTTATGAATAACATAATGAGAGCTGCTTAGCCTAAATTACATTGATTCCATATTATGCACTCAATGATTAAGAACACGAATTCAAGGATGAAATCATTAATTTAAAAAATGAGAGTAATTATGAAATTAGTACAAAAAACACTTCTAGCAGCAGCGCTTTTATCTTCAACAACCCTTTATGCTAATGCTTTAGAAGGGCATCGAATCGGTTTAGGTTTTAACTCAACGAGCATTGATGATGTGGCTTTTGATAGCAAGCACTCTACAAGTGGCTTCACTTTAGCTTATGGTTACGACATTAATGATATTTTTGGTATCAACGTTTCTTTGAATAAAGGCAGTGGAAGTGAATCACTTTTTGACATAGATACCTCAACGTTTAAGTTTGATACTGATATTGGCTACACATTCCATATGGAAAATGCATCAATTAAGCCTTATGGGGTGTTGGGCTTTGCTAAGTTTAAAGAAGAATTTAGCGTATTAGGCCAAGATGTTGGAAAATGGGATGATTCAACCATATTCATAGGTGTTGGTACTCGAGCGACATTTAACCAACATTTTTATACTGATTTAAGATTGGATTTTATGAATCTAAAAGACAGTGGTGATAATATTTTTGCCGATCAATTCTCTTTTACTGTTGGTTATAAATTTTAATTAAGCTTGATTAATACGTAATTTAAGTTCTCTTTGTTATTCTTAAAGCTCTGGATTTTTCTGGGGCTTTTTTATTGTGTATTAAAACGTCATACTTCTCGACAATGTGATCGAGATCTCTGTATAATCCGCGCCTAGATTTTCTCATTCATCATACTTTCGTCCTTCATCTTTTGGCTTTTTAGCGCCTGATCATGACTTGTCAGTAAACCCTAGGAATTATTTCGTTGATACAATCAAACAATATCACCATGCAATTTGGCGCAGAGCCTTTATTTGAAAACATTTCAGCAAAATTTGGCAACGGTAACCGTTATGGTTTGATCGGAGCAAATGGTTGCGGAAAATCAACGTTCATGAAGATTCTTAGTGGTGCCTTAACGCCGAGTTCTGGCAATGTATCAATGACGCCGGGACAAAAATTAGGCGTATTGAGTCAAGATCAGTTTGCGTTTGAACAATTTAACGTAATTGATGTTGTGATCATGGGTGATAAAAAATTATGGGAAATCAAACAAGAGCGTGATCGAATCTATTCACTACCTGAAATGAGTGAAGAAGATGGTATGAAAGTCGCTGAGCTTGAAAGTGAATTTGCTGAAATGGACGGCTACAGTGCAGAGAGCCGTGCAGGTGATATTCTCATTCAAGCAGGTATTGAAGAATCACTTCACTTTGGTTTAATGCAACAAGTGGCACCTGGCTGGAAACTACGAGTGTTATTGGCACAGGCATTGTTTGCAAACCCAGATATTTTGTTACTTGATGAACCAACCAACAACTTAGATATTCATACGATTAACTGGTTAGCAGAAGAGTTAAACAAACGTAAATGTACCATGATCATCATTTCGCACGACAGACACTTTTTGAACTCTGTATGTACGCACATGGCTGACATTGATTACGGTGAATTGCGTATTTACCCTGGTAACTATGAATATTTCTTAGAAGCATCAAGCTTGATCCGTGAGCAACTGCTAGCTGGAAATGCGAAAAAAGAAGCTGAGATCAGTGAGCTACAAGATTTCGTAAACCGTTTTGGTGCAAATGCATCTAAAGCAAAACAAGCCAGTTCTCGTGCTAAGAAGATGGAAAAAATCACACTAGATGAAGTGAAATCGTCTAGCCGTATGAGCCCATCTATTAATTTTGGTGAAGGTAAAAAATTACACCGCCAAGCATTAGAGCTTGAAAATCTAGGTCATGGATTTGATGGTGAAGTATTGTTTAAAGGTGGTAATTTACTGCTTGAAGCTGGTACGCGTTTAGCGGTAATTGGTGAAAATGGTGTGGGTAAAACAACCTTCTTACGCTGCTTAGTTCAAGACTTACAGCAAAACGAAGGTATTGTTAAATGGTCTGAAAACGCTTCTGTTGGTTATTGCCCTCAAGATAGTACTGCTGATTTTGATAATGATTTAAGCATCTTTGATTGGATCTCTCAGTGGCGTACTGTGAAGCATGATGATCTTATGGTCCGTGGTATTTTAGGTCGTTTATTATTTACGGCGGATGATGCAAATAAGAAAGCGCGCAACTGTTCTGGTGGTGAGAAAAACCGTTTATTATTTGGCAAGCTAATGATGCAAGATATCAACGTACTTGTTATGGATGAACCAACAAACCACATGGATATGGAGGCGATTGAAGCGTTAAATGATGCACTAAAAGTGTATCCGGGTACGTTAATCTTTGTTAGCCATGACCGTGAATTTGTATCGTCACTAGCGACTCATATTATCGATATCAAAGATAAAAACATAATTAACTTCCAAGGTACTTATGAAGAGTACCTAGACCATCAAGTTAAAATGCTACAGGTTAATATTGCTTAATCATTTAGCTTTACGTTAAGATTATTTAATCTATTTAAAAACGCGAGTTTGATTACCAACTCGCGTTTTTTTATTTGTTTATTTAGGAAATACACATGTCATCCATTTGTTCTAAAAAAAGCAACGCCAGCAAATACTGTTGTTGTACTCGATTTCGAAACCACAGGTCTATCTCCCAATCAGGGGGATCGTGCGATAGAGATTGGTGCAGTAAAATTAGAAAATGGTGTGGTGGTTGATCGCTTCCAAGGCCTAATGAACCCCGGATTTCGAGTCAGTTCATTTATCGAGAACTACACGGGTATTTCTAATCGTATGCTTGCAGATGCAGCCAGTTGTGATGAAGTAATGAATGAGTTTGCCAACTTTATTCAAGGTTGCAATCTGGTTGCTCATAATGCTTCGTTTGATAAGCGCTTTTTAGATGGTGAGTTAGCGTTAATCCAGCGTGAATATTATGGGGATTTTGCTTGTTCACTATTAGTGTCTAGACGATTAACTCAAGAAGCATCATCGCATAAATTAGGTGATTTGGTCGCTTATCATCAAATTGAGAATGATGGTGTATTTCACCGAGCATTAGCTGATGCTGAGGTTACGGCATCATTATGGCTGGTATTATTAGAGACGTTAGAAAGAGAGCACGGAATAGTAAATCCAAGCTTTGAATTAATGATGAAGATAGGTAAAACACCTAAAGCATCCATAGCTAACTTTTTGAAAAAGAATCGCTAGCGGATCGTAATAAAGCGATTTATTTATCGTTATACACGTTGTGATCTAAAAGCGTCGATTTAGAAGTGTGATAAATTGTCTTTTTCTATCTGACTTCCATCCGTATTCCATGGCTAATGACCAATTTTGATTAAATACGTAATTAGCCCCAACTAAGCTAGCCCATTTATCCGTATTACTTTGTTTTACTTTATAGTCAATGCCAACCCCTTCGTAATTATACGTTCCGGTTAATGTCAATGTACTATCTAAGTAGGTACCTCCGGCATAAACGGCGATAGATTGAGGGCCTGTGATCGGGAATATCTTTCCTACTCTAGGTGAGATATTGACGATTAACCCTTCTGCATCATTCTTTTTCATATCAGCGTAAGTTACTGAAATAGGTAGAGTAATAAAATAACTGTTCCACCCAGAAGCCAATATGGTTCCTAAGGTATAGTTTGTACCTTCTAAATGCGCGGTAACACTAACATTAGGATTTTTTCCTTGTAGCCTACATGATGGAGGCTTTAATATTCCGCTGCAATCTCTACCTAATTGTTTAATTAAATCATCGCCGCTGAATTGTATTCCTATATCAGCTGTCCCTTTAATTTTCCCTACTGCTCCAAAGACATTCATAAAAGGAAATAACCACGCATCTAGCTTTAACTGAGGCGATCTCGTGTTATTACTGTTGTTATCAAAAGAAACAAAATCAATAGGATACTGTTTAGACCCATTAATCCCCACATCTAAATCACTGATATCCATGTATTGAAAAGTATCTGTATAGATGATGCTTATGCCATAAGGCTTGGGTAATGAGTAACCTTTATCAATGACGGCTTGTGCATAAAAAGGAAGTGATCTCTCCCATTTTTTCGGAGCTTTTGTTGGTTCTAGTGAATAGCTATCTGCTTCTGTAGGTTCGGTTTTATTTGGAATGGTAAAGTCACCTAACCCAGTATCGTTTAAATCGTGGTTAACGGAGGTCGATAAGTATCGTAATGTTCCTGTTGCACCGAAACCTGAATTTGATAGTACATAAACTGGAACATCGTTTTCTGCATCAAGAAGTGCGGCTGAAGTTGTAGTTCCTTCATCATCAAGGTTTAAGGCCGCTTCAAGAGAAAGAGTGTGAACGCCTCGCTTGTACTCTGCTATTGCTTCTTCAGTATCAAAAATTGCGAGAGCTTGATAATTACCAAGAGCTAAACCTATACCAAGATCATATCGGTTAACATCAATATAAGTAATTGAAGAATCTTCATTGTTATAGATAGCGCCTCTTCCTGTCGCTCCTCCAATTGCAGGAACCATGATGCCAGATAAACTGACTGTACCATAACCTTTTGCTGATTGAAGTTGGTCTGCTACATCAGGGTAGTCTTTACTGATTTTAGTGATGATCTCAGAGGAGGTGGTATTTATTTCGTTTCTTACGTTATCCCTGTCTTTTTTGGGAACATGAGAACTGCAACCAACCAAGATTCCCAAATAAAAAAACCATAAAATACGAATCACCATATGCATAATCCTTTAGCTAAGCTGATCGGAGCGAAAAAGAGAGTGGGATCTAAAGCGAATTAATTCTTTTGGCCACCGTATTTGTGAATAAGTAAGTATAAGGTATTTATTTGTGACTGCTTGGCTTTTAAGGAAATAAAATCATTATTTGTCGTTTTCGTTATTCATTGCCGCTTTTGTTCAATTTTCAAATAAATAGGAAGGTTATCATACTCTGAACTAATCATATTTTTTCTGTAAAAACGGAAAAATAGTGGGGCTAATTGATGAGAATAAAAGTAAAACTTCATTTGTTTATCATCTTGTTGTAAATAATTGCTACCAAGATCTTAAAACGATGAAAAAGAGAGGTTCATCGAAAAACTTTCATTGCTATTTTTTCTGTATACGGTGGTAAAATCTCGGAGCAAAATAGAGCAGTTTAAACACCTTGTTTTATGAGGGATTTGCATTAGATTGCTTACCATTGATTTTTATATATCCCTATCAATGGTAAACAATCTACCATATGTATGGAGCAACAAATGAGTGAGCAAATTCTCACACTATCGCAACTAGGCTGGCGACCTTATTTTCAACAACAACTGACTTTTGAAGATTTAACTGATTTTCAGGTTGGTCGAATTATTGAACAGCATCGAAGCAATGTGATTGTTTTGAGTGAGCAAGGCCAAGTGAGTTTATTACCACCATCTGGTGATGAGCGTGTTTGTGTGGGTGATTGGGTACTATTTGATGAAGATCTACGAATTCAGCGTGTACTAGATAGACAATCATTGTTTGATCGTAAGGCACCGGGTTCTAAAGTCGCATCACAGCTGATTGCTGCGAATGTTGATAGTGTCATGATCGTATGTTCTTTGAATAACGATTTCAATTTGAGCCGTATTGAGCGTTATCTTGCTATTGCAAAAGAAGCGGAAGTAGAGCCAGTGGTTGTTCTGACTAAAGCTGATTTATGCGACGATGCTGATGATAAACAAGATCAAGTGCAAAAACTGAATCGTATGATGAGCGTATACAGTGTGAATGCGCTAGATGCGAAAGAGCTAACAGCGTTACATAGCTATTGTAAAAATGGTCAAACTATCGCTTTCTTAGGTTCATCTGGTGTTGGTAAATCAACATTAGTTAATGGATTGCTTGGATTTGAAGCTCAAGAGACGGGCGAAATCCGTGAAGATGACAGCAAAGGTAGACATACAACAACACACCGAGCTCTTAAGCTAATGCCTCAAGGCGGTTTGTTAATGGATACTCCTGGAATGCGTGAATTGCAACTAGCAGATTGCGAGCAAGGTGTGAATGCCACATTTAGTGAGATTACAGACCTTGCGTTAACGTGTCGTTTTAGTGACTGTTCACATACCAAAGAGCCGGGTTGTGCTGTACTAAAAGCGGTTGATTCTGGTGAGCTCGATGAGCGCCGTTTGGTGAGCTACCAAAAGTTAATGCGTGAGCAAGCTATTAATGGTGCAAGCCTAGCTGAACAACGCGCAAAGGATAAAGCCTTTGGTAAAATGGTACATGGTGCTATTGCTGAAGCTCGTAGCCGTAAAAAAGGGTATGAGACAAGCGCTTATTAATACCATCATATTATTATGAGCTAATAAAAAACCGCCCATCTGATTGGCGGTTTTTTTATAACCGCTTTTTAGCTTTTGGATAGTGTGATAAACCGTGGTTATCAGCGCTATAACTAACGTTCAATTCTCTCCTTCCTCTAACTCTCTTATTATTCATTTGTTCCCACAAAACAGAGAGAGTCTATTTATGTTCTTCCTAAACAATAAAGTAAAAGCAGTATTGATTGCCTCTACATTTGTTGTCACAGGATGTGCTTCACCAGCGATGGATGCTGATAATGAAAACGCAGCAAGAAACCGAGGCGCGGTTGGCGGAGCCTTGGTTGGTGCTACTTTAGGTGCCGTAACTGGTGATGCGAGATTAGCAGTAAAAGGTGCAGCCGTTGGTGGTGTTACTGGTGGTGTTGCTGGTTCAATGAAAGACTTAGAAGATTCTCGAAATAGTAAAGATGTTCAAGTTTTAGCTGATGGTCATTCACAAGATAATCGTAGTGATGCAGAAAAACGCCTAGCTGAGCTTGAAGCTGAAATTAAAATTCGCGAGTTAGAGCAGCAACTGGCGGATCTAGAAGAGCAGAATAATCAAGATAATGAAGAAAGCTAATTTCTATCTTATTCACTCCAATACGAAATGATTAATTAATTTTTATTGAATGGATTCGATAACCTAATAAGCGAGATTTATTATGAACAATACTCCAAAAATTTTACTAGCAAGTCTATTTACTTTAGCTTTAACTCCTTCAGTGTCAGCTTCTATTTTTGAAGACAATGAATTTAGTGGCCACCGAATTGGTGGTGGTTACTCGAATACAGAATTGGTTTTTGATAACCGAGGAGCTGATTGGGGGGATGGTATTAAACTTGAGTATGGTTATGATATTAACCAAATTTTTGGCATTAATGCATCATATCAAAATAATAACGGCAGTAAGTACGGTGTTGATTTAGATGGAAGTACATTAAAAATAGATTCTGATATTGGTTACACGTTTAAATTTGAAGAGTGGTCAGTAAAACCATATGGTGCAGTAGGCCTAGCTCGAGTAAATGAGAAGCTATCATATGATGGTATTAGTGATTCATTTAAAGAAATTTCATTAATGGGAGGTATGGGTGTACGTGCTAATTTAAATATGGGATTGTATACCGATCTTCGTTATGACTTCTTCAATATTGATAATCAAGACCAAGATCAATTATCGTTAACTGTGGGTTATCGTTTTTAATTATCGAAAGTCGAATATAAATAAAACCGCCTTTATTATTTTGAATAAAGGCGGTTTTTTGCTATCTGGCTATACAATCACCAATATTACGCATATTATGTTCTTAATGTCTTTTAACTTGTATGATAAGAATGAGCCTTTCTAAAACAGAAATAGTACAGCAATATGTAGTGAAATTAATCTTTACTAATGACTTAGTTTGTGGGGACTCTCTAATGGGAGAAAACTACCTTGCAAAGGAACTAGATGTATCAAGAACCTCTGTAAGAGCAGCATTACAGAATTTATCAAGTAAAGGGATCATTACTATAATACCGAAAAGTGGTAGTGTGGTTAACTCTCCAGAAGAATGGAATTGGTTGGATAATGCCGTACTTAATTGGGTTGCCGAATTTCAGGTAAATGATGAGATTATTGGCCATTTAATGGCAACAAGATTAGTTTTTGAACCAAATATAGCTTCTCTTGCGGCGATAAATGCAACAGGAAAAGATCTTGCTCTTATAGAGGAAGCCTATGATTTAATGGTAAAAGGTGTGGAGTTAAAAGATCAGGAAATGATGACAAAAGGTGATGTTCGCTTTCACCACTCATTACTTTTAGCAACACATAACCCATTTTTAATCGCAATGGGAGATGCACTGACTACAGCCATGACAGTCTCGTTTAAGCAAACTTGCGATAACGATTTGACTTTAAGTAAGCCGGCATTGGATGAACACTTTAGAGTTATGGATGCTGTTCGTATGAGAGAACCAGAATCCGCTCGTAATGAAATGAAGATGATTGTTGTTAATGCGATAAATAAGGTTACCAATGTTGCAAATAAATACATTAAGTATATTAATTAATCAATTTTAGACAGTGATCACGGTATCACTGTTTTTTTATCACTAGTATTCTTGTCATACAAGTTGTTATTGTTTGTCTGACTTGGAGGTCTGGTGGAAAATAATTGGATAGCGATAGATTGGGGGACAACCAATTTCCGTGCATTTTTAATGAATGAGCAAGGGGAATGTCTTTCGCGTGTAGAAGAATCAAAAGGATTATTGAGTGTTAAGAAAGGAGACTTTCCTAGCACTCTTGAAGGATTAATTGGTCATTGGCTAACTGCTTGTCCAACTCTTCCTATTTTAATGGCTGGAATGGTTGGCTCAAAACAAGGTTGGAAGGAAGCACAATATATCAAAACGCCAGCAAGTATTTCTGAATTTATAGGAAATACAGTTACTGTCTTTAACGGGCAAGCTAATATTATTGCTGGTGTGAGTTGTTCTCATAATTCGGTAGGAATGCCTGATGTAATGAGAGGAGAAGAGGTACAGCTGATTGGTTTGTCAGATATTATTAAAAAGTCTACATTCTTTTCTATTTTACCCGGAACTCATAGTAAACATGTTTATTGGAAAAATGGTCTTTTAGAGCGTTTTTCTACCGTAATGACAGGAGAGTTGTTCTCTCTTTTAAAGCACCATTCCATTCTAGGTAAAGACTTACCTATTCAACATAACTCTCAACATGTCTTTTTAGATGGCGTTTGTTTAGGACGCCAACATCCGCTAAATCAAATCTTATTCAGCGTTCGGACAAGGCGATTATTCGATCAAATTGATGAACACAATATTGAATCCTATTTATCTGGTTTATTAATTGGCCATGAATTAAGTCAATTGTCGATAACAGAATCGTGTTTTGTTGTTGGTAATTTTTTACTGACTGAACGTTATGTTCAAGCGTTGAACCATCTTGGTTTTGACGCTCAACAAGTTAGTGGAGATGAGTGCTTTTTGGCTGGTATGAATCATTTATATCAATCATTTAAAGGAGAAAATAAGAGTAATGACTAACTTAAAAGCAAATCCATTTTTTCAATCATTACCTCTTGTCGCTATTTTACGCGGTATTTTGCCAAGTGAAATTTTACCAGCAGCCAAGATACTGATTGAAGAGGGGGATCGGTTTATTGAAGTTCCTCTCAATAGCCCTGACGCATTAATGAGTATTAAGTTACTTGTGGATGAATATGGTGATAAAGCTATCGTAGGAGCTGGTACAGTAACCGATCAACAAAAATTGATTGATGTATTAGAGACTGGAGCAAAATTAATTGTCACACCGAATATGAATCCAGATGTAATTAGTATTGCATCTAAGCGGGATTGTATTGTTATGCCGGGAGTTCAAACAACAACAGAAGCGTTTACTGCATTATCTTGCGGTGCTTCTGCATTGAAGTTTTTTCCTGCTGAAGTGATTGGAGCAAAAGGAATAAAAGCAATGAAGTCTGTACTGCCAGAAGGAACGGTTTGCCTTCCTGTTGGTGGTGTGGCTGCAAACAAAGAAAGTATGCAAGAGTATTTAGATGTTGGGGCTGATGGATTTGGTCTTGGGTCTGGATTGTATCAAAAAGGTATGTCGCTAGAAGAGCTAAAAAGCCGTAGTCATGCCTATAAAAAAGCTTGGTTAGGCACACAAAAATAAAACAATTTACTCTCCCTACAAAGGAATAAATTATGAAACTGAACAAACTTTTTACGCTATGTGCTGTGTCGATGATTGCTGTTTCATCCTATGCGAATGCTGCTAAAACAATGAGAATCGGGATTGGGGTTCCTGAATCACATTTCGAATACGCTGCAATGAAGAAATTTGAAGAACACGTTGAACAAGCAACGAATAATAGTATCGATGTGAAGGTTTTTGCTAATAATCAGTTAGGCAATGACCAAGAAGCTCTCGAAGCTATTAAACAAAATATTGTACAAATGAACCTTCCATCTCCAGCGGTACTAGCAAATATCGTCAAGGATTTTAATATTTTATCTTTGCCTTTTATTTTTCCTACAGAAGATATTGCTAACCAAGTTGTTGATGGTGAATGGGGACAGAAGTTAGCATCTAAATTAGAAAGAGCGGGCTATGTTGGTTTAGGGTATGGGAACTTTGGTTTTAGACATGTAACGAATAACACTCGTCCTATTGCTACAGCAAAAGATTTCGATGGGCTAAAATTAAGAACCATGCAGAATAAAGCGCACCTAGATTCATTCCGTGCTTTAGGTGCAAACCCGACTCCAATGGCTTTTTCTGAGCTGTTTTCATCACTTCAACAAGGCGTGGTAGATGGTCAAGAAAATCTATATACCAATATCTATTCACAGCGTTTGTATGAAGTACAAAAATACGTATCAAATACTGGTCATGTGTATAGTTGGGTTGTGTTTGTTGTTGGTAAGCGATTCTACAATGGCTTATCTGAAGAAGAACAAACGGCATTAAATGATGCAGCTAAAGTTGCTATCGACCATATGCGAACTTCAGTGCGTGAACAAGATAAGCAGTCATTACAAAATATGATTGATGCTGGCTTGGTTTACACTGAAATCTCTCCAGAAGAAAAAGCAAAAATGCGTGAAATTGTAGCGCCTGTTGTTCAGCAATTTGCTGATGATATTAACCCTGAATTATATCGTGAGCTAACAGCAACTGTAGATTCTCTTCAATAAACATGGAAATAGAGCTCCTTTTCTATATAGGAGCTCTGATTGTTTTAGGTTTGTATTATGAAAAATAAAATTAATTATTTTATGAATAATATTGAAGAGTACGTCAGTATATTACTGTTCTCTTCTCTTATTATTCTCTGTTTTTTGCAAATATTATTTCGTTTTGTATTTAACTTTTCGTTGTCGTGGACAGAAGAATTATCTCGATATGTTTTTATTGCACTTGTTTATATTTCAGCAAGTTTAGCGGTTATTCGAGGTGCACATGTTCGTGTTGAAGTGATTGATAATTATATCAAAGGAGCAAATAAGCGAATTTTAGATACTATCATTGATTTGTCTTTTGCTATCTTTATGATTTATATCGGTTATTACGGTATTGAAATTACGATTGAAACCCTTGATGTTGAACAAACAACGCCTGCTCTTGGGTGGAGTTCTGGTTGGGTATACGCCGTTGTTCCTTTTTCATTTTATTTAATAGCGCTGCGCTTAATTCAGCGTGCTTATTTACGATTAACAAATAAATTAGATGAATCAAATATATCTGTGGGGTGTGACTAATGGCTACTTTCGGAATCGCGATGTTGGCTTTTGTGGTCTTACTTTTTATTGGTATGCCTATTGCCATTAGTATTGGTATGACGACGGCTTTTGCTCTATTTTTAAGTGATATCCCTGTTTCATTTATCGCTCAACTTTCATTTTCAGCATTAGATTCGTTTACCTATCTTGCAATACCTATGTTTATTATGGCTGGTTTTGTTATGGAAACCGGCGGATTATCTCGTCGTATAGTTAACTTTGCTTCAAGTCTTGTTGGGCGTACTGCTGGCGGCTTAGGTATTGTTACGGTTGTGGCGTGTATGTTTTTTGCCGCTATTTCTGGTTCATCTCCTGCAACGGTTGCTGCCATTGGTTCAATGATGGTTCCATCGATGATAGAAAAAGGTTACAACCGTCATTTTGCAGGTGCATTAACTGCATCCGCAGGCTCACTTGGTATTCTTATCCCACCTTCAATTCCAATGATTATTTATGCGGTTACGGCTGAAATATCCATTGGTGATATGTTTTTAGCAGGGTTTATTCCTGGTGCGATGATCGGTACTGGACTTATCTTAGTCGTGTACTGGATCTCTAAACGTCGTGGGTATAAAGGTCAAGATGAAGACTTTAGCCTACAGCAAGTGAAGACCACCTTAAAAGAAGCAAAATGGGCACTACTAACACCAATTATTATTCTTGGTGGTATCTATTCGGGTATTTTTACTGCGACAGAAGCTGCATGTATTACGGTAATTTATACCTTAATTATTAGTTTGTTCGTTCATAAGGAAATGAAGTTTAGTGATTTACGCCCAGTGATCGTTAAAGCCGCACTGACGACGGGGTGTGTCATTATTATATTAGGCTTTGCCACGGCATTTGCTCGTTACTTAACGATCAGTCAAATACCACAAATGATAGGCGAACTTATTCTGTCATACACTAATAACGCGACACTTATCTTAATGATTTTTGTTGTGCTTATTATGTTTACTGGCCTGTTTATCGAAACCGCGGCTCAAATACTTATTTATACCCCACTATTTTTACCTATCTTGGTTCAGCTTGGAGTGAGTCCATATCATTTCGGTATCATTTTAATTGTTGGTACTGAGTTAGGGCTTATTACTCCGCCTGTCGGGGTTAATCTCTTTGTAGCAAAAGGCATAACAGGATCATCAATGGTTCAGTTAAGTCGAGCAATCGTACCATTCTTATTAAGTATGTTATTGGTTCAATTCTCTCTCGTTTTACTTCCTGAAGTTATTACGTTCCTACCTAATCTGTTTGGTTAATTGGTGATGATATGAAAATTGTAAGTTATGAAACATTCATTGTTCCACCTCGTTGGGGCTTTATCAAAATAGTCACTGATGAAGGCATTGTCGGGTGGGGGGAACCAAGCTTAGAAGGGCGAACACACACGGTACATACTTGTGTTGATGAAATGATGGAATACCTAATAGGGAAAGATCCTAGGGATATTGAATTACATTGGAACTATCTTCACCGCTCATCATTTTATCGTGGTGGCCCTGTATTTATGAGCGCATTAGCTGGTATTGATCAGGCTTTGTGGGACATAAAAGGAAAGGCATTGGGAGTTCCTGCTTATCAACTCCTTGGTGGAAAGTGTCGAGATAAAATTCGTACTTACTCATGGATCGGGGGAGATCGCCCAGACGATGTGGTTCGAATGGCTAAAGAAAAGCAAGATGAGGGATTTACTGCGATAAAAATGAATGCCACAGAAGAGCTTAATTATATTGATGATTACAGCAAAATAGATGCTCTGTTAACTCGTGTGCAATCCATCCGAGATGCGGTTGGATCTGATATGGGTATCGGCATTGATTTTCATGGTCGAGTGCATAAAGCGATGGCAAAAATTCTTATGCGAGAACTTGAACCTATGCACCCAATGTTTGTGGAAGAGATTGTTTTACCAGAACATTTAGATGCGATTCATGAAATAGCGCAGTATGGAGCAATCCCAATTGCAACGGGTGAACGTTTACACTCTCGTTGGGATTTTAAAGCACTTCTTGAACGTGGTGGTATTGATATTATTCAGCCTGATGTATGCCATTGCGGTGGCATTACTGAGATGAAAAAAATTGCGAGCATGGCTGAGACTTATGATGTTGCTCTTGCCCCTCATTGTCCTTTAGGTCCGGTTGCATTGGCTTCATCTGTTCATGTAGATACGTGTTCTCAAAATGCGATTATTCAGGAGCAGAGCATTGGGATTCATTATAACAAAGGTAATGATGTTCTTGATTATATTGATAATAAAGATGCTTTTTCCTTTGACGAAGGCTATTGCCTAAATTTAGAAGGGGACGGTTTAGGCGTTGAGATTAATGAAGCTTTTATGCGAGAGCAGGGCAAGATTAATCCACGCTGGCGTAATCCTCACTGGACAAACAAAGACGGTTCATTTGCGGAGTGGTAATCATGAGTAATTGTAATTCTTGTAATCAATGTGGCACACCGCATTTTAATGATATTTTGAAAGAAGATAATGGTGCACTAAAACGCGCCTTATATAAATCTATGGGACATTCAGATGAAGGGTTGCGTAAACCCATCATTGCCGTCGTAAACAGTTATACCAATGCCACGGCAGGTCACGCTAATTTAGATAAAGTTGGTGCAGAGGTTATTAAAGGGATTGAAGAGGCCGGTGGAACCGCCATGACTTTTGGTACGATTGCTCCATGTGATGGTATTGCAGAAGGTCACATAGGTATGCGATACATTTTGGCTGCTCGTGAGGTGATTACGGCATCAATTGAAGTGATGGTAAGAGCTCATAATTTTGATGCAATGGTACTTCTTGGCTCATGCGATAAAATCGTTCCAGCAATGTTAATGGCAGCTGCACGTTTAGATATTCCTGCAATTATGGTCAATGGTGGGCCTATGTATCCTGCAGAATATAAAGGTAAACATTGGGATGGAAATATCGTAACGGAAGCCATTGGATGGAAAGAGCAAGGCCAGATTGATGAAGAAGAATTTCGTCATATCGAGGATATTGCAGAACCTACCGTCGGGTCATGCACTATGTATGGAACGGCTAATACCATGTCATGCTTAGCCGAAAGCTTAGGGATGACATTACCACAAACCTCAACGATTCCTGCAATCGCGCCAGAACGACTCAATGTTGGTTATTTAAGTGGTAAACGTATTGTTGATATGGCATACGATGGAGTTAATGCTCGTCAAATTATCAACAAAAAATCAATTCATAATGCTATTTGTTGTTTATTAGCAACAGGTGGGTCGACTAATGCTATTTTACATCTACAAGCACTTCATTATGAAGCCGGATTAGGTGAACTCGCATTAGAGGAGTTTGATAAATTAAGTAAAACTATCCCACTAGTCGCCTCTATTTATCCTGCATCTGAATACGACATGATTGATTTTCATGAAGCGGGAGGAATGGCTGCGGTAGAAAAAGAAATTGCTTCTTTGCTTCACTTAGATGCGATGACAGTTGTCGGGACAAAGGCGGAATCTCTTTCTCAAATTACAGAAACGACTCGTCGTGAAATTATTAAGCCTTTGTCATCTCCATTTTTAAAAGAAGCCGGTGTTGGTGTTTTAAAAGGGAACTTATCTCCTTTAGGGGCTGTGATTAAGCCAGCTGCTGTTCCTGCAGATATGTTTACCTTTAAAGGAAAAGCCGTGGTCTTTGATTCTGAGATAAGTGCTATCGAAGCCATTATGGATAAAAAGATTAAAAAAGGCTCTGTACTCGTTATTCGATATGAAGGCGTAAAAGGTGGTCCGGGCTTACCTGAGATGTATAAGCCAATGAAATTGTTAGAAGGTATGGGACTCGCCAATGAATGTGCCTTGATTACTGATGGTCGTTTTTCTGGCTCTAATCGAGGGTTATTTGTTGGCCATATCTCACCTGAAGCCGAAGAGGGTGGCGTTATCGGTTTGGTTGAAGATGGCGATACAGTTACGTTTGATTTGGATAATCGAGATCTTACCTTAGAGGTATCTGAAGAAGAGCTTGATAGACGCAGACAATATTGGGCACCAATTAATAAACAAACACCAAACGGGTTTATGGATTTGTATCGTGAACGAGTAGGAACCTCTGCCACAGGAGCTATTTTACGATGATAAATGCAAAAGACATTTATGGGGTAAACCCTATTGTTGCTATGCCCTTTTTAAGTAATGGTGAAGTTGATTTTATTAGTTTTATTAAATTATTGGATCATTTAAAACAGACACAATGCCACGGATTAACGCTCTTTGGTATTGCGAGTGAGTTTTATAAATTAGGTCAAAATGAGAAACAAATATTAGCAACAGAGTTTATTGGTAGTTTAAAAGACAGTGATATTTATAGCTGCATTTCTGTAACTGAACACTCTACAGAGCTCGCTGTAAAGGCGGCAAGAGAATATCAGAACAAAGGTGTCGACTCTCTAATGCTATTGCCACCATTCTTTTTAAAGCCGAGCAATAAGCAAATTATTGAGCACATTCGAGCGGTATTAAGTGCTGTAACTGTGCCTGTATTAGTGCAATACGCACCAGCTGAAACAGGGTTGCCTATTGAACCGAGTGAAATGAACGCACTAGCAAAAGAGTTCCCTCACGCGGTCTTTAAAATTGAATGCAATCCGCCTGTTGAATATACGCAAGAGCTATTATCTCTTTGTCCTGAAGCGGTTGTGATGAACGGTTATGCTGGGTTGTTCATGTTAGATATGTTGAGTATCGGCGGTAAAGGTGTGATGCCTGGGTGTTCGTTTACTGAGGTATATGTTCAGATATACCGACATTGGGTAAGTGGAAATCGTAATCGAGCGAAAGAGTTACATAATACATTGTTCGAGTACATTACTGAGTGGATGGGGCATTGTGAGTATATTATTGCTATTGAGAAGCGGATTTTGCAGAAGCGTGGCATTATCAGTTCCGATTACAACCGAAAGCCTGACTACCAACTAAATGATCGTGATGAAGAAAGAATAGAACAATTTCTTAGCGAATTTAAATTGAATTATAAATAATGTTACATAGCCTTTATCTAGATAGTTAAAGGCTATTTTATTTGTTTCAGTTCTTTGAATGGATTGCCTTGGCAGGCTAAACACCGTAACATTCTGTTTGTTTCGAAACTTGTAAAATAGCTCGTTTTAGATGCACGATTAAAAAAGAATCAATATAGCCCAGTAAGAGTATGTAATTATGAACAACGATGCAGACATCATCACAAACCTAGAAGATCTAGAAACGTTTTTAATCTCAATTGAAAATGGTGGTTTTGGCTTAACAAATGTTGCCGGCATTGCATTAGCAACAAGCAATAAAGATGGTCGCCGTTTTGTTGCCGTATTGGATGATAAGCATCAGCTTTTATTGTCTCGTTGGGTAACAGAGGAAGTGTTTCAAACGGGTCAAGATTTAGTGCGTAACGGTCCAAGCCGAACAACACATTAATTATTGTTCTGAGTTCTATTGTTTCTAACTAGGAAAACTGATTTATAAAGTAATGGTTAGGAACAATAGAAAGTAATGATTGCGCATATGAAGAAAACAAATACCATTGCTTCAATCAGCCACTCTTTGTCATCCCAACCTAATAGTTTTATCTCTGCTTTTGTGAGTTTGATTTCCAAGTCTTCAAAATCATCATTTAAATCGCACATAGCCATTCCTTTTTATGTCTGAAATTTAAAGTGATCTTATCGTTCCTTTTAGTTTAGAAAAATTGAATAATTTAAAACTAGTGTTTAATTAAATTAAATAAATGAAAAAGAAGATAAGGGGCGCCACTCCCTTTTTATCTACTGTTTATTTGATTGTATCCTTTCGATTCATGTACTTAGCGATAAAGTAAGGAGGAATTAAAAAGATTAAAAAATAGATGGATTCATGGATGAATATGGATGCTATTTTCTCTTCATGGTTTAAGTAAGCAAATAAAGCCGATATATCCAAAAGGATATAGAGTGTTGCTAATACACTTGAAATAATGAAAGCCAAGCCGAGAATATCTCTTTGATAAGCTTTTGATATCGTCATTTTTATTCCTTCAAAAATGTTAGGTACAAAATAACTTACGCCTAATCATCCGGTGATTTTTTGCGCTATATCAATAATTATTTTTTGTGCGTGGAAAGTAAGATTTACTATTTGATAATTAAAGAAAAATTGGATTATTGCTGTTAATTTCGTTCTTTTATAGTGCTAATTAATTGGTAATAATTAACACTTAAATAACTATTTTTATACAACCTCTTGATAAGAAAGAGAAAGTTTGAGAATTATAAGTCAAAAGTCTGGTTTCATAATATGAAAGTGGTAGCATGATCTGGTGTGTTATTTAAGGAATAGAAAAATGGTCACCACCACTCCAACGCGTTTTAAAGTTAAAGTGAACACAAGCAAAGGAAGCTCTTATTGGACACTTAGTGGTTCTACAACCATTTTTGAAGAAGCTGTTGTTTTTACTATGGAATCCATGCCAGATTTCTTTCGACAGTCGCTTAATCAGGATTCAATTGAATTATTACCTGTTGAGTAAAAGAGAAAAATGCAATTTGTAGTGCATGAGTATAAAGGACAACGTTAATTTAGCGTTGTCCTTTTTATTTAATAACTACAAATAGCTACATATGTAGATGATTTATCTGCAATGATGCGTTATTTTTAATTTATATGAGTGCAAATAACAATATTGTTAGTTATTAATAAATAAATTTAAGGGTTGGTTCTCATTCTGTTAAATAGAAAAAGTTGACACTTAAGTTTGGGACTTATGCATCAAATGGTGAAAGCTTCAGATGATATAAAGGCAAAAAATACACCTACAAAAAGTAGGTGTTAATAATGTCATTATAATTCTGGAGTAGTAGTATGCAAGACAATAATGCACGATTTCCCACGATAGCTAAGGTTTTGATCCTCAGACAATTTTTATGGGGTGCCGCTTTTTATGGTGCCTTTGTACTTCTCACTAAATTCTTTCTCGATGATCTTAATTATAGCGAAGCTGACACCATCATGATGATGGGGGCCTTTGGTGCGGTTGGTCCTGTATTTTCTGCCGTTGGTGGTTTTTTAGCCGATAAGTTTATAGGTGCATTTCGTGCTGTATACATAGGTTATGCCACTTATTTAGCTGGTTTTTTATTACTAGGTATTGGTGCGAGTCATCTTAATGTGCCTATGAGTATTCTGGCTATTGCCTTAATTGGCTTTGCTCGTGGATTATCAGCAACATGCCCAACGGTTCTTTTTGGTAATTCATATTCAGAGACGAACCGCGAGGCTTTTCAACAAGGTCTTACCGTAAATTATTCAATTAACAACCTTGGCTCTTTTTCTGCTAAATACCTTTTTCCTTTTTTAATTGCTTACCTAGCTTACCAAGGCGTATTTTTTGTATCTGCTATTTTAATGGCGCTAAATTTACTTATGTTTTATAAGTTCCGTAAAGAGCTAGTGAGTGTTGGTAATGATTTAGATAAAACGCCACTGCCATTAAAAACTTGGGCACTGTTTTTTGCTGGTTCAGCAGCTATGCTCGGCTTAATATTTTGGATTTTCTCAAATCTTGATACAGGTAAATACATTCTTTATACCTTAGGCTTTGGCGCTATTGGTTACTTTATTTATGAGATAACAAGAGCGACGCGTGCATACCAATACAAAATGGTCGCAGTATTAATTACGGTTTGTATTCTTATTGTGTTCTATTTCTTTTATGGCCAAATGTTTACCTCAATGAACATGTACGCCATTAATTTAATGGATGATACGTTACTTGGTTTTATTCCTATCCATCCTGAATCGAATATGGCATTTAACCCTCTATGGTGTTTTGTTCTTGGTGGGCCAATGATTCAACTTTATGCATGGTTAGATCGCAAAGGCTATTCACCAACAATCCCGACTAAAATTGCGGGTGCATTTATGCTAAGTACGATTGCTTTTGGATTGTTAGGGCTTTCTGCTGGCTCAATTGGCGAAAATGGCAAAATATCAGCGGACTGGATTTTACTGGTTCATTTTTTCCAATCGGGTGCTGAGCTTATTGTTGGGGCTTTGGGGGCTGGGTTTATTTTTGAAATGGTGCCACGTTACCTTGCTGCGTTTTCAATCGGTTTACGTGCGGTTGCTATTTCATTAAGTGGCATTTTAGCTGCGGTAATTGCAACGAAAATCGCGTTACCAAAAGACATCGTATTTACACCAGAAGTGGTGGAGACGGTATACACCAGCTATTTCTATATGCTAGCGCAAGTGGCTGCATTTATGGCGGTATTGACGCTAGGGTTATCTAAAGTTATTCAAAAATTAATTGCGCGTGGTGAAGCGTTAGAAGCAGAAGAAAAAGCGAAAATATCAATGGACCCTGAAGTTCAGAGTTAAAGCTTAATATTTTTGTAATAAAAGGGCGAATTTCGCCCTTTTTTAGTTATTAAGGTTTCTCGCCATCTTCTCTGCAATACGCTTAAATTCAGCGATCTCTTCATCAGAGAGATCCACAGACATCTTTTCAAACATACTTTTATCAATCCCCGAGATTTTTTTCATGATCTCTTTTCCATCTTCAGTGATACGAAGGCATTGGCTGCGTTTATCTTCAGGGTTTGGTTCTTTAATGATGAGTTCTTGTGCTAATAAACTGCTTAAGAGACGTGTTACTTGAGCTTTATCGCGATTTAAATAGTTAGCAATATCAACGGCTGTGCAATGCGGTTTATGGTTAATTATTTTGATAACACGCACATGCATAGGCGTGATCCCAAGATCTAACTCTTCTATTTGATCATGTAAATTGCGTTTAAATGTATGCACTAACGTGAACAAGCTATCTAATGATTTTCTATCAGACATAAATATTACCACTTAAAATATGGTTGACATTGTCAACTAAAAATATATAGTTGATATTATCAACTTAATTGAGTGTTCTTTCAAGGGAAGA
Organism: Aliivibrio sp. S10_S31; assembly: GCF_014694495.1. Taxonomy (NCBI): domain Bacteria; kingdom Pseudomonadati; phylum Pseudomonadota; class Gammaproteobacteria; order Vibrionales; family Vibrionaceae; genus Aliivibrio; species Aliivibrio sp. S10_S31. Next base: position 102,988 of record NZ_JAAUWR010000011.1, on the reverse strand, counting down.
CTCAAATCAGTTTGTTGTTATTTACGACACAATTAAGATTATTAGAAGGTAGAACTATGATCCCTAAAATTAGAAAAGATAAGTGTTACCGAGTGACGATTGAAGAGATAACACCAGAGCAAGAAACAGCTCAAACATTGGCGTTTGAATTTCAAGATCGTGAAGATGTTTTTAATATCGTGAACAAATTAAAGCAAAAAAGTGGTTTAGAACCAGAAACAGCAACAAAGGTAGGCGTAGCATTGCGCTTACTCGGCCCTGTTATGATGGCAAACCGTAAACATGAATTGTTTGCTGATTTTATGCCGCACTTTAAAACCTTTATGCAGAACTTGAAGAGTAAAGTGAAAGGCAAATAAGAGAATATTAAAAATTCGAAGTTGAGTGATAGGTATCCATATTAGCTACGCGATATAGCATAACTAATATGGTTCAGTCGTTAGAGGTGTGTTGGTCTCTACGCTCTCTGCTTACGCTCTCCGCTTTTTAAAAGCATACCAACCGGCGCTTAGTAAGGTTTTAAGTACCACACTAAATGCACTCAATTGAGGATCGGCTTCTTTTCCTTCAGCAATACGCCACATTTGATGCTCATACCAAACAAGTCCAACCATCGCCATTTTATCTAATGCGGGTTTGCCTGTTGTTGGCTCTGCTAGTGGCATTCCATGGTTTGGGTTTTCTATTAGTTTGTTAGGAAAATCAGGATCAACACCCATGGTTCGTGCAATGCCAATAAAGTCAGTAGCAGAGGTATTTAAGGCTTCATTCATTGCAGGAGCAGAGCGAAAACCACCAGTCACAACTAAAGGTGTATTAACTAGTGTTCTTACTTTTTCCATGTAATCCATAAAGTAAGCTTCACGTTTAACGGTACTTTCTTTTACTGGTTTATTTTTATCTTTGGCTCCCATCATTGATGGACTCTCGTAAGTGCCACCAGATATCTCAATTAAGTCGATGCCATTATTACTTAAGGCTTGCACAACCTGCATTGATTCTTCTTCAGTGAAACCACCTTTCATAAAATCGGCACTATTAAGCTTAATGCCTACCGGGAATTCAGCCCCAACTTCTTTACGAATAGCATTATATACTTCGAGTACGAAACGCAGTCGGTTTTCTAATGAGCCACCCCATTTGTCGTTTCGTTGATTGTGCCTTGAGGATAAAAATTGACTAACAAGATAGCCATGAGCACCATGAATTTGTATTCCAGTAAAGCCTGCTTGCTTTGCTAGTTTGGCACTGGTAGCGAATTTAGTAATGATCTCATGAATTTCACTCTCAGTGAGGGCTCGTGGAGTATTAAAGCCTTTTTCTAACCCACGCTCTAGTGAGATAGCTGAGGGAGCAACAGGGTTAGCACATAAAAATTTGGGGATTTGCTTACCTGGATGGTTAAGCTGCATCCATATGTGTGAGTTATTTTGTTTTCCGGCCTTAGCCCACTCAGTAAATAACGTAAGGTCACTTTTTTCATCTAAAACCACATTCTTAGGCTCGCCAAGGGCGGTTCTATCCACCATGACATTACCTGTCATCGATAAACCAATACCACCTTTAGCCCAACGCGCGTATAAGGTTACTAAACCGGAAGTAGGGTTATGCTGCTTATCGCCAAGCTGTTCACTCATTGCCGATTTGAATAGACGATTTTTAATAACTTGACCATTGGTAAGAGTAAATGGCTGATTTATCGAATTCATGTGTGCTCGCAGTTAAATTATTATGTTGTTAATTAGTATGCCTTATTTTTTTGATAGTTCCGAATGTTGAAACTAAGTCTATTTCATTATGTTCACAAGTATGATTATTCTGGGGATGTAATAGAATAAAGGCTATCATTCATTACCTTCTCAATTTGGTTGATGTTGTTATGCCTACTGTCTCTTTTTCACTGATCCCAACAGGGGGTAGGTTTATGTTTTTGTCTGCGCTTGGATTTGCGCTCATGTCGGCGTGTGTAAAATACGTGAGTAATTACGGTATTCCTGTATTTGAAATTGTGGCAGCAAGGGCATTAGTTTCTTTGATCATTAGCTATGCAGATGTGAAACGAAAAGGCATTTCGATATGGGGAAAGAATAGGCCATTACTTCTTGCTCGTGGGGCTGTAGGCACAACGGCTCTTATGTGTGTTTACTATGCAGTGACGACTCTACCTTTGGCTGAAGCAACCATTTTGCAATACGTCCATCCTATATTTACCGCATTGCTCGGTGTATTGTTTCTTAAAGAACACATTCAAAAATCAACTATGATCTGCATTGCGTTCTGTCTTGCTGGGTTGTTTGTCATGGTTCAACCAAGCATGAACAGTGGCAGTACAAGTGAATTGCCTATTTTTAGTATCGCTGTTGCTTTGTGTGGTGCGTTAGGGAGTTCGATTGCTTATGTGATAGTTAGAAAACTCAGTCAGACAGAAGACAGCTCCGTTATTATCTTTTATTTCCCATTAGTAGCATTACCTATATCAAGCGTACTGATTTGGAATGACTTTGTATGGCCAAGTCTATTCCTTACGATGATCTTGGTTTTAATCGGTATTTTCACGCAAATTGGGCAATATGGATTGACCAAAGCAATGCAAACCCAAGCCGCGGGTAAAGCGTCTGCTTACTCTTATGTACAGATTGTCTTTTCAGCGTTATTAGGTGTCTGGATATTTAATGAAATTCCATCCATTTGGACCTATCTAGGTGGTGGATTGATTGTGACTGGTGCGCTAATTAACGTATTCGGGAAACAATCTGTTACTATCCCTAAGAAAAGTAATTTGAAATAAAATCAATGAAGCGCTAATTTATTTAAGTTAGTGCTTACTTTCTTTATGAGTTAGGTATGACTAAAGAGTTATTATTACTCAGACAGCTTTTGTTTTAAAAAATCAACAAAACAACGGACTTTTAAGGGCGTATAACGACGTTGTGAGTAGATGGCATTGATCGGTAAATTCTGGCCTGAATACATAGGCATTATATGACGTAAACGGCCTGATGTTACCTGTTCTTTAGCCATCCAAATAGGTAAGAAAACAATGCCCACACCAGTTAAGGCGACATCTAATAATACGTCACCATTATCGCTCTGAAAGTTCCCTTTAACGGGAACAGAATACGCTTTATTTTTATGATTAACCTTTCGGAACCACTAAATGGAGCTGATTGGAAATTGGTGGTGGTTTATCGTGGTAAGCATTGTCCGTTGTGTACTCGTTACTTAAATGAGCTAGAAACACTAAAAAGCCGCTTTCTTGAACTGGGAGTGGATATTGCTGCGGTATCGGCTGACAGTGAAGCCCAACTAACGACTCATATGACACAATTATCAGTGAGTTTTCCGATTGCTTATGGTTTGAGTGTAGAGCAAATGCAAACGTTGGGGGTGTATATTTCAGAGCCTCGTTCTGAGCAAGAAACCGACCATTTATTTGCTGAGCCGGGTCTTTTTGTTATTAATGAAAAAGGGCAGGTACAAGTCATTGATATTTCAAATGGACCTTTTGTTCGTCCTGATTTGAATGTATTACTCTCTGGTCTTGAGTTTATCCGTAATCCAGAAAACAATTACCCTATCCGTGGTATGTATAACTAAGCGCAGACGGCAAGTAATAGATTTATAAATAAAAAAGGTTAATTGAACCCAATCAATTAACCTTTTTTGAGTCGTTTGAACTATTTGGGAGAATTACCTGATGATATTCACTAACTGTGACGCTCTAATTAAGCTCGTCATATGAAGCGATTGCTTGTTTTAGTTGCTCAAAATCAGGGCTGCATAAATGCGGTTTGAGCGCATTGAACTTATCAGTAGGCCAATCGTAAACTTTAAAAGACAATAGCTCTTCTATCACGGAAGGCTCAAAGCGATATTTCACATGCTTTGCTGGAGAGCCTGCAACCACGCTATATGGCTCAACATCTTTGGTGACGACACTATTTGCGGCAATAACGGCTCCTTCTCCAATCGTTACGCCGGGCATGATCATTGATCTCATGCCTAACCAAGCGCCATCATGAATATGAGTGTCCCCTTTGCTCGCATAAGAGTCGTCGATAAAGTCCATAAATGGGTATAAACAAAACCAATCTGTTCTGTGGTTATGGTTTCCGCCCATTAAGATAATAACTTCAGCGGCGATACAGACGTAGTCACCAATATGAAGCTTATCGATTTCCCATCTTGGCTCCCATTGACGGCTGATTTTATCTCCGTGTAAATACCGAACAACAGAGTCTTCAAAACCGTTATCCCAGCAATCGCTGTAATAGCTATGGGTGCCTTTAATGTGAATGTTTTTGTTGGTTACGACTTCATGAAGTAACTGAAACGTTGACCAGTGCTTTTCTTGCATAATAAACCTTTTAACTTATATAAAAATAATGGGGTTGGCATTAATTTAAAATAAGTCAGTGGATTTTAGGCTGTTTCAGTAGGGGGGTAAGCTTCATGATTATTGTCCTCACAGTTTGAGGGGATAATAACACATTGATTTGTTTTATGGGGTACTTCTGATATTTAGAAATATCGAGAGGCAAAAACAAAAAAGGCATTAGCAAATTTAACTCTGCTAATGCCTAGAATTTGTATGTTGATCTTTATTAACGCTTATTCAACGTCACAATCCATACAGCTTTGTAGAGCGATTTCGTGCTCAAATACCGCTATCTCGTTACCGTCTTTTAGCAACTCTGCGATTTCATCTGCAACTTCTTTCTCATCGTCAGCTTCAATTTGACCTTCTAGCTCTTCTTCAGAGTAACCGTAGAAATTCAGCAATAAGTAATCACGAGCTTCAGCTTTAGTACAAGTTACGTTTACTGAAAGATCAGCTTCAACGTTACCTTGTTCGATAATTGCAGCTAATTGCGCTTGAACATCATCTTTCATTGTTGCTGTTAACCAACCAAGATCAGTGTTTACTTTGGTTTTTTTACAGTTAAAACAAGGCAGCTTGTGAAAGTAATATTGAAAATTAGTCATAGGTCATTTCTCTTTTGAGTGTTGTATCGCAAGATTATGCGCGTTTTTGAGGAAAATACTATCTTAATAGGGTTATTACCCCGAAACTAATTTTCTACAGACTCAAAGATAAGTAGGTGAGCTTTTAGGGCGTTAATCTAAAGAAGGCTATATTTTACTGTGACACTCTTATTGTCACTAAAGGATAAATACGCCATAATTGTGACACCTTTATCCAGGAAAGTGTCACAATTAAAAGGGTATCTGTCATGAATAGGTTTGAAATCCAGCGTTATATCGAGCAGCAATGTCACCCTGTGTCTATTTCCGACATTATTCTTGATCATCCAGACCTAATTCGCCGTACGCTTCAGCGTTGGCTTAACACTCTGATTGAAGACAAGCAAATAGAAGTCATTGGTGACGGTCGTTCTCGCAAATACATTGCGCGCATTGTTAGAGAGGAGGCCGCCAATTCAACCGATAGTTTTCCAAAATCGATCCCACTTTCACCTGATAGTTATGACATTCTTAATTATCTAGGTAAGCCTATTTTTGAGCGTGAACCTGTTGGTTATGCTCGTGATTTTTTAGATGACTATATCCCAAATAAAACATATTACCTTTCTGAGCCTATTCGCCGTCAGTTACATCGCATGGGTAAAACCATCTATGCAACGCAACCCGCGGGCACGTATGGAAGAGACATCTACAACCGTTTATTAATTGATTTATCTTGGGCATCAAGCCACCTTGAAGGCAATACCTATAGCCGATTAGACACTGTTGAGTTAATTGAGCATGGCCAGTTTGCACAAGGAAAAGACATCATCGAGACCCAGATGATTTTAAATCATAAATCAGCGATTGAACTGCTGATTGATAATGTCGATTCTGTTGAGTTCAATCGTTTTACCATATTGAATTTGCACAGTGCGCTTTCAGAAAACTTATTATCCAACCCGTTTGATGAAGGCCGAGTGCGTAGTCATGTTGTTGAAATCGGTGGGAGTGTCTATAAACCGATGTCATCAGAAGAGGTGCTCTCTATTCAACTGGAGTCGATTCTTAATAAAGCGAATCAAATCATTGACCCATTTGAGCAATCATTTTTTATCATGGTGCATTTACCTTACTTGCAACCTTTTGCGGACATTAATAAGCGCACCTCTCGTTTAGCTGCGAATATTCCGTTGCTTAAAGCTAATTTATGTCCTCTTACGTTCTTAGATGTACCAGAAGAAGCCTACAGTAAAGCGGTACTTGGTGTGTACGAAATGAATAGAATTGAGTTGCTGCGTGATCTGTATTTATGGGCGTACGAGCGCTCAACAAAAGAATACCTAGCCGTAAAACAAGAGTTAGTAAAGCCAGATCAACAACGATTGCAATATCGAGCAAAGATAAAAGAGATTGTTAAACAAGTCATACTGACGCCTGAATCTCAACCCCTTGATATCATTGAATCGTTTGTTAGCAATGAACAAGAAATGGATAAGAAAAACATTATCGCCCTTGCATTAGAGGAATTAAGACGAATTCACGAGGGAGTTCTAGCTAGATACGGTTTAAGGCCGTCTCAGTTAGAAAAGTGGCGTCAATTGCATGGATAGTGAGTAACATCAAAAGCAATAAGGTCTGTGTGCAAACTATTCCAGTTCGTTCTGGTTTACTTATTGCCATTTCCCACACTAAACACATAATGGCCAAGAGCCGTTAAACTTAGTTCAACAGGCCATAACGTAGCGTCATAAATGGCAACGCAAACCGCCACTCACTTCCATAGCACACAACCAAGAGCTTTATTTCCAACCCCTAGCCCCAAGCATGGGGAATAACCGCAATGTTATGTGTAAATTGCTCATAGGCCACCAAACAAGTTGGTGCTCAAAAGCGTTTATCCGCCTTGCACAAAAGAGCGCATGCAAAGCGGGGCAATGGCACGCGCAAAAAGCACAAACAACGTGCTTATTGCGGTCACGTTTATCGAGTTTCTGTTGGGCTTGGTTGTTCCGATAAGTGTGGCTTTTGGTCGTTCCGTCCAATCATAAAAGATAGCTTCGCCCTTTTATGCTGAGCTCCCCCACATCCCCCGCCCACCCAATGCTGTGCCCCTTCTTTGGTTAAGAAAGGATTGTTAGTGTGGTTAGGGTTGTGATTACTTTGAGGGCCTTTAGTGTTATTTGTTGGCGCAGCGTGGGCAGTGTCGTGTCAATGAAATTAATTAAATGTCGAAAAACACTTATGTTGTTCAAGGAGCTTGTTAACCATGCTTAAGTTATCAACTCTAAAGCGATAATATTTTTTATTTGTTTGTGAGCAATGGTCATTGTTTACATCTTGTAAAGGTCTTGTATCAATATGCCATTTGTTTTTTAAGATCCATAGATAAGCCGGTTTTTTAAGAATGAGTAATTCATCACTTCCATCTTCTATACCAAAGTCGATACGTATCGCATCTCTTTCTCTTTTTTCTTTTCTATCCTCATGAATAATTAAAGAAAGTGGTATATCTATATTCCAATCAGGATCATAAGCTAAGTCCTCATAAGGCTTTCTATTTCGTTCTTCAATACATACATCTTCATTAACTTCTAGCATTCGTGCAAAATTAAAAAACTTAAACTTATTTCTAGAGGTATCTTTTTCTGAGCGGTCATATGCCCTAAATATCCAGTGTTCACCATCATGTAGAATATTCAAAGGTACAATTGTTCGGTTCGAATGATTATTACTGTTTTTTGAGTAGTATTTACATTGAATTGCATAGCCACAATTGATCGCTCTTGTAATGCGTTCTACATGATTGATGTTCATTTGATGTGGGAGGGTGTTTATTCTTTCATATGGCAAGATAGCTGTATCAGTATCAGAAATTTTATTTTTATTGAAACCATTAGCTAGCATTCCCATTGCAATGTCGGCACGCCATTTTATGAGAGGTTTATAGTTTTGCTCTATGGTGTTTACTCTCAATGAATGATTATATGCCATATTATTAGGGCGCAGTTCGTTATATGCAGCTAACATTTTTGATGCGGCAGCATCCGAAAGATTAAAAAGCTCAGTTATATCAGCTCGTTTTATACTTCCAGTAAAGCGCAACATAAAATCTATGAAGACGAGTCTATCTGCATTGTTTTTATCTTTTTCCTTCAGTTCTTTATATGAATACATATTTTCGCCATAGGTTGTCTGTATATATGTACATTATTACATATTACTCCAAGATTGTACATTAAATATCAATAGCACTTATATTTATTATAAGTGCTATTGATCATCCAGTTGTAGTGCTGTATGATGAAGATATTCTTAATCAAAGGAGTAATACCGATGTCAACTAACGGAAAAGCAGGCGATAACCGCCGTCATGGAATGGTTCGTGAACGTTCACAAACTCAAATACCTTCGGGTCATTGGGTTAAGCGCGATACCAATACAGGTCAGTTCATGGATGTAAAACAAGACGGGACGCCATTTAAAGGCGTACGAAAAGAAAAATAAAAAGGCACTTTCAGTAAAGTACTAAAAGTGCCTTTTTACTGTGAGGTGAATTAATAATTCTGCGCCAACAGACTTATTAAGGCCCAACACTAAGAGGTTTCAAGCCCTGTAAGAAAGGCCGATTGCTCTGATTTGTTCTGCAATCATACCTTTCTAACGTGTTCATCTCAATCATTGAATTCCCTCTTTTATGTTTTTTTGAGAGGAAGCTCTATGAGTATTCATCAAAAAGTAGTGCAAGTATGTGCTTATGTGCGTCGTCGTAATGGCCGCCTTGAGTACGTCTGTCAGCACTTACGCTCTTTGCCTGGTGCATAAGAATAAATAATTATCGGGAGTCTTAAGCGAGGCTCCCTTATATAGCGCACAGTTAGAAAGGAAAAAACGATGTGCAGAAAAGACCTATTGAGAGATATCTCAAATACCCTTACTAATTTTGGTTTTACTGAGAATAACAGTGGAGCCTCTATGACCTACCAATCTAATGTTAGATATCCGAGCATTTTTGCCGGTAAAAATGACTATGCTCATTTTATCGTGCATATGCCTAATAGTACTATTCAAGTGGCTGCTAAGTTCCAAGAGTCATCAGGTACAGCAATGGAAAAGCTTGGTTATACGGCATTTGATGCAGAGAGAACCAAGCATGACGCCTATTTGGTTGTTTGCGGAGGTCAAGAGTTACTGCGAGATCACCGTGCTCTCGATTTCTTAAATGAAAAGCGTCACATTGCTCCTAAACTCAGGGCGTTAACAGTTCACGGTTTAAGTGATTATTTAGCAAATGAACTTAGGCCAGCAGCAGCTTAAATTGTAAATAGCCGACTCTACTTTGTTAAAGGAGGGGGAAGCACTTATTGTCTGATACCAATGTGTTAGCGCAAGCAAGCTAGAACATTCGTTTCAGATTAGCTCACTTTAGCTGATGGTAGAGTGAGCTTAACAAAAGTATGACTTTATTTTTTCTCGCAACCACATGTTTGCTGGGCTTTGTCGCTCTCGGTTATGGGTGAGTAAACGATAGTTAACTGGTTTAGATGTAAATGGGCAATCTAATACCTGTATATCCAGCTTATCGGCAAATGTTGTTGCGATACTCTCGGTCACCACCGCAATGCAATTACTAGTAGCAACCATAGACATTAGTGACACAAGAGACGTACACTCTGCGCCTACTTGTCGCTCGCTCAGTCGTTCCTCGGTAAAATAATCTGCCATGTAGGTATCCTCACGGCGTAATTTCCAAGTAATGTGTTTTTCGGCATAAAATTGCTCACGAGTAACATTGCCTTCTATTCTAGGGTGTCCTTTTCGTGCAATCAGTCGGATCTTATCTTCAAATAACGGTTCGGTAAAAAACGAGTGTGTTGAATAGTTAGAGACTTCGATAGCAAGATCGGCTTGATGTTGATTGAGCGCCTGGATCAGTGCTTCTTCATTAGAGTGTGTTGGGTGTAATTCAATAGTGACATTACCCAAGCTACTATCGGCTTCTAATTTAGGCAACAGCATTAACATCACAGGCTCTGAAGTGTATATAACGAACTTGCGTGGATACTGGGTCGAAAATCCCTCTAACCCTTCCAATGCGTTGTTGATTTGAGCTAATGCGGGCTCAACATGACGAATTAATTCTTGAGCATGCTGCGTTGGAATAATCCCTCGGCCTGATCGAATAAATAGCTGATTTCCCACCTGCTGTTGCAAACGTTTAAGTAAACCGCTTACTCCTGGTTGAGTTAATCCCATCTCTTCTGCGGCTAAGGTAATCGACTGGTGGCGATAAACCACCACAAACACTTTTAATAAGTTTAGATCTATATTCGAAACCATCCCTTCCCTCAAACATAACATTTCGTGATGTATTAAATACAGTTTCATGTATGTATTGCTATGTGTCAATACGCTAAATTAGCACCATACCAATACGAATTCCCAAAGAGGCTACTTATGAAAACTCGTTTTACTCTTTCAGTTCTTTCACTCTCTGTTATGGTTTCATTTGGCGCAGCAGCTAATGATTATGCATCTATTGATACGTACGAGGGAAAAGCGGCATCTAAGTTCACCGAAAATGCCAATACCGCAGTGGCAAAAACGCTTCCTTGGGAAGACACGTCTGCGTTTAAACGCACTACTCATGGTCTTATTGCTGAGTTTGGTACACATGAAGCAGGCGAGCTTAAAAACCGTTTTGAATACATGGCGGATATGTCTGTGGAAGATTTACCACCTTCAGTAAACCCATCAATTTGGCGTCAAGGAATGCTAAATTACGCGGCAGGCGGTCTGTATGAAGTGACGGATGGGGTATATCAAATTCGCGGCGCTGACTTATCAAACATGACGATCTACCGCACAGATAATGGCTATGTGATTCACGATCCACTTCTGTCTCGTCAAGCCGCAGCTGCTTCGTGGGAATTCGCAAAACAGCACCTACCTGCGATTAATGGTGAGCACAAAATTACGGGTATGATCTACTCACACATGCACGCCGACCATTTTGGTGGTTCACGTGGTGTCTATGAATCCGGTGATTTTGTGAAAGATGCTGAAATCTATGCACCAAAAGACTTTATTAAAGAGCTTGCTGATGAGAATGTCATAGCAGGCACCGCAATGGGGCGTCGTGCAAACTACCAGTATGGAACTACATTGGATAACAACGCGAAAGGTATTGTTGATAACGCTCTTGGCTTAGGTACATCACGTGGTGAAGTAACACTTGTTGCTCCGACGATTGAGATCCAAGAGCGCGAAAAAGTCATTAATATTGATGGGCTCGATTTCCACGCAATCAACATGCCGGGGGCTGAAGCGCCTGCTGAGATTGTGCTGTATGTACCAGAATATCGCTCATTGAATACCGCTGAGCTTACTTACGACGGTATGCACAACATTTATACTTTCCGTGGGGCAAAAGTTCGTGATTCATTGGTATGGACTAAATACCTAACGGAGCTAAAGATGCGTTTTGTTGATAATGGGTTAGTAGACAATATTCACGCGGCACACTCAGCACCAGTATGGAATGATGCAGGCACTGACGTAAACGAAATTTCTGAATACATGACGCTACAGCGTGACAACTATGGTTTCATTCATAACCAGTCGATGCGTTTAGCCAATCACGGGGTGACGATTCATGATGTAGGCCGTCAAATTGAAGAGATCGTTCCACAATCTCAAATCGATACTTGGCACACCAATGGTTACCATGGTTCATACAGCCACAATGCGCGTGCAGTGGTAAACCTGTACCTTGGTTACCATGATATGAACCCTGTGAACACCAACCCATTGCAAACCAAAGATCAATCTTGTGTGTATGTGAATGCCGCAGGTGCAGACGTACTATATAAAGCGGGTATGGCTCACTTTAATGCTGGTGAATATCAAGAAGCCTCTCAACTGTTTAACGACCTAGTACAATGTAACCCGAACAACATTGATTACCGTTTCGCACTCGCAGACAGCTTTGAACAGCAAGGTTACCAGTCTGAAACCATGGCATGGCGTAACAGCTATTTGCAAGGTGCGGTTGAACTGCGTACTGGTGAGATCCAAGAGTCAATCAAACTTGCTTCACCTGATGTAATAGCGAACACACCAACGGGCATGTTCTTAGACTTTATTGCGGTGAGTTTGAACGCACCAAAAGCGGAAGCCGCAGGTCTTGACTTCAACTTCGGTGTTTACCATCCAGATCTTGAAGAGCGTTACTACGGTGAAGTGTCTAATGCGAATATGGCTAACATTGAAGTCGATAAGCTACCAAAAGTGGATTTTGAATTAATTATCAACAAAGCAGATTTTACAAAAGTCGTTCTTGGTGAGACAACGCTAGAGGCACTATTCAAATCTGGTCAAGCGGGTGTGAAAGGCGATGCATCGCTGTTAGAGAAACTGGCTGGTTCACTCGATAAGTTTGATGGCATGTTTGAAATTCTACCAATGCCAAGCAAATAACATTTAATGATAAAATCGCCTAATTGTGGGTAATGTAATGCCAGTCAGTTAAGTTGACTGGCATTTTTTTAGTTTGGTGGAGAGTGGGCTCAATAAAAGTAGTATACGTTAGCTCGTTTTTTGGACTATTCCGATTTACCGTTAGCCTAATACCTAAATGTTTTTCGCCACTCACTAGGAGTTACTTGGAACTTTGTCTTGAACTTATCTCTAAATACAAAAACGGAACTGAACCCAACTCGGTCGGATACCACCTCAATGGAAAGATCGGTTTCTTCCAGTAATTCCTGTGCTTGATGTAAGCGTTCTGTCATAAGCCATTGTCCAAATGACATGCCCGTCGCCTTATTAAATTTACGAGTAAATGTGCGTCTTGTTAGCATCACTGAGTCGGCAAGCTCATCTATTGTGTATGAGAGCTCGATATTTTTTCGTACAGAATCTAATAGCTCATTGATTCGAGTATCTGCTGTATTTACAGGAACAGGGCGTTCAATGTACTGGGCCTGACCACCTTCTCTATGCGGTGAAACGACCATTTTTCGGGCCAATTGATTCGCTTCTTTACTGCCATAACATTGCCTAAAAACATGCAAGCTACAATCAATATTGGCCGCGATCCCTGCTGATGTGATGATTCTGTCTTCTTCGACGTATAGAGCATTGTGATCAACTTTGATGGATGGAAAGCGAGTCGTAAAATCACTCTCAAAGTTCCAATGCATGGCGGCGGTTCTATTTTCAAGCAAGCCACTGTAAGCCAATACATAACCCCCAAGACAAAGTCCTATCAGTGTTGAACCATTTTGATGCGCGGCTTTTAATTTTTCGATGAGCTGTATCGACGGTGCCGTCTCAACGTTATGCCAATAGGGGACAATGATGAAATCAAAGTCTATTAATTTTTCTAACCCTCCTTCTGGCTTTATTTCCATCCCAATGTCAGAGGTTATAGGCCCATCTTCGCCAGCGATGATCTTCATATCAAACATTGGCCTATCGTGGATCTCTGAGTTGCCAAATATCATGGCTGGCACAGAAAAATGGAATGGACTAAATCGATTGAATACGATGATAGCGACTCTAGGAAGGTGAGGCGAAGCGGGATCTCGGTTCATGGTTTAGTTTCAGCTAAAAAGACGTTATGCAAGCAGCATAAATTAATTTTGTCCCAAATTATATCTTTATTGGCTTATAGGACAATGTTCAGCGTGTCGAATTTAAACCAAAATAGCGTCATCAAAACATGACCCAGAATATAAATAGGTACAGCACAATGAAATTTACTCAAGTACGTAATGCAACTGCAATTATCGAATACGCTAACTCTCACTTTCTTATCGATCCATTGTTTGCACCAAAAGAGGCATACCCTGGGTTACCAGGTACGTACAATGACCACCTAAACTGGCCAACCGTTGAATTACCGATGTCTATTGAAGAGATCTTAAAAGATATTGATGCGGTAATCGTAACTCACACCCACCCAGATCACTGGGATGAATACGCGATTAATGCAATTCCTAAATCAATCAAGGTTTTCACTCAAAACGCTGCAGATGCGGATCAAATTCGTCAATCTGGTTTTACTGATGTTGATAGCCTAGAAAATGATGCGATTTTCAACGGTATTAAACTGAACAAAACATCAGGCCAGCATGGTAGCGATGAAGCTATGAGTGTAATAGGGGATGTATTAGGTGAAGTATCAGGCGTTGTATTCAGCCATGCAGATGAGAAGACAGTTTACCTTGTTGGCGACACACTTTGGAACCATGACGTTGAAGATGCGATTGAACGATACCAGCCAGAAGTCATGATCTTAAATGCGGGCGATGCACAATCTCCATTTGGCTCAATTATTATGGGAAAAGAAGACACATTAACAGCGCATAAAGCACTGCCAAATGCCACGATCATAGCAACGCATATGGAGTCAGTTAACCATGCGACTTTAACAAGAACAGAGCTGAATCAGTTTGCAGCAAAAAACAATATGTCAGACTTTGTATTGGTTCCTGAAGATGGTGAAACCTGCACGGTTTAAGAACAATACTATGACAATAGATAAAAAAACGAGCGTATGTGACGTCTTTTGCGATGGCTTTCTTAATGACGTTGATGGTTTCTTTGACGATAACCATGATTAATTTAGGATTTAGTGAGTTTTTCTTCAAGGTATGGCTGAAATCATGGATCTTGTCATTCTCAATTGCGTTTTCTGTCGTACTACTGATATCACCTAGAGTCCTACATTTAGTGAATCGTGTTATTCAATAAAAGTTTTTTCTCACTATGCCCTAAGATACTTTATGTTTATTGTTTTAGGGCAATAGCAAATCAGCTATTACCCCCCTGTACTTAAATAGCGTTAACCCTACACCTCTCCAGCCACCGCGCATTGGCCTTCAATCATTACCTTCTGTTTCTTCTCTAATATCTCAAACACAATCAGCAACACAGCAGCGATAACAGCACCAGCAAAGCATAAATACAGTGCGCTGTAGTAGTTGTATAACTCACCCACAACACCCACCATCACGCTTGATACCAAGACACTGATGTTCAACATGTTGGAGAACAGGGTAGAGGCCGTACCTAATCGGTCTTTCATCATATCTTGCAGTGCGACCATGCCAAGCGTGGCACACACACCAATGAAGAATCCATTAAGTATTTGAGCAATCAGCATGCCTGTAAAACTGGTGGTTGATAGCATAACAAGAAAGAACATGGCACCAGATGTCACGCCAAGTGTCATTACTCTGGTTGTGCTTAGTTTTTCTGCCATTTTACCAGCCCCAAGCATTACAGGGATCTCGCAAGCTGCTGCCATACCAAACATTAAGCCTAACCAACTCACATCCACTTGCAGCTCTTGTGAAAGATACAGAGGCATACTGGTGATGTATAAATTGTTGGCAGAAAACGCACACACAATAATGAAGCAATAAAGAATTACCATACGACTTAACGGTTTATGCTCAACAACAGCCGCTGTTCGTTCTTCTTTTGTCACCACGTTATCAGGGATCAACTTAGCGATGATGAGTATCGCGATAGAGACCGTAATCGCAGAGACCGCAAACGCCGCACTAAAGCCAAATTGTGCTTTTAGCATGAACGCCGCTGGTGGACCAAATACCCATGCAATGGCAAGGCCTGCACGCATCTTGGCTAAAAAACTGGTGCTGTTAGCGACGTGTCTGTCACCGTATTCTCGACCTAGAGCAAACAGTTGACCAAAAGAAGCGCCACTGACGCTACCAAAGACCACGGCCATCGTAATCGCTAACCAATAATCACGAATAACAGTAAAACTGGCGACCAAAATTAAGTAACTTGCTAAAGAGACAATCAAAATGGTTTTACGGTTCCAATGCGTGTCTGAGCGTTTGGCAATAAACTGAGATACGATCACAGAGCTGCTGACAGCGAGCGTCATATACAGGCTTAACATCATTGGTGATGCGCCCAACTCCTCGACAATAAACAAGCTTGATAGCGGGTAAAAAAACGCACTACAAAGCCCGGTAATAAAGGCGATAAAAATAAACAAAAATGTCTTCTTGTTTTGCGGCATAGTGAAGCTCCAGTGTACGAAATAGAATGTGGTTGAACCGTTTTATTTAGGCGTAGTCTACTCAATGATGAGGACGGGTATTGATGTTATTCGAGCTACCTCTAATACTATTCAGTCATTTTGCTCTCTTTCTTTGACAGGTGACGCTTACACGATTAGCCTGAGAGTGATTTATTTCGAGTGGTATTAACCGTTAAGGCCAAACATGAAACCATTTAAAGAACACGTGCAAAATGTACCTAGTTTTGATTGGAAAGTAAGAGAATTTCATTGTCGTGTAGAAGACAATGAGTTTGCGTGTTCTTGGCATTATCACTCTGAATATGAATTGGTGTTGTATCTAGACCCTGATGAGGCATTTCAAGGCAGTTATTTTGCAGGAGATGCGATTGGCGATATCCACCATAATTCTCTGCTTCTTTATGGTCCGGGTTTACCTCATATGGTGGCAGGACGAAGCATAAAATTAGAGCAATCGAAGCATCACACGGTAATTATTTGGTTTGCTCACCATTGGGTTGAGCGCTTAATGGCACTGATCCCTGAAGCGAGAAACCTCAAGCGGTTATTAGATAATTCCGCTTATGGCTTATCGTTTAGCCCAGAAACCGCACATAAGATGTCAGAATTATTAAAACAGGGTAATACGTTAGATCGTCATTTGCAGGCGATAAAAGTGATTGAGATATTAGTCAGTCTTGCTGATGATTCCAAAGCCAAAAAGCTATCAACCACACCTTATCGAATTAAGCCGCTTTCCGATGATTCTGAATTAAACCATCGAATTGAGCGAGCAACGCGTTATATAGAAACCTATTATGGTGATGCGATTAAGATCTCTGATTTATGTCAGCGACTTCATATGAGTGAGAGCTCGGCTTATCGAATGTTTGAGAAGCATTATGGAATGAGTTTTTCTGATCATTTAAAGCAATACCGTATTGGTAAAGCGTGTGAGCTGTTAGCGAGTACTAACTTTCCTATCGCATTAGTGGCAGAAAAGACGGGGTTTAAAAATATATCTAACTTTAATCGCCAGTTTAAAGAGTTAAAAATGATGACGCCGACTGAGTTTCGACGTCGATTTAATTAGGTATTTCTTCCGGGATATAAAGTAGGGAAGCGAAATGAATTTAAATTTTATCAAACATTTTTTAGCGGTGTATGATTTTGGTAGCGTGACAAAAGCCGCTGATCATTTGGATATTACCCAGCCGTCAATGAGCAGTGCGATTAAAAAATTTGAAGAGAGTTACGGGCAACCGTTATTTTTAAAAGTAGGGCGATCTCTAGAGCCAACCGATGCGGCTCATTCACTGGCTTATCAAGTGCGTCCGATAATGGAACAACTGGTGGTGGCATTAGAGTCCCCACGTCGTTTGATAATCAGCGCGCCAGAAATCGTATTGCAATCTCTACCTGATATGGAGGATGCCTTGTTGACAGAAAGCCCTGCGGTTGAATATCAAATGCTCGATAAGATTCGCTCAGGTGAGGTGGACATATTAATTGATGATATTACCGTGACGGACTACACCTTTGTGAGTGAGAGTTTAGGTAAGCTAGATATTGCTTTTGCGTGTCGATGCGATCACCCAAGCATTACGGGAAACTCATTAAGTTTAGAGCAATTTAACCAAGCTGAGCATGTTATGCTTAAATTGAAAAACGAGAACATGGGTGCATTTGAAACCCGTCCTGATGAGATATTTGAACGCAATATCGTTCGTGAAGTGAGTGGGCCATCTAATTTATTGTTGAGCGTGAGAAATACGGATGCGATCTGCATTGTTGCTGAAAGCATGTTTGGTTTAGCTCAAGAGCTCGGTTTAAAAGTATTAGAGTCACCTTTTCCACTCCAACCGTATGAAATAAAGCTTATTTATCATCGTCGTAATATAAGTAATAAAACGCATCAATATGTACGTGAGCAGATTAAAGCTAGACTGAGTGAACTGCATCAATGAATACATAGATAAAAACTATGCATCGAATAGTCTACGACCAATAGTTTCTCGTTATCAAGCATCATAGTATTACCTGATTACAGTCTAATTCATTAATCTTTAATGAAAAATTAGGTTGATTCTAACTACAGGTAAACCGGAGTTATTTGATGAAAATTGATAAAGATGTTGTTATTCCTCGTACATTAATTGCCACTATTATCGCTGTTTTAATTATTGCCCCTAATGTAGGGTAAGTGTTTCTTATTTATATTTGAGATTTAATAACTGCTGTTATAAGCGTACTCTTGTTTCAATCGGTTTTTGAGGCGATTGAGCTTGTAAAAAGGGCAGAAGAAGTAACCCTATGACAGCGGCACAAGTCGAAATGGTGATAAAGAACCCTGTCCATCCATAGGTTTCTAAGATCATCGCTAATGGGTAGCCTGAAAGCGCTGCCCCCATATAAGCAAATAATCCAACAAACCCTGTAGCAGCGCCTGCCGAGTCTTTGTGTGAGCATTCCGCCGCAGCCATGCCAATTAACATTTGTGGACCAAAAACAAAGAAACCAACAGAAAACAACCCAGCAGCTTGAAACACAAAGTTAGTTAGCGGCATAAGCCATAACGCTGAAACGGAAAGGAAAATACCAATAGCGAACAAAATGTTCATTGGTCCACGATTGCCCCCAAAGAGCTTGTCCGATCCCCATCCTGCAACAAGAGAGCCTACAAAACCGCCAATTTCAAATAGAGATAATGCGGCATTCGCATTAATTAAGCTGTAGTTGTGCTCTTCTGTGAGATACAGGTTTCCCCAGTCATTTACAGCTGTTCTTACGATGTAAACCAATACATAGCTAAAAGCGAGTAACCAAATGTACTTATTACTAAACACATAGGTTTTTAAAATCTCTCGATAGCTTAGCCCTTGACCATGGTTTTCTTGTGCGAGCTCTAGTGGATCGTTACGCCATTTTCCCACACTAGGTAAGCCCATGGTGGTGGGTTTATCACGTAGACGCCAACACACAATCAGTCCAATTGCGACACCAATCATACCCGGTAAGATAAAACCTTCTCGCCAGCTATAATGAAGGGTTAAATAGCCTACAAGAATAGGAATTAACGCTCCACCGATGTTGTGTGCTGTGTTCCATATTGCCCAACGGAATCCTCTTTCAGAACGAGAGTACCAAGTGGTGAGGAGCTTTGAACATGAAGGCCAACCCCAACCTTGAAACCATGCATTAAGTATCCACAGAGAGATAAAAGCCGCTAATGAACTAGAGAAGCCAAAAGCAATATTAATCAGTCCGGTGGCAATTAATCCTAACCCCATAAAATAACGAGGGTTAGAGCGGTCAGAAATGGTGCCTGAAAGGAATTTTGATAAGCCGTACGAGATATAGAAAAGAGTGCCGATTAAACCGAGATCACCTTTATCAAGCCCTAAATCGGTGATCATAGCAGGAGCGGCGTAGTTAAAAGTTTTACGAGTGAAATAAAAACCCGCATAACCCATGTACATGCCGATCATGATATGTAAACGCCAATAGCGATAACTCTCGTTCACTTGAGTATCACTAAGTGTGTTGTCATTTGATGTGGTTGAGCGTAAAAATCCAAACATAGTCATACTCACATTTTTGGTAGTGCAATGCTAATTTGAGTGCCAGAAATAGAGGTGTTGGAATTGATGAGCATTTTCCCTCCAAGTGCTTGAACTCGCTCTTGCATGCCTCTCACTCCCATTCCATTCATTAAATCTTGGGTTTTAAATCCAATACCATTATCCGTAATAAAAAGACTGACTTGTTCATCAAGAGTAAGATCGATCCCAATTTCACTGGCTTGTGCGTATTTATAAGCGTTATTTAATGATTCTTGGCATAAGCGGAAGATAGTGACTTTAAGCGTATCACTTAAGCATGAATAATTACCTTGCCAGTTTAGTTGTATATCAACGCCGTGATCGGAAAACTCCATTTCACGGATGAGTTGCTCAACGGATTCTTTTAAATCCAAATCATCCAACATTTTGGGTCTTAGTTTGGTTAATAATCGCTTGGTTGTGTCATAGACATTGAGTGAGAGTGTCTCGATAGTATCGGCGCAACGAACACTCATCTCAGCGGCATCAATGCGTTTAATTATGCTCGCTTGAGTGCGGATAGCTGTGATGTTTTGGCCTATTTCGTCATGCAATTCACGTGCAATATCACGACGAACCGATTCTTCAGCTGTAATTAATTGGCGTGATAGATTTTGATTACGAGACAGTTCATTACGTAATTTTTGATTGAGATCTTTCTGCTTTTGAACCGCTAATCCAAGTAAAATACCCGTAATGGTTTGGGCTGAAAGCGATAAAAGTAAATCGGTAATTTCAAGTTTAGATACGCCACTGTGAGCGGCAATTAATGCCACGCTATTAAATAATGTCGCTAATAAAGCCCCTTGCCACCCATATCGTACCGCAAGCAAAATAATCGGAATGGCCATACAAAAAGGAGCGAAGCGTCTTAACTCATCAGGCAAGCTGGTTTGTATTAAAATGCTAGCAACCAACAATAGGCTGTATAAAGCGATATGGCGTATTTTAAATTCAACAGCGGTATTGATTAGGTGGGAGCTAAGTGGTGCCCATTTATTTTGAAATAGATAGTTCCACACTAAATAACACATCGGAACCAGCATTAACCCGCCTGTAATGCTCACAAGCCATACCATGTAAATGGATGGAACGTGAGAGCCTACAACCGCAATATTGATGAGTGCGGTGATCATAATGACGCTTGCCATGATGAGAAGATGACGGTTTTGATCGCCGTAGTAATACCGTTTTGCAAACCACGTAATGGGAATACTTAAGGCACTAGCAATAAGAACGGTTAGCCATTGTGGTTCATCAAGTAGTAGAGCTAAAGCGATGGTTAGTCCCCATTCTGCAATGTAAATCGCAGGCCAATAGGAAGAGCGAGTGTGCAGAGTCATCCCTAAGCGTAGAGAAAAGGGAAATAACAAAATAGCGAGCTCAGGGTCATTAATAAAGTAATAGGCAATGACCCATAAACAAAACCAAGCACAAGCAGCCATAAAGGCACCGCACAGTGATGTTGCGAAATAGGAGCGCATTAGTATGAATCTTGAGTAAAGAGTTTAGCCAGCTCAACGTTATTTTTTACGTTAAGTTTATCCATTGCATTAGCGCGGTGAACATGGACGGTTTTATGACTAAGCCCTAATTTAATGGCAATGGATTTTACGTCTAATCCAGTTGCAAGTAATTGGCATACTTCGTTTTCACGGCGAGTTAGATGATTCAATGCGGTTTTGTTTTTGACAGGTGTTGCCAGTTTAATCGCAATATCTGGCGTAAGGTAACAACCGCCATTAGCACTGGTTCTTACCGCTTGTATTAGCTCATCAGGGCTGCAACGTTTGCTTAGGTAACCTTTTGCTCCTAGCTCTAATGATTTCTCAACCATGGCAGGAGAGTCATGCACACTGAGCATGATGCTAGCAATGCCTGAAGGAATATCTTCTAACAGGCTTAATCCACTCTCATCTTGCATTGATATGTCTAAAATGACGACATCAGGATGACAACTTGGTAGTCCACGACGCGCTTCTGCTGCTGAGCTAAATTCTCCAACGACAGAGATATCTGATTCCAAGCTAAGTAATTGAGCGAAACCAGAGCGGACAATGATGTGGTCATCAACAAGTGCAACATTAATCATGATAAGTAACCAAAATTGGGAGTGAAAAGCAAAATAGCCCCAATAGGAGCGATAAGAATATAAATATAAGGTGGGGTAATGATACTGAATTGAGAGCGCTATTGGTATGATCTCGCGCGCTTTAGCTAAGTAAAGCGCGCGAAAGTATTACGCTTGTTTTGCAGCTAGGTGCATTTTTTTAGCGTGACGGATTTTCTTCTCTTCGGCGATAGCGACAAACACAAGTAAGAAAATACAGATTGCAGCAGAGGTATCTAATGCCGCAAATGTGCCTTTCCAACCGGTTAAGCCAAAGATAGGAGTACCATCTGCAATCATACCAAGGCCTAGTTTTGCAAAGCTGTCGCCAATTAAGTAAGCGAAAGTACCTTTCACACCATCGGCAACACTGATGGCTTTTTTAGGAACAAAACCAACCGCAGCAACACCAATTAATAATTGAGGACCAAACACTAAGAAACCAAGTACAAACAGAGAAGCAAGGTACATGAACTCACTGGTCGCGTGTTGGTAAAACTCTAGTGACACAATGATTAAACCAAGAGATACACAAGCAACCAAAGCTCGACGACCATTAGCAAGGTCAGATAAATAACCCCACATTAATGTGCCAACAAGAGCGCCGACTTCGAATAACGTAAAGCCTGAAATAGCGGTTTCTTTTGATAGACCTAACTCTTGATAAGCGTAAACCGTAGACCATTGATCGATACCAATACGAACAATGTATAAGAAAATATTCGCAAAACAGAGTAACCAGATCACTTTGTTTTTAAGTACATACTCAACAAAGATCTCTTTTTTCGTCATTTGATTTTCTTCAGCGGCAGTATCTTCTTCACTGATTTCTTCATCAAAAAGCTCTTCAACTTTACCTAGGCCGTAAGCTTCAGGAGAGTCATTACCAAAGCGCATACCAATAAAGCCGACAATGATTGCAATGATAGATGGGAATACGAACATACCAATAACGTTGCCATCAAATAGGTAGTTTGCACCAAATAGAGCAACACCTGCCGCACCAGCACCACCAACGTTGTGTGACATATTCCAAAGGCCTAAATATGAACCACGTTTATTACGAGGCGTCCATTTAGTGATGGTTGAGTAACTTGAAGGACCACCTGTACTTTGGAAAAAACCACTTAATGCATAGAAAGCCACCATCATGAATAGGCTCGCGCTGCCGCCACCCATACTGAAGCTAAAACCTAGCATCGCTAGACCAGACAGAATAAGCATGAAAGGTAAGAATTGTTTGGTGTTTTTACCATCGGCATAGTAAGACACCACGGTTTTACCGATACCGTAAGTAATTGAAAAGCCAAGACCAATCAGACCTAAATCAGTCATTGATAATCCGTACGTTGAAATCATGTCGTTTTGTGCGACATTGAAGTTTTTACGGATCAGATACATGGTTAAATAACCAATAAATACAACTAGGTAAGACTGTAGGAAAGGCTTAAACCACATTTTTCTTCGTACTTCTACCGGAAGATCTAATGTTGGTTTTCTAACCTGATCTAAGAACTTTAACATTGTGAACTCTCTTATAATCTATAAGGATATGCACGGAGTGATGTGCTCCATACTCTCTTTGTTATTTGACGAGAGAATAGTAAGGAGTCTAAAAAGCGACCGCATGAGAGAGGGTCTTAGAATAACTAGGAAAAATTCCTAGAAATTGATGAGGGATATAGAAAGCGTGAAAAAGCTCACATTGTGTATGATTCTGTTGGGTATTGTTTAAGTGGCTAGTTGAGTGTGTTAAAGGATGGATAAATAGGCATTTCCATCCTTTAAAATATGGATTTTCTATATATTAATTTATTATTTATTCAATTACTTCAGAGGACGTAATATCTTGTTCTAAGGGGCATTGAACGTCGATTAATAACTCATTAAGTTCTGTTGGACAAAGCATTTGCTCTTTTGTGATAGAAAATTTGGCCGCCATAATTTGATTGAATAAGTTCCAATGTTGCAATAATAGTTTTTCTTGGTTATTTGCAAATTGCGGCCAGGTTTCAGACATCATTGGCGTTAAGCTAGAAGCCCCATGAGAAAAGATCAGCATTTGCCATTTTGTTTCCCATATATCAAGTTTACTTTCTGGATTTACTTGATTGTATTCTTCAAACAGATCTTTAAATATCGCTTCAAATTCACACTTGGTTTTTAAGAAATACTCAAGTAATGCATTGTCATCTTGGCGGATCGCATCAGCAATCATTTTGATTGGCTGTGGATTCATTAGCGTAAATGCAGACAATTTAGTGATGAATAAGTAAATGCGATAGCTTGGTGTTTTATCTGTTGGAAGAGAAGCAATTATTGCATGTAAATAAGTTTGCATATGCTTATCGCAAGCATCACAAATCGCCTTCCAAATCATATCCTTACTACCAAAGTGATGACGAATAAGACTATGGGATACACCTGCTTTTTCACTGATATTACGCAGTGATACTCGTTCATAACCTAACTCACCGAACATCGTTGCCGCAACCATTAAAATTTGACATTTCGTTTGTTCAGCAGCTTCGTTACTTCTTTTTCCCTGCTTTTTTTCGGTCATTATTCGCCCTTAGTTTTATGCATTTATTTGTTGCTAATTACTTTGGAATCTGAACAGCCAATTCTGATTTCGTCTTCAAGCATACCAATTTCATCGCCTAACGCGTACTTAAAAATGTACTTTTAAACTATTTTACTGCACAAGTGTAAAATATATTGATCTACTTCAAATAAAAACTATACTGCACAGGTGTGTAGTAAATAATATGAGTGGAGAATATTGTGCGAAAACAAAATATAAAACGCACATTCCTAGGTGCTGTAATAGCATTGAGTTTGTCAGGAATGCTTACTGGTTGTGAAAAAGCAGTATCAGAAACAACGGATCAAACGATTAAACCAGTAAAATTGTTATCAGTTAAAGATCTTGCTATGGCAGATTCTGATGCTTTTCTGGCACGCATTGATGCGACGTATCGAGCGCAGTTGTCATTTCAAGTGGGCGGTGAAGTTTCTGATCTCAAAGTAAAAATGGGACAGGCAGTAAAGAAAGGTGAGTTATTAGCATCGTTAGATCCAAACGATTTACAGTTGGCGTTAGATGCCGCTAATGCTCAGTTTTCATTAGCAAAAACACAATGGACTCGCGCTAAGAGTTTGTATAGTAAGAAATTGATAAGTACTAATGATTACGATCAACGTGAAACGCAATATCAAGCAGCATTAGCTAATTACGAGCAAGCGAAAACAGATCTAAGTTATACCGAAATTCATGCGCCGTTTTCAGGCATTATTTCTTACACCTATGTAAAACCACATCAGATCGTAGGTGAAAAACAAGAGATCTTAAATCTTATTGATAATTCAACACTGGATGTATCAGTAACATTACCAATCAGTTATGTGGACTCTATTTCTATTCCAGCACTCATTAGCAGTGATATGTGGGTCACCATGGATAATGAACCTAATAATGAGATAAAAGGTAGATTTAAAGAGATTTCCACTCAGCCTAATTTAGATACGAACAGCTACGAAGCCATTGTCACTATGATGCTACCAGAAGGCCGTAATTTACTTACAGGTATGACAGGTCAAGTTCATATTCCAAAACAAAAAAGTTCTGACTATTTACAATTACCACAGAGTGCATGGGTTAATAAGAGTCTTAATCAAGGACAAGTGTGGTTAATGAACCAAGAGACGAAAACAGTAACGAAAACAACGTTGCCATTAAATGAGCAAGGATTAGTTATTTCTGGTTTACATGCAAATGATTATATCGTTATTGCGGGTGTTGATAGCCTTGTTGAAGGTCAAACTGTAAAAGCATGGCAGCGTGAGGAAGGTATTTAATGAATCGTTCATTATATTCATTACTTGTATTAACTCTGTTTATATTAACTGGTTGCCAAGAAGAAAATACAACCGAACAAAGTAAACCACTTTATATTTCAGGTTTTACTGTAAATGCACCTGTGACTCAACAATTTCGTTCTTTCAAAGGACAAGTTGTGCCTGCTGAGCAAACACCGATAGCGTTTCGAGTAACGGGTGAAATCGAAGAAGTGTTGGTTAAAGCCGGAGATGTGGTTAAACAAGGGCAACTGGTTGCAAAGCTAGAAGACAGTAAGGTAAAGCAAGCAGTTAATGATGCTAAGGCACAGTATTCGTTAGCATCAAAACAGTACCTTCGTGGTAAAGAATTGAACCGTCGAGCTATGATTTCAAAAGCTGAACTTGATGAGTTATTTGCGAATAGAGAGCTGGCTCAAGCGACGTATCGTGCGGCAAAAAATCAATTAGCTTATACCCATCTTGTTGCACCGTTTAACGGTAAAGTGCTTGATGTTTATAAAGAGCAGTTTGAACGAGCTGCAGCAGGTGAGCCGATTATGAATGTGTATCAAAACGATAAAGTGTACATGCGTATTGATCTTTCAGATAACGTGTTAGCCATGATAAATCCTGAAACAAATCGAGATTCTTACCATCCGATGACAACGTTTGTTGGTTTATCAGAATCTTACTCTATGGAGTATTTGGAACATACAAGCGAGCCAAACGCTCAAACTCAGACGTATGAAATGTATCTATCTATGCCGCAACCTAATGTTGAGATCTTACCGGGAACCAGTGCAACAGTGAATGTTGATATGGTTGAAGCAGGGATCACTTCAATTGATGGTTATCAAGTGCCTGTGACGGCATTACAAGCAGGTCAAAAATCAGGTCTGTTCTATGTTTGGATCATACGTGATGGGCAAGCAACTAAAGTGCCTGTAACTATCCGAAAAATCAGTGGCGAAGGCGCGATTGTTTCTTCTGGTATCAAACAAGGTGATGTC
Source organism: Aliivibrio sp. S10_S31 (assembly GCF_014694495.1). NCBI lineage: Bacteria > Pseudomonadati > Pseudomonadota > Gammaproteobacteria > Vibrionales > Vibrionaceae > Aliivibrio > Aliivibrio sp. S10_S31. The sequence goes on along the minus strand of NZ_JAAUWR010000011.1, from coordinate 76,399 downwards.
TTAGCTAATTCAAATTTACGAAAGCTACGTGATGGTAAAAAAGTAATGCTAATGGAGAGTCAACACTAATGAACATTGCTGAATATTCAATTAAAAATAAAGTCATTAGCTGGTTATTTATTACCATTTTAACGATTGGCGGTATTACCTCATTTCTTGATTTAGGACGCTTGGAGGACCCTGCATTTACGATTAAAGATGCAATGGTTGTTGCTACCTATCCAGGAGCAACGTCAAAAGAAGTGGAAGAAGAATTAACCTACCCGTTAGAAAAAGCGATCCGTAAATTACCTTATATTGATAAAATTACGTCGACCTCATCCAATGGCATGTCACAGATTATGGTGAGCATGAAAATGGACTATGGCCCAGATGAACTACCTCAAATCTGGGATGAAATGCGTAGAAAAATTAATGATTTAAAACCAACTCTGCCTCAAGGTATTCAATCTTTACAAATCATTGATGATTTTGGTGACGTGTTTGGTGTGATGATGATGCTTACTGGAGACGATTATAATTACGTTGAACTTAAGCGTTATGCTGACACATTAACTCGTGAATTAGAGCTTATTGATGGTGTTGGTAAGATCTCGATTGCGGGTGATCAACAAGAAATGCTGTTTGTAGAGATTTCGTTGGATCGCCTAGCTGCCCTTAATCTAGATATGAACACGGTTGCAGGCTTATTGAATCAACAAAACAATGTGGTTCAAGCGGGTGAAGTATTAGTGAATGGAGAAAGCTTAACGATTCGACCAAGTGGAACATTAACTACCGTTGAATCGTTGGGGGACTTGATCATTCATGGTCGTGATACTGGTAATCTTATCCGTCTAAAGGATGTTGCAACGATCACTCGTGGTTTACAAGAAAAGCCGGGCAACATTATTCGATTTAATGGTAAAAATGCCTTAAATATCGGACTATCGTTTGCATCAGGTGTGAACGTGGTTGAAGTTGGTCAACGTGTCCAAGAAGAGCTAACGTATTTAGAGTCGATCAAACCTGCGGGGCTTGAGTTAAGTTATTTCTATAACCAAGCGCAAGAAGTAGATACGTCAGTTCGTGATTTTATTATTAGTTTGGCGGAAGCAGTAGCTATCGTTATTGTTGTTTTATTGTTTGCGATGGGGATGCGAAGCGGACTAATTATTGGTGTGGTGTTACTACTGACCGTGTTTGGTACGTTTATCTTAATGAGTTACAACAACATTGATCTTCACCGCATCTCATTAGGTGCGCTGATCATTGCGCTAGGGATGCTGGTTGATAATGCCATTGTAGTGGTTGAGGGGATTTTAGTTGGTCTCAAAAAAGGACGCACCAAAGTTCAAGCAGCTGCGGATATTGTAAAACAAACGCAATGGCCTTTATTGGGCGCAACAGTCATCGCGATTGCTGCGTTTGCTCCGATTGGTTTATCAGAAGATGCCACTGGTGAGTTCATGGGGGACTTGTATTGGGTGTTGTGTTATTCACTGTTTTTAAGTTGGGTAACGGCCATTACGATCACGCCATTCTTAGCTGACTTGTTATTAAAAGAAGAAGATAAAAACACAGGTGAAGAAGACGCTTATAAAGGGTTCTTATTTACTGCATTTGCCTCATCGCTTAAGTTGGCGTTACGTTTCCGTTGGTTAACAGTGGCATCGCTAGTGGGTCTACTTGTTGTCGCAGTAATGGCGTTCGGTAATGTGAAGCAGCAATTCTTCCCAGCATCTAATACGCCAATGTTCTACGTGGATATGTGGATGCCAGAAGGTACAGATATTCGTGAAACTATCAAACAATCAGAAGCAGTAGAAAGTTACATAAGTAAGCAAGACGATATTGAGTTTGTATCCGCATCGATTGGCCAAGGTATGCAGCGTTTTGCGCTAACTTATCAACCAGAAAAAAGCTATGAAGCGTATACACAATTTCAGATCCGAACTACAGATCGTGAATCGATGTTTGGTTTATTAGAGAACTTAACCAATTCATTAGATAAGACGTTTGATAAACCGACATTTCAATTCAAAATGATGGAATTTGGCCCGTCTCCAGCATCAAAAATTGAAGTTCGAATTTCTGGGCCAGATCCCCAAATCTTACGTAATTTAGCTACAGATGTTGAAGATATTATATTAACGGATCCTGGTTCGAGAAATATTCGACATGATTGGCGTGAACGAACAAAAGAACTTACGCCGATATTTAATGAATCAAAAGCGCGTCGTTTAGGTATTTCAAAAGAAGACTTATCGAACACATTACAAATGGCGTTTGGTGGTTCTACGTTAGGTATGTTGCGTGATGGTACTCATACATTGCCGATCGTGACACGTTTACCAGAATCAGAACGTGTGGATTTTGAATCTTTACAAAACGTAAAAATCTGGAGTCCATCGCTTCAAACTTATATTCCAGTAGATCAAATCATTGATGGAGTAAATTTAGATTGGAGTGAACCGCTGATTCAGCGTCGTGATAGAAAACGTACGATTACAGTAATGGCAGATCATGATTTATTAAGTGATGATACTCCAGCAAGCCTGCTAGCGCGTATTCAACCAAAAGTGATGGAATTACCATTGCCTGAAGGGTATGAGATTACGTGGGGTGGTGAATATGAATCGTCTAAAGATGCACAAGAGTCTTTATTCGGTTCATTACCAATGGGCTACCTATTTATGTTTATTATCACCATGTTGCTATTTAACTCGGTTAAAAAACCATTAGTGATTTGGTTTACGGTTCCACTGTCTATTATTGGTGTGGCCTTTGGTTTACTTGGTACAAATATGCCATTCAGCTTTACGGCATTTTTGGGACTATTGAGCTTAAGTGGAATGATTTTGAAAAATGGTATTGTCTTGCTTGATCAAATCAACCTTGAATTGGCGTCAGGTAAAGATCCATATCTTGCTATCGTAGACAGTGCTATTAGTCGTGTTCGTCCCGTAAGTATGGCGGCATTGACGACAATTTTGGGGCTTATCCCATTATTGTTTGATGCGTTCTTTAGCTCAATGGCGATAACCATCATGGCTGGTTTGGGTTTTGCTACCGTATTAACCTTAATTGTGGTGCCTGTCATGTTCGCTATTTTATTTAAGATCAAACCGACACAACAATACGCATAAATTAACACTGCCTTAGAGTGATTTTTATCTCACCAACCACAATAGCTAACGCGTTTATTGTGGTTGGTTTTTTATTTTTATTGATGAGGTATCAGCGACGTTTTGCGATAAGAGTAAATTTATAGTCGGTTGAGGTAAAATAATTCCGGCTGTATTCAAATACAACGTCTCCTTGTAAATAACCACGATTGCGTTTTTCAATAATGGGTTGTGTAGGGTCAATATGTAATAAATCAGCAATATCTTGTGGCGGTAAAATCGGTACAAGTTCTTGCTCACTCCTATCAATCACCATTTTTTTCTGATTCTCAATAAAGTCATATTTTGATTGTTGCATTACTTGATAAGACAAATCAGGGAAGAGTTCAACAGGCATCCACGTTTCTTCTACCGTAATTGGACTATCATCCATAAAACGAACACGTTTGACGTAAAAAACCTTATCGTTCTCGGAAATATCTAAATGTTCAGCCATCGCGATAGAGGCTTTTGTAATTTCAAAAGCAATAACATCACTATGAGTTACAACATCTAAATGCGCCCACTTCTCTTGGAAGCTAGATTGTTGATAAATATCGTAATTGATTTTATTTTCTTTCACATAAGTGCCACTACCTTGCACGCTTTCTAATTCATCATTTTCAATTAGTAGTTTCAAGGATTGACGAATAGTGACTCGGCTTACTGAAAAAAGCTCACGCAGTTGTGCTTCACTTGGCAGAGCTTCACCTACTTTGTATTCACCTTGACTAATTTTTTCTCGAATCGCATCGGCGATCTGACGATACATAGGTAATCTTGTCATGGTTGGTCTCTCGTTATAAGAACGTAGTCGTCTATAGTTATATTAAACAATTAAAATTTTATTATTTGTATGATACGAATCTTATCGATTAAGACAAGCAACAAGCGCAGATATTACATAAATTAATTAATACCATTTAAATACAAGTTGTGTCGTGTGTGATATTAATCACGGATTATATGTATTAAATAGGTATTATTATTCCCGTTACCAAATACACACACATTCGTGACATGGGACGAAGGTTATGAAACTGACTACTCTTACAAATGAATCGCTTATTAATCTGCAAACAACATTTAATAGCAGAGAAGACGCGATTTATGCACTTGCAGATCAATTAGAACAACAAGGCAAGTTACATAATAAAACGGAATATTTAGACGCTGTATTTGCTCGTGAAGCTGAGGGGCCAACGGCTCTTGGTGAAGGCTTAGCAGTACCTCACGGTAAAACAGACGCAGTAAAAGAAGCCAGCTTTGCTGTGGCGACATTAACAAAAGATATCAAATGGAAAGGTATTGATGATGAAGACGAAGATGTAAACCTTATCTTCCTAATTGCGATTCCAAATGCAGAAGCCGGCTCAACTCATATGCATTTACTAACGGCGTTAACGACGGCTTTGGTTGATGATGATGTGCGTGAAGCCGTTTTAAATGCTACAACTCCAGATCAAATATTTGCGTTGTTAGATGGCCACCAAGATAAAGAAATTGAACCAGACAACTTAGATACAAATGTACCAACAATTGTTTGTGTTACGGCTTGCCCTGCTGGTATTGCACATACATATATGGCTGCTGAGTATCTTGAAAAAGCAGGTAAAAAGTTAGGTTATCGTGTTTATGTTGAGAAACAAGGCGCAAATGGGATTGAAGATAGGATCACTGCAGAGCAATTAAACGGTGCGGTTGCGTGTGTTTTTGCTGCGGAAGTGGCTATAAAAGATGTGGAACGTTTTAACGGGCTTCCTAAAGTAGAAACGCCAGTTGCTGAACCAATTCGTCATGCTGAACGCATTTTAAATGAAGCAATTGAAGAGGGTAAAAAAGGGCGTTCATCTGATTTTATTACAGCAACAGATGAAACTCCGAAAAAAATACCAATGAAAACAGAATTAAAACAAGCATTGTTATCGGGTATTTCTTTTGCTGTTCCCTTAATCATTGCTGGTGGTACCGTTTTGGCTGTAGCGGTACTTATTGCTCAAATTTTTGATTTACAAGAACTATACGCAACTGATGGTTCATGGTTGTGGATGTACCGAAAACTGGGTGGTGGTTTACTTGGTACGTTAATGGTTCCTGTGCTTGCTGCGTATACGGCGTATTCCTTAGCGGATAAACCAGCGTTAGGTCCTGGTTTTGCGGCAGGCTTAGCGGCAAACTTAATTGGGGCTGGTTTTTTAGGTGGTGTTGTCGGTGGTTTACTTGCCGGTTATGTCATGCGTTGGGTAAAAGAGAATATTCGTTTAGCCCCAGCCTTTAATGGTTTTCTTACGTTTTATCTTTATCCTGTGATCGGTACTTTGGTCGTTGGTAGTTTAATGTTATTCGTTATTGGTAAGCCTGTAGCCTTCTTAAACCAAGGTTTAACGGATTGGCTTAACGGGTTATCAGGAACCAATGCCATTTTACTTGGAGCAATTTTAGGATGTTTTGTTTCATTTGATTTAGGTGGCCCAGTTAACAAAGCCGCGTATGCTTTTTGTTTAGGCGCAATGGCCAACGGGGTTTATGGTCCTTACGCTATCTTTGGTTCAGTGAAAATGGTATCGGCCTTTACGGTGACGGCATCTACTATGATTGCCCCTCGTTTATTCAAAGATTTTGAGATTGAAACGGGTAAATCAACATGGTTATTAGGTCTTGCAGGTATTACCGAAGGAGCTATTCCAATGGCGATTGAAGATCCTATTCGAGTGATTGGATCATTCTTGGCGGGTTCAATCGTAACTGGAGCGATTGTCGGTGCTGCAGGCGTTGGTCTTTCTACTCCGGGCGCAGGTATCTTCTCACTCTTCTTATTGCACGATGGCGGTATGGGTTCATTTATGGCAGCTACGGCTTGGTTTGGAGCTGCGCTTATCGGTACCGTTATTTCAACCATTATCTTAATTGGTTGGAGAGGGCATGCAGTAAAGAAGGGAAAAATCGAAATTCAAAAGGTTGAGGTATCAACTCAACATTAATGGTTCGTTTCTTTTTATATAAATAAGCAGAGTGCTGGGGTTTCCTAAAGGCTCGGGCACTCTTCTCATCTAAATGTCTGAATGAAATAGCATAGAGCTAATAAAACGGGGATTTAAATGAGAGCTTTCACTTACTCACTTTATTTTAATATTCACTATCGTGGCACTGACTGCGGCGAGAAAATAGGTAAAAATTATGACAACATCACGCGTTCATATTACTCCACACATGCATTGGGATCGTGAATGGTATTTCACAACAGAAGAGTCTCGTATTCTTCTTATTAATAACATGGAAGAAATTATGACACGTCTGGAAAGCGATCCAGAATATAAATACTACGTGTTAGATGGTCAAACTGCAGTGTTAGAAGATTACTTTGCGATTAAACCAGAAAATAAAGAACGCGTAAGAGCATTAGTTCAAGCGAATAAGTTGATTGTTGGACCTTGGTATTCACAAACCGACACAATGCAAGTCTCTGGTGAATCGATTGTTCGTAATATGATGTATGGTCTGCGTGATTGTTTAGAGTTAGGTAATCCAATGAAAATTGGTTACTTGCCTGATTCCTTCTCAATGAGTTCTCAATTACCGATGATTTATAATGCATTTGGTATTGATAGAACCATGTTCTGGCGTGGATGTTCTGAGCGTCACGGTACCAACAAAACAGAATTTCTATGGCAATCTAACGATGGCAGCGAAGTAACGGCACAAGTTTTACCGTTGGGTTATGCGATTGGTAAGTACTTACCAGAAGACGAAGCGTCATTGCGTAAGCGCTTGGATACTTATTTCCAAGTTCTAGAAAAGGCATCTATAACTAAAGACATTTTGTTGCCAAATGGTCACGACCAAATGCCGATTCAAAATAATATTTTTGAGGTGATGGATACGTTGCGTCAGGCCTATCCTGATCGTGAATTTATCATGAGCCGTTATGAAGATGTATTTGAAAAAATCGAAGCCATGCGCGACCAATTAGATACGATTAAAGGCGAATTTAACGATGGTAAATACATGCGTGTGCACCGCAGTATTTCATCGACACGTATGGACATTAAACTGATCCACGCAGAAGTTGAAAATAAAATCGTTAATATTCTTGAGCCATTAGCCTCTATTGCATGGACATTAGGGTTTGAATATCACCATGGCTTGATTGAGAAAATGTGGAAGGAGAGCATGAAAAACCATGCGCATGACTCGATTGGTTGTTGCTGTTCAGACAAGGTACATGCTGAGATTTTAAATCGCTATATTCTTGCGGATGACATGGCAACGAACCTCATCAATTTCTATAAGCGTAAAATTGTAGATCATATGCCTGCGCGTGAAGGGTGCGATAAATTGGCGTTCTTCAACTTATCACCATATGTTCGTGAAGAAGTGATTAATACCACTATTACGATCCGTGCAAGAGCATTCTCATTGTTTGATGATGAAGGCAACCAAGTTGAATATTTTATTCAAGATCAGCGTGAAATTGATCCAGGTAAAATTGACCGCCAGATTGTTCATTACGGTAACTATGATCCGTTTGTTGAATATGATATTCAAATTAACCAACAAGTCCCTGCGATGGGCTTTACAACCTTGCATATCCAAGCCAATGAAGCAGGCCGCCTAAAAGTTGCAGAGCAAAAAGACTATTTGATGGAGAATGAGTTCTATCAAATCGAGGTCAATAAAAATGGTACGTTGAGCATTTTTGATAAAGAAACCAAAGAAACATTTGACCAAGTGCTTCGTTTAGAAGACGGTTCAGATGATGGTGATGAATACGATTATTCTCCATCTCGTGAAGAGTGGTTGATTTATTCTGATGAATTTGATGCAAAAACAAATATCAAACATGAAGGTTATCAATCAGTTGCTTCGATTAAACTACGTATGCAAGTGCCCACTAACTTAGAGGCGCGTGAATCGCGTTCAAACCAAGAGGCCTTCGTAGATATGGACTGCCAAGTGGTTTTAAAACAAGGCTCTCGTCGTATTGAAGTGCGCATGGAGTTAAATAACCAAGCTGATGATCATCGTGTTCGAGTATTAATTCCGACCAAATTTGTAACAGATACAGTAGTGGCTGATAATCAATTTGGTGTCATTACTCGCCCAACAAGTGATCCTGCAATGGAGGTTTGGGAAGCGGAACAGTGGAAAGAAGCCCCTGTTCCTATTTATCAATTAATGAACTTTGCCGCGCTTGAGAATGGCTCTGCAGGTATGGCTATTATGACTAATGGCTTACGTGAGTTTGAAGTCATTACTTCTGATAGTGAGCACCGCGATACATTAGCCTTAACATTATTTCGTGGTATTGGTGTGTTAGGTAAAGAAAATCTACTATTGCGTCCGGGTCGACCATCAGGAATTAAGATCCCAACTCCGGATTCTCAAACGCGTGGAAAAATAGTATGTGAATTTGCGCTGTTTGGTTTTGCTGGCAATCACATTGATGCGAACGTGATGGCAGAAGCGCGCGATAACGTGACGCCAATCCAATGCTATAACAAGATCCCATACAATGCGATGAAGCTGAATGTGGGTGAGCAAAAGCTGCCATTAACCTTTAGTTTGCTAGAGAAAGAGAAGAAAGGGGCAGTATTAAGTGTGCTGAAAAAAGCAGAGGATTCAGATGCTTTGATCTTACGAGTATATAATCCATCAGAAATGGAAAAGTTAGAAGATGGTATTAAGTTCACTCAAGAGGTGAGTGCTTGGAATGAAGTGCAAATGGATGAAAAAGTGTTAGAAACAGAAACGCAAATAGAGCATTTTGGTGTGGTATTCCCTTGCCAAGCGAAATCATTCAAGGTGTCGTTTTAGTTCTTAGCGTAAATATACGTATTTTGTTCATGTTTAAATATTGAGAAGCCTCCTTAGTGTGGCTTCTTTTATATTCAATTGAGGATCGTACCATCTCTTTTTTAAACGGCTGGTTTTATTGTGTTTAAGCACTATATTTTGAGTGATAACTCTGTATAATTCGCCGCCTATTCACCCTGTTTGAACAACCGATACTTAGGAACTCGTTATGATGACTGATGAAGAAAGAATTGAACTGCAACAAAACAACCCATTACACGGTCTTAAGTTAGAAACCTTGCTACAAGAGTTGGTTGATTTTTACGGTTGGGAAATTCTAGATACCGCAATGCGTTTAAACTGTTTTAATACGAACCCATCAATTGCAAGTAGTGTTAAATACCTAAAGAAAACAGAATGGGCGAGAGAGAAGCTAGAAAACTTTTACCTATACCGTTTTAAACGTATGCCACGCGCATCAAACCTAGAGTTTGATAAGCCGCCACGTTCACGCACATTTCCACATGGTCTTGAACCAAAAGAGCCAATGGAATTGACGGTTGATTCGATTTTGAAATCACAAGCAAAAGCGGCATCAGCGCATAAAGCTCGTACTTCTAATCGTGGTGGTAACTATCGCCGATAAGAGATACGTCATTAATTGATGTGACTCTTTAGTTTGAACAAAATAAAAAAGCCAAGCAAATATCTCAACTATTAGAGAATTCAAGCTTGGCTTTTTTGTGTTTATTATTTAACGATGCGTTGATTAGTATGTTAGTACTTACTATGGTTGCTGTTTAGTTGGTGCTAGCGCAATTTCACGAATACATACGTTTTGAGGTTGTTGGTAAGCAAAAGATACTGCACGAGCAATGTCGTCAGCAGCTAGTACGCCACCCATGCTTTCTTTCCACTCACCGTAACCGTCTTTAATTTCTTGAGAAGACGTATGAGATAGAAGCTCAGTCTCAACCGCACCTGGTGCAATTGTTGTTACACGAACGTTTGATAAAGCCACTTCTTCACGCACGTTTTCAGAGATAGCATGAACCGCAAACTTAGTACCACAGTAAGCAGCATGGTTAGGGAACGTTTTCTTACCAGCAATAGAGCTGATGTTAATGATAGTACCGCTGTTACGCTCCATCATAGGCGCAAGAACTGCTTGCATACCATTTAGAAGACCAAGAACGTTTACATCAAACATGGTTTTCCACTCTTGTGCATCTTGAGTGTCAATTTGACCAAGAAGCATTGCACCAGCGTTATTTACGATTGCATCTACAGGACCAAACTTTGCTTCACCTTGAGCAATAGCCGCTTCAAAAGAGGCTTTGTCTGTTACGTCTACTTTTACTGATAAAGAGTTTGGTAGGTTAAGTGCTTCAAGACGGTCAATACGACGAGCAAGAAGAAGTAGAGGATGGCCTTCATCGCTTAAACGACGAGCGATTGCTTCACCAATACCAGAACTTGCACCTGTAATAACAACTAATTTTTTCATCTTCTATTTCCTCAATAAATTCAATAAGCAACGGGATTTAAAACCCTGTTTCGTTGCGATGGATGTATATTACTGCGACTCTTATTGTTGATATATAGTCATTTACTTGAAACTCTGTTGCTATACTGCAATAATAGTGGCGCTTCACCTGCGTATCGGGTTATCGCTGTTAGATGTTACTCAGTCATATTTATTATTGAAGTCGCTTCATTATGTGTGTTTGTTTTTTTGTCTAGCTTACCGCTGAACTGAGTTAAGGCTAAAGCGACTAAAACAATAATAGCACCAACCCAAGGAGTGTGAATTAATCCTGCTTTTGTGACGATAAGTCCACCTCCCCAAGAACCAAGTGCGATACCTACGTTAAATGCCGCAATATTTAATCCAGAAGCAACATCAACAGCGTTAGGTGTGTGTTTTTCTGCTAATTTCACGACATAAACTTGTAAGCCCGGCACATTACCAAAAGCGAAGGCACCCCAAATTAGAATGGTGATCACCGCGGTGATCGGGTTGATAACCGCAACATTGAATATGAGTAATATTGACGCTAAACCAGAAAAAATAATGGTTAGCGCTTTGATTGGTCCCATTTTATCTGCCATTTTCCCACCCCAAATGTTGCCAATGGCAACGGATACGCCATATACCAACATGATTAAGCTAATGGCATTTGAGTTGAAGCCTGATATCTCTTCTAATAAAGGGGCTAAGAAGGTAAAAGCGGTAAATGTTCCGCCGTAACCTAATGCAGTAATGGCATAAACCAGAAGTAAACGAGGTTGAGTTAATACACGAAGCTGTGCCGATAATTTGGTTTCAGGTGGCTGCGTTAAATTGTTAGGGACTAACAGTGCGCTACCAATAAGAGCGATTAACCCAAGAATGGCCACAATTAAAAAGGTTGCTTGCCAACCAAAAGTTTGGCCAATGTAAGTTCCTAGCGGTACACCAGTAACCAAAGCAACCGTTAAGCCTGTAAACATGATAGCAATGGCGCTTGCTGATTTCTCTTTAGCTACCAACCCCGTCGCAATGGTTGAGCCAATAGAGAAAAAGACCCCGTGAGCTAAGCCAGTAAGAATACGAGCAATAACAAGGGTTTCATAGCTTGGTGCTTTCCAAGCTAATAGATTACCAGCAACAAATAATGTCATAACAGAGAGTAAGGTACTTTTACGGTTCCACTTTCCTGTTAATGCTGTTAAAACAGGAGCGCCGATGGCAACGCCAAGAGCATAAAGGCTGACAAGTAGCCCAGCAGAGGGTAAAGATACGTTAAGATCTGTCGCCATGGTTGGGATAAGGCCAACAATGACAAATTCGGTTGTTCCAATCGCAAAGGCGCTGAGCGTCAATGCAAGTAATGCTAATGGCATAATATATCTCACTTTTTTATTTGTCTGTATAAATAGAACGTGAAGCGTTAAATAGGCTTTGTTCAATGAGAGCATTATGAAAGAGATCTTGATTGTGAAAAATAGTGCTTATGGCAAATGATTTTTGTTAAAAGTGATATAATAAGTAAGCCATGGTTTAAGTAAGAGAATAGGTATGTTGACGCGTTCTGATGATTTAGAAATATTACTAGCAGTTGTTGATAGTGGAGGCTTTTCTGCAGCCGCTGAGGCATTGGATATTCAAGTTGCTCGAGTATCAAGAGCGGTCAGTAAAATAGAGAAGCAATTGAAGGTTTCCATATTGAATCGAACTACGCGACGTGTAGAGTTAACCGATGAAGGCCGTCAGTTTATAGAAGCGATCAGAGTGGGTTTACAACATATTCAGCAAGCTGAAGATGATATTATTACACGAGGGGAATTGCCTAAGGGACGACTACGAGTTGATGCTGCCAGCCCTTTTGTATTTCATCAATTAGTACCTTTAATCCAAGAGTTTAATCAGGTCTATCCTGATATTCAGTTAGAATTAACTTCCAATGAAGGGTTTGTTGACCTTTTAGAGAAAAGAACCGATCTTGCTATTCGTATTGGTAAACTAGTCGATTCAACTTTAAGAGCAAGGCCTTTAGGAAGGAGTTTACTGTATATTGTGGCTTCTCCTGATTATCTTTCCCGTAGGGGAACGCCTAAGCAAGTAAGTGACATACATCGTCATTCAACCATTGGTTTTTCTAGCCCTAAAGTGCTTAATTTATGGCCGTTAAAAGGGTTTACTCAATTTACTCCGACGATTACATCAACGAATGGAGAAACCATTAGGCAGCTTGCCTTATCCGGTAATGGTATCGCTTGTTTATCTGGATTTATGGTAAAAAAAGATCTTGAAGAAGGGCGGCTAGTGTCATTATTAGAGTTTGAAAAAATAAGTAATCTTGATAGAGAGCAAGTGAATGCTGTGTTTTATCATTCTTCATCGGTCGCTAAACGAATCTCTGCGTTTATTGATTTTATTCAACCAAAGCTAGTGCTTTAATGCTTAATAAAAGATGGTACTGATTTTATGATTAATCGCATTAACCTTACCGATATCCGTTCGTTTGTCCTTATTGCTCGCTTGGGAAATTTTACTAAGGCGGCGGAAACACTCGACGTATCTCGTTCTCATGTGTCACGCCAAATAAGTAGCCTAGAGAAACAAATGGGCGTGACGTTATTAATTCGTACAACTCGAACTCTACGTTTAACGGAAGCGGGTAAGCATTTTTATCATCAATGTGAACAAGCTCTTCATACTATAGATCAAGCTCTGCTTTCTGCTGTGGATGATGTTGAAAAGGTGCAAGGGGAGATAAAAATAAACTGTGTGGGTGGTTATTTAGGTGAGGTATTTTTAGCTGATATCGTTAATGCCTTTATGCAACAGTATCCAGATGTATCTATCAGTTTAGATTTTAGTAGTAATCGAGTGGATTTAATTGAAGAAGAGTTTGATATTGCTTTTCGTATGGGCAGTCTTGAAGATTCTGGTTTTGTTGCGAAGAAATTACTTGATATTGAGATGGGAACATTAGCCAGTCCAAAGTATTTACAACAATATGGTCGTCCTTCACATCCTAAAGAATTGCAGCAACACCATTGTTTAACAGGCTCTGTTCGTAAGTGGCATTTCCAATCTTTAGTTAATAAAGAACATTATGATGTTTCGATTAAAGGAAATTTACAGTGTAAAAATGGACGAGTATTGGTTGCTGGTGCCATCGCAGGAAATGGAATTATTCGAGTTCCACTGATTTATTGTCAGCAAGAATTAGATGATAAAAAACTTGTGCAAGTATTTGAAGAGTGGGGAATTCCAACCGTTGATTTTTCTGCGATTTATCATCGAGATCGTTATCAGCCTAAGAGAATAAGAACATTTATTGATTTTGTGAAACAATATTCAGACTCTTTATTTACTTAAACATAATTACAATCGCCATGAAGCACACTTGAGTGAATCATGGCGTTTTATTGCTGGATAGTCTTATTCTTCCTCTGCTTGATATTCTAAAATATCCGCAGGTTGGCACTCTAAATGTTTGCAAATGGCTTCTAAGGTTGAAAATTTTATTGCCTTTGCTCTGCTATTTTTTAGTACAGATAAATTCTGTTCCGTGATACCAATTAATTGAGCCAACTGATTTGAGCGCATTTTTCGCTTGGCTAACATGATATCGAGATTTACAACGATAGGCATATATATTGTCTCTAGATTGTGAGTTCTTGTTCTTCGCGGATAAGGCTTGCCTCTTCCATTACTTTTGCGATAACTCGTACGATTAAACCAATAACAAAGACACTGATTTCGCTGTCTGAAATATTAAAGCTGCCTTCCACATTATCTTCAGTATAAGAAAGTGCGATACTAAGAAGTATATCGGATAACACTTGAACAAATGGCATCATAATTAAGATGTTAGCGATTTTACGATACCTGATAGTGTTTTCAAGGGTAAAAACTTGTCCTTTCTTATATAAACGAAATAAAAGGATTAATTGCCATAAAATTGCACAGGTTAGTAACGTAGGAAGCATACTTGGTAGATAACCTAGCATGGAACGTGAGAAAGAGAGTGGAAGAGTGACTTCAATAGGGAAGGTACTCTGAAATGATTGCGAATTAAAAAGTGTCGCAGCGAACCAAAGAGCAGTGTCCATTAATGGTAAAGCAAACAAAGCAAACCCAAAAACAATAAGCAGTTTTGAACTAAAAGATTGGATGTTATTTAAATTATTCATGGTGTTTCCCATTCAGTGTGTGTGATGAGAATATATGCCTATTTAAAATAAATAACAATAATTATTTATCGTTTTACGATAAGTTTTTATCGCTATTTGCTTTATAAACGTTAACGCTTTAATTTTCCTGCTCTTAATTTCTTGATTGAATCACTTATTTTTTAAGTATTTATTAGTAATTTTATCAATAATTGTTAGTATACAACACAAAGGATTGTTAATTATATGTTTCGGTGTTGTATGAGTGTTCGATTAAAACTGATTTTATTTTTGTTGGTGTTGTTTTCTGTGGCTATTGCGAGTTCTGCTTTGACATTTAAGCTTGAATCTTATGGAGAAGAGAAGCTTGCATGGGTCATTCATACTCATAATGTGATTACAAAGTCTGAAAGATTATTGAGCAGTATGAAAGACGCAGAAACGGGTCAAAGAGGGTTTTTATTGACCCAAGAGATTCACTATTTGCAACCATATTACACAGGGATTGCGGAATCCAAGCAGCTACTTTCTGCTCTACAAAAGTTGACAAAAGACAATCAAAAGCAGCAACAAGCGCTTAAACATATTGAAAAATCAATGGCTCTTAAATTTGAAGAACTAGCTGCTACCATTGATTTTGTTCAACAAGATCAATTGCCTAAAGCATTATCTCTTGTCAAAGAAGATAAAGGTAAAGCTTATATGGACGATTTAAGAGAAGATTTGAATCAATTTACTAATATTGAGTTGTTGCTACTAGAGCAAAGAAAAGGCGACTTTAAAGAGAATCGCAGTCAACTTGTTACCTTCATTAAAATGCAAATTGCTTTTTTAATCTTTTTGGCAATAGGTTCTTTTTTCTTTATGAAGCGTAATGTATTTGATCCATTAAAATTATTGCTATTTAGTACGAAGAAAATGCAAAAAGGCCATAAACTTGATATTTCGGATATCGTCGAGAAAAATGAAATGGGTAAGTTATTATCAGCTTTCTACCAAATGAATGAAGTTGTTCATGAAAAAACAGAAGCGCTAACTTACAAAGCGCATCATGATGAACTTACTGGGCTTAAAAACCGTAGTATGGTTAATACTGAATTACAAGCTGCACTTCATCAAGCTGCAAAGACTAATACGAAAGTTGCTGTCTATTTTCTTGATTTAAATAAGTTTAAAGAGATTAATGACACATTAGGCCATGATATAGGTGACGAGGTTTTAAAGAAAACAGCTCAACTGTTAACTGAGACGGTGAGAAGTCGTGATAATGTATTCCGTCTAGGAGGGGATGAGTTTTTAGTTATTGGTCAAGGTATCGCTCAATGCTCTGGAGTGAAAAAGTTAACCTCGAAACTATTAGAGCAGTTTAAGTTTCCCGTAAATATCGGCAGTGAACCTCTATCTATTTCTCCTAGTGTCGGTGTTGCTATTTATCCAGATGACAGCATTGATGGCGAAGAGCTAATAAAGTTTGCTGACATCGCCATGTATGAGGCTAAAAAAGATAAAGGCAACTCATATAAAGAGTTTGCCCCTATGATGCTTAAACGAGAAACGGATTGATTTCTTTTGCTATATGGTAACGATTTTTTCCTGAAAGTTTAGCTTGGTACATGGCCTTATCGGCTTTTTCTAGAGCCTCTTCTAATGGAGTCTGATCGTTACCAGACCAGTAGTACGCTCCAATACTTGCTGATACATAAGGAGTGGCTCCATTAATATTAATAGGGTAGCTAATTGCATTTAAGATACGCTGCAAAATAGCATTAATTTCTTGAGTTGCTACCCTCGGATTTGTTAAGTACAAACCAAGTAAAAATTCATCACCAGATAGACGAGCGACAAGATCGTTTTCAAAAACATTATTAGTCAAACGTTGTGAAATGATTTTCAATAAATCGTCACCACATTGATGCCCATAAGTATCATTTACCGCCTTAAAACCATCTAAATCAAGGAAGATTAGATAAACGGATTTCTGTTTTTTATGTGCATTAAGTAGTTGTTTATAAGCATTTTGACGGTTAGCTAATTGTGTTAACCCATCATGGTTGGCTTCAAAGTTAAGGCGTTGAAGCTCTTTTACTTGAGTTTGGTCATTAAGTGATATTACAAATGACTCTACTTTATTATCGCCATTTTTGATTAATTTAATAGTTAGTAAACAAGGCAACCAATGTGATTTGTGACCGTGTTTTCTTGAAAAAAACTGACTTGTAACGTCTGTTTGAAGTTTAAAATAACCTACTTTTAGTACCTGTTTTAATACTGATGTATTGAGCTCGATAGGTTGACGTAAATGCAGTTGATTTAAATTGGTGATGTTTCCAAATGTTTGAATAAAGGCATTATTTTTAGTTTCTATCGCCATTTTTCTTGTTACAACAATCACTGAACTTGGATTTTGGTCAAAAATCATTTCAGCCATTCGCTGACGCTGTTCAATGAGATAGCGTTGGCTAATATCTTCTATGTGTACTAATGAGTTATTTTCACCCGCAATCGGGTAAGTCGATATTTGATATTGTTGCCCTGTACCTTGATGGCGAAGGGTTGTCGGTTCTAATCGTTGATGTGTTTCGATGCATTCACGAAGTAGAGTTAATCGGTTTATTGGTTCAAAATCAGACAATAAATTTTCAATATGTTGCTGATTAAGGGATGTCATTTCATCATTATTGAGCTGAATTTGGGGCAGCAATAAACGAGCTGCTGGATTATGATAAATTACTTTCTTATTAGGGGAGACAACTAACAGCCCTTGATCAAGTGAATCTAATACTTGATTAATATAATGGGTTTTATCTTCAAGCCTTTGAAATGCAAGTGTTAATTGAGAGTCACGTTGACTTAAGTTATCAAGCATTTCATTAAAGCAATGAGTGAGTTTTCCAATTTCGTCAGGGTGAACAATATGCAACCTTTGTTCGGTTACCCCTTTTTTGATAACCGTTTGCATTGAATTAAATATGGACAATAAAGGCGTGGCAATTAATCGGTGTACTCTGTGTGCAAAGAATAACGCTAAAAGCGAGAAGATAACCGTAGTAATTAAGAAAATGGTTAAAATCTGATTGCGTTGTTCAAACATGCTGTCTTTTGAGGCCCATACTGTCAGATTACCAAGGTGTTCATTGTCTAATGTTATTGGGTGTGTAATTGCAAAAAAGACTGAGTGTGAGCATTGGATATCTCGTTCGTGCCATGAACAGTTTTCAGGTAAGTTATCTAATTTGGCGAAAGGTTCGTTATTAATATGCTCAACTCGAGCAGCGATCACTTCAGGATCAAAGGAAAGTGCATTCATTTGATCTAAACCTGTTTGTTGGTCATTAAAGATCAACGCACCAGATAGATTACTAGCAATACCCTGAGCGAGAATAGACGTACGAGTGTATAAATTAGCACTATGAGTTACTCCCATAAAATGAGCAACACTTGCCCCTAGGATCATTGTACTAAGGGTCAGTAATGTCCAAATAGGGTAGATGACTTTTTTACGTAACGGCAAAGCGCTGAACCATTGAAGTATCATAATGACCCCTCATTGGTTGCTATTTCAGATACAGATAATAATTGTGAACGAAGAGAAAGCTCTGTTGGCTTAATATTATGTAAACTGATCAAAGGTTTAATTCTATTATTTACTTTAATGAAGGCAATCATTCCACCTGCTGTAATAAACGGCTGGCCATCACCGATTAACAGTGCATGTGGTTGCGAGATTTTAAATGTATTGATAATGCTAGGATCTTGAGTCGAGAGATAAATGACATGGCATGTTTCTCGTTCGAGATCTTTTACGGATGAATAGGGAATATAGTTAGCTTGTGTTGGTTTTTTGGTTATCAATGCTTGTAATGTATTACTAATATCTAGATCTAATTCACTGCAGAAATTAAATTGTTTATTGTTTGGGGCGAACTCACCCCAGGAGGTTAAAAAAGCAAAACGAAATAAATAAACCGCTTTCAAATTATGGTCTTGAATGTTGTTATCGTTAGCTTTGAGATTAAAACTTATAAGTAAAAGCAGCAGGCAGCCTATTACTTTAGAGCGAAGCCCATAAAATAACGGTGTGGATGAATTTGCCTGTGCTTTTGTTTTGAACATGGCTATATAAAATTCCAACTTAATTCAGCATAGTATTGAGTACCATTTGCAAATGGCCCAAATTGCTCTGGGTATTCTTTTAATTGGTCACTACCTAGGTTCTCCGCACTGACTTTAATGCTTGGCCATGTTGGTTTGTGTTGCCAATTAATCGACATATCAATCGTAACGACTTCTGGCCAGATCGTATAATCGTCACCATAAGATTGATATGCTTGAATTAATGCTTCGTCAGGTTCTGATGCTGAAACATAATTCACTATTGATGAAACCCAGACTGTCGGATGAATATCCCACATCACGTGCAGTGTGGCATAGTGATGAGGTGTATTTTCTAGATCTAAAATAGGCAATTCATTTGAACTACAGATAGAGCCGTTACAGTCTCCCTCGATTGTCTTATAGCTGTAATTGGCATTGATTTGCAAGACATCGATTGGTTGCCATTGGATACTCACCTCCCCTCCCATAGTTTCTTGGGATAGAGGATCAACTAATTGAGCAAACATATCATCAATAATTGTGCCGCTAGAATGCTCAGAGCTATCAGGTGTAAAGTATCGATTTCCTCCTAGGCCTTTATAAGCTCTAACATTATCATGCTGACTATAGAATAGGCTTAGGCTTAATTGGAATTGATTATCTTGCCAATAACGGTAACCAATCTCATACGTATCGACAGATTCCATGTCTAAATCACGATTACCTAAGTAATGGTAGGACATCATGTAGTCATAATAATTTAGGCTACCATCAGGATTGACGGTATAAGCGCAACTACTGCAATAACTGTTCTCTTGAAATTGAGTATCTAACTCTAAACGAGAAGGTGTAATGACTGCTCGACCCCAACCCATCCATAAACGTTGATTGTCCGTTAATTTTTGTAATGCACGAACTTGAGGTTGTGAGTACCACTCTTCAGTAATATTGGCATATTGAATACGATTACCTAGTGTTATTTCTGTTGAATCGGTTATATCAACTGCCCAGTTTGCATATAAACCATAGCTTTGATTTAAGAATTTATGATCATCTATGGTGCGGACATAAGGTGAGAAGTATTGTTCTTTTTCAGAGAATTGAGCGTACTCTTCGTCAATAATACGGGCATTCGCACCAACTGTTAATATCCCCCAATCTTGAGTATTAAAGGTGTAACGAGTATCAAGATCGATACGAGTAAAACTTGCAGGTTCGTTGGTGCTGTCTGATTCACTATGAGTAACCCATACTTGGTTTTCCCATTGGTCGCCATCCAGTTTTTCATGAAGATATTGAAAACCAGCGAATAATTCTTGTGAATTCATTTCTGTGAAAAAAATATCATAATCATTTTTATGTGTTGCAGGCTCAAGAAAAGCAGGAGTGTAAGTTAGCCACTGATAATCTTCACGAGACTGGATCCCACCAAACTGAACAGAAACCGTATTTTGTAGGTTTTGGTAATCAGCACGCATACCAAAGCGTTCTGTTAATACTTTTAAATGCCTAAGGTCTTCAAAGTGCTTATCAGTGTCAGTAAACGGAGAGTGTTGCAGTGATTCAATATAGCCTGATAAATGAGTATTTTCGCTAATTTGGTCGCTGTGGTGAGCTTTAAATTCTTTGTAGTCAAAATTACCTGTCGAAGCACTTAGTTGTGCTTTGGGTGCACTTTCTGCATCTTTTGTGATGATATTTACGACACCATTAACCGCATTTCCTCCCCACATTGTACCAACTGGGCCTAACACCACTTCAATACGGTCAATACTATCTAGGCTGACAGGTAGAGTATCCCAGTTAACACCAGAGTACATTGGGTTAACTGCACTTCGGCCATCAATCATGACTAAAAGCGTATTATTTTCACCTTGGTTTTTACTGCGAGCTGAAATGGTCCAGTCGTAATCGGAAAATTTGGTAACATGAAGCCCTGGTGCAAGAATCAAAACGTCGGCAATAGAGCGCGCGCTAGAACGCTCTATCTCTTTCGAAGTAATGACATGAACAGAAGCTGGAACATCTGACAGACTAAGTGATGTTTTGGTTGCTGTGACAACTTTCGTATCGGCTAGTGATTCAAGCGGCATATTGAGTAATGCATCAAGATCATCAAATTCATTATCTGTGTTTGCGATAACGGGTGAAGATAGAGAGATACATAAAGCATACAAAAATGGAGCACGAGATAGTATCGACATGATATTGAACTAACACCAAACATAACTGAAATAAATACAAGGCATTAAGTAAATACCCATTTTGTATATTTTGATGCAATTCTTAAGTTTAAGATAATATTAGGAAAGAGATTTACGAGTTAACTCTGTATTTGTGTAATTTATTTCATCATATGGATGTGAAATTAGAATGTAATAAAAACACATTATGAGTTAATAAAAGAATATTGGTGAACTAAGTCACCTTTTGTTGTGTATTAAATCATGATTCATCAAAAATAAAATAAATATCTAATCACACTTTAAAGCTTGTCAATTGTTCAAATGTGATTGTAATCATAAAAAATAATTTTAAATATTTATATTAATTTGTGGGGTGTATCAAATTTAATCTATTGAAATGTAGTAAAACTAAAATTTGTATAAATATTACTTATTTGTTTTGTGAGATTTGTTCTTTCTTTCCTATTGACTGTGATTATTTTGAGTTATCGATCACAAAATGTCATCTATTGCCGACTGCCATCTTCTATATTGATAATAGTTCTATCAAATACAGACCAAGAAGAAGGCTCGCTCATGCTATACGATTTAATTGATCATGATTTAATTGATGTTGTTAATCACGATATTGATGCGTGGGAAGACGCAGTAAAAACAACAACGCGTTACTTAGAACAAAAAGGGTACGTAACGGCAAATTATGCCGATGCTATTATTCAATCCACATATGATAATGGCCCATATTATGTACTTTGTCCAGGTATCGCCATGCCTCATGCCCGCCCTGAGGCTGGGGTGATAAAAACAGGATTAGGCATTCATATATTCCCATCAGCCATTGAGTTTGGCTCTGATCTTGGTCCTGCCAATATATTACTTACCTTAGCTGCAAAAGATTCTGATACACATATTGAAGTTATTCAAGCATTGAGTGAGATGCTTGTAGATGAAGAAAACATTGCAAAATTAACCGCAGCAACTTCAAAAAATGAAGTGCTCGATATTATTAAAGCATATTAAGAAAGGATATCTCATGAACGCTAGAGCAAAAGTGCAAGCCTTCGGTGGTCACTTGACCGCGATGGTATTGCCAAACATCGGAGCCTTTATTGCGTGGGGCTTTATTACTGCGTTATTTATTCCAACAGGTTGGATGCCAAATGAACAGTTTGGTGAAATCGTTGGCCCTATGATTACTTATTTATTGCCGTTACTTATCGGCTATACCGGTGGACAGCTCGTCGGTGATAAACGAGGTGCTGTCGCTGGTGCTATCGGTACGATGGGTGTCATCGTTGGTGCTGATATTCCTATGTTCGTTGGTGCCATGATCATGGGACCTGTGAGTGCATGGGCGATTGTTCAGTTTGATAAACGAGTTGAACACAAAATCCCATCAGGTTTTGAAATGGTGGTGAATAACTTCTCTCTTGGCATCATAGGCATGATCTGTTGTTTGGTGGCATATGAAGTTGTAGGACCTGCGGTAACTGCGGCGAATTTATTTGTAAAATCAGGCATCGAAGCACTAGTAGCAACTGGCTTTCTTCCTTTACTTGCAGTCATTAATGAGCCTGCAAAAGTTCTCTTTTTAAATAACGCTATCGACCAAGGTATTTATTACCCACTTGGCTTACAAGCAGCAGCGGAAACGGGTAAATCCATTTTCTTCATGGTGGCATCTAATCCAGGACCAGGTCTAGGTATGTTGTTAGCTTATGCCAAATTTGGTCAAGGGCTAAGTAAACGCTCTGCACCTAGTGCGATAATTATCCATTTCTTTGGTGGTATTCATGAGTTGTATTTCCCTTACGTACTAATGAAGCCAATTATGATTGTAGCCATGATTGCTGGTGCCGCGACAGGTATAGCAACATTCAATTTACTGGATGCTGGCTTGGTTGCTGGTCCAAGTCCGGGCTCTATCTTCTCTTATTTAGCATTAACACCAAAAGGCAGCTTTATCGCGATGCTTGCGGGTGTAGCAAGTGCCACGGTTGTTTCATTCCTTGTTGCTAGTGCGATTCTTAAAATGAGCAAGAAAGAACAATCTGAAGATGAGTTTGAGCAATCGGTTATCGATATGAAAGACATGAAAGCCGAAGGTAAAGCACAGCCTCAAGCATCAGTAGAAAAAGCAGAAGCGCAACCAATTAAATTTGTCGCTTTTGCTTGTGATGCGGGAATGGGGTCAAGTGCAATGGGGGCTTCAACCTTTAAGAGAAAATTAGTTAAAGCGGGTTATGACATTGAGGTTAAAAACTTTGCGATAGAAAAAGTACCAAGTGATGCGGATGTTGTTGTAACTCATGAAAGTTTAGAAGAGCGTGCAATTAAAGCGACAGGATTACCTGTGATTACGATTACCAACTTTCTTAATGACCCTGCACTTAACGAGTTACTCAATACGATTCAGACACAACAGGCTTAACGATATTTATTTCTGGGGGATGGTACGTCCCCCAAGTAGGAGAAAAAATTATGACTCAAACAACAGCTGCGGTTATTTGTGGTGAAAAAGACATCCAATTAAGAACATTTGAATTACCGCCAATTTCTGCTGATGAATTACTGGTTAAAAATATTTCAAACAGCGTGTGTTTATCAACATACAAAGCGGCATTACTTGGTAGTAAGCATAAGCGAGTGCCAGAAAATATTGATGAAGTTCCTGTTATCACTGGCCATGAATATGCAGGGGTAATTGTTGAGGTTGGTGAGAATTTAAAAGATCAATTTAAAGCTGGAGACTCTTTTGTACTTCAACCTGCTATGGGGTTACCTACGGGGTATTCTGCGGGTTATAGCTATGAAACTTTTGGAGGAAATGCAACGTATTCAGTTATTCCTAAAACTGCTATCGATTTAGGTTGTGTATTGCCTTATGACGGTTCGTATTACGCAGATGCTTCTTTGGCTGAGCCAATGTCATGCATTATCGGTGCTTTCCATGCAAGTTATCATACAACTCAATACATATATGAACATGAAATGGGAATTAAAGAGGGAGGGACGTTGGCATTACTTGCATGTGCTGGACCTATGGGGATTGGTGCGATTGATTATGCGATTAACGGACCAGTAAAACCAAGACGAATAGTGGTTACTGATATTGATGAAGATCGCTTATCTCGTGCTGAAAGTTTAATCCCGGTTAGTGCAGCAAAAGCACAGGGTATCGAGCTGATTTATGTCAATACTATTGAGATGGAAGACCCAGTTACTTACCTTAAATCCCTGAACGATGATCAAGGCTATGATGATGTAATGGTATATGCTGCAGTTGCACAAGTATTAGAGCAGGCCGATGCACTACTTGGTAATGATGGTTGTTTAAATTTCTTCGCAGGTCCTACGGATAAAGAGTTTAAAGTGCCATTTAATTTCTATAACGTACATTATGAATCAACGCATATTGTTGGAACCTCTGGTGGTTCTACAGGTGATATGGTGGAGTCTTTAGAATTATCAGCGAAAGGTGATATTAATCCTTCATTCATGATTACTCATGTTGGGGGCCTACAAGCTGCGCCTCATACCATTTTAAATCAATTGGATATTCCGGGTGGTAAAAAACTGATTTATCCACATATCGATTTGCCTTTAACTGCAATTGATAATTTCACTTCACTTGCAAAGCAAGATCCGTTTTTCTCTGAATTAGATGCAATCTTAGCGAAGAATAATTATGTATGGAATCAACATGCAGAAAAAGCACTATTAGAGTTCTATGACGTGAGCTTAAGCGTTTAATTCTATTAACTTTATGTGGTAGCCTCTAGAGGTTACCACATACAGAGAGGTTTAAGCCTTGTCACAAAATGTTGAATTGTTAGAAACCGTAGAAGAATGTGATGATGCAACGTCATTTCTTCATGCTTCTAACAAATTAATTAATCTCAAATTAAAAGCATTACTACCGAATATCTTTGTTCAAGATGAATTGGTTATGGAGTATGCCGTTGAACCACTTTTAAAAGAAGATGGTCCGCTTGTGACAACAGATGTGGTATCTAAATTGATGTTTGCTATGGGAAAGATCTCATTGGAAACTTATGCAGATATTGGATTGTATGCCCAAGTTTTAGAATACGCGCAAAGTCAGCCAGATAAACTGTCATTTGGTGATGATATGATCTATGACTTTATTAGTAACCAAGCGATATTATCAACACAGCAAGACAGCTTTTATCTTGAGTCAATCAATCAGTTAAAGTTTTCTTCTTTTGAAGTCTTTTCTCAAATGAGATATGAATCTCTAATAAAAACCGTTCTCAAACTTTCTTGTGAAATGTTATTAGAAAAGCTAGAAGAGGAAATCACTCAATAAGGTTTCCAAATGAAAGTGAATTTAAATGTTAGTGGTTTTGATACCGAAGCGTTTTTTCCAGATAAAGACATCGCAAAAATTCACAAACCGTTAGTGGAAAAATTTACTCGGTTATACCAAGAGCAAGAAGAACGAGTCGTTATTTTTCTTTGCGCTCCCCCAGGAAGTGGTAAGTCAACATTGGCTGCATTTTGGGAGTATTTATCTCAACAATCTTCGTCCATTGAGCCTCTTCAGGTATTGCCATTTGATGGTTTTCATTACACCAATGAAATTTTAGAAAGTAATACTACACAAAGAAATGGCGAAACTATCTCGTTAAGAAGCATTAAAGGTGGATTTGAAACGTTTAATCTCACGGATCTTATTCGTAAATTAAAACAGCTGAAAACTCAGGCACCAAAGTGGCCTTATTATGACCGTAATTTGCATGATCCTGTTGATGATGCAATTCAGGTTAATAAAAATATTGTAGTTGTAGAAGGGAACTGGTTATTACTGGACGAACCTGTTTGGAGCGAACTATATAAACTTGCTGATTTTACTGTATTTATTGATACGGACGCGGAGTTTTTAAAAGACAGATTGGTTAATCGTAAAATACGAGGTGGAGTATCAGAAGAGGATGCATTAGCATTTTATGAGAATTCAGATGCGATAAATGTAGAGAAAGTACTCAATCACAGTATTAAAGCTGATTTGAATTTGTATATGAATCAAAATGGATCATTTGAAATTCAGTAGGAGAGGAAAATGAACGTTGTTGTTGATACCCACACACACACTCTTGCTAGTGGTCATGCTTATAGTACGATCATTGAAAACGCACAATCTGCACAGAATAAGGGGTTAAAACTTCTTTGTACCACTGATCATGCTCCTGAGATGCCGGGTGCCCCCCATTACTGGTATTTCAATAATCAGAGAATTTTGCCCCGCTTTCTTCATCAAGTTGGTATTCTGCGTGGTGTTGAAGCAAATATATTAAATGTGAAGGGTGAAATAGATTTACCTTTTTCATCAGATCAACATTTAGACTGGGTTATTGCGAGTTTTCATGAACCTGTATTTGCGCCTGCAAGTGAAGCAGAGCATACAGCCGCTTTGCTTAATGTGATAAAAAGTGGGCGTATTGATGTGCTCGGCCATTCAGGAAACCCTAATTATCCGTTTGATATTGAACGAGTCCTACAATGCGCACAAGAATATAACGTTGCGATAGAAGTAAACAATACATCGTTAACAGGAAAAAGCCGTAAAGGAAGTGATGTTCGCTGCGATAAAATTGTTGAAATAGGCAAAGAGATTGGTGTGTATTTTACAACAGGCTCTGATGCTCATTTTTGTGAGGAAATTGCGCGGTTAGATCTGGCGATAGCATTACTTGAAAAATACGAGATTGCAGAAGATAAGATCATTACGACATCGACATCTCGCTTTCTAAACTTTCTTTTGTTAAGAGGAAAGTTAGCTATTCCAGAATTTGAGCGTTTGTATTAATTGATAACATTGAATAGCTAATAGACAGCAAAAAGCCGATGCCCATGACGAGTATCGGCTTTGTTATTCATATTGCCTTGAGACGTATTTATACGCTTTGTAATCTCAGTCTTTCTACTGGTTTATCATTTATTGGTAAATGAATTAATGCCGCACAGAAAGCAAGTACAACTGTAGACCACCAAATTGGCTCATATGAACCGTAATAATCGTAAATACGACCACCAGCCCAAGCGCCTAAAAAGCTTCCTACTTGGTGAGTAAAGAACACTAAGCCATACAAGGTTGATAAGTAACGAGCACCGAAGATCTGACGAACTAAGCCTGAGGTCAGTGGTACCGTTCCTAACCAACAGAAACCAATTGCACCACCGAAGATAGCTGCTGTATGTTCAGTAACTGGTAGCGTTACAAATGCACCAATCACAATAGTGCGGACAAAATACAAGGCAGACATAACATGACGTTTGTTGAATTTGTCACCCATTACACCCCAAAAATAAGAACCAAAGATATTGAAGATGCCAACATAAGCCAGAGCCATGGCCGCACTTGATGCAGGTAAGTGTTTATCCGCTAAATAACTTGGTAAATGCGTTGCAATAAACATGACATGGAAGCCACATACAAAGAAACCAGCATGAATTAACCAGTACCCTCTGTGTGAAAATGCTTCTTTTAGCGCTTCAGTAAGAGTTTGAGTATCTTCTATTACTGCTGTTTGTGAGCTTGGTTTGGCGGTTTTCATGAATAATGCAAAAGCCACCATCAGTGCACATAACATTGCAAACACTTGTATTGCGATTTGCCAATTAAAATCATGTAGTAGTGTTTGTGCGCCGGGGATCATGGCAAACATACCAAATGAGCCCGCAGCTGTGGTTAAGCCAAATGCTTTAGCTGCATGTTCAGCAGGAACGACTTTTGCCACTGCACCTAAAATGATCACATAACTTGTCGCACTTAATCCAAGACCAACTAATGCGCCAAGAGAGACATAAAGCATACTTGATTCAGTTGCTATAGACGTTAAAGCAAGGCCTGCTGCATAAGCGATAGCACCAATAATAATGATACGTTTAGAACCCCATTTGTCAGATGCCATGCCTATAAATGGTTGGAACATTCCAAATAAAAGGTTTTGTAGTGCAATAGCAAAACTGAAAAATTCACGACCGGTTTGGAAGTGCTCTGAAATTGGCATCATAAAAATGCCGAATGATTGTCTGATCCCTAGACTGATAATTAAAATCCCGATCCCAAGCCATACTAGTGGTGGAAAACGAAAAATACTCATAATGTGCTCTTAGTGATGATGGTGAGAATGATGATGGCTATGGTCTTGACCTGTTTGCTGGTGGCAACCGCTATTTACTGCTTGTTGAGCAAGTAAATTTAATAAAGCGGGTGAGTTATGAACAGCTATTAGACTTAAAACCAGTAACACACTCATTCTGACCAATTGAGCGAAAATGGATTGTGAAAACATGCCGCGCTCTTAGGGTTAAAAAATAAGAGCGCGAATAGTAGGGAAAGCGAGGTAATGAGGCAAATGACCATTTGTAAAGTTGCTTATGCGTTTTTTGCATATATGACGACAATAGGATCGTTTTATGATGAATAATGCGTATTTATTGTCATTTTTATTCTTTATTTTAATGCTTGTCGTTTTTATTTCAGATATTTATTTTTATATTAATTAAGTTTAAATATGTACGTTTTTTATATTAAAGTGTTTTTTGCTTAAATATTTGCATATTCTGTTGGTTTATTTAAATAAGTATTGAGTGATGTCTGTATATATTAGTAACATTTTTCCGTTAATAATAATTAACGTCAGTTTTTAATATAAATATATGGAATATGAAAATGAATAAGATCTTTAAAAAAACGCTATTATGTTGCTCGACTGCAATTGTTTTTTCTAGCGTAGCTTCTGCATCTGTTGTTATTCATGAACAACAAAAAACACCCGCTTATTTTCAACATGATGGCGTGACAAATACTCAATTAGTTACTGATAGTTTAACGACAGTTGTTGCTGATGAACAGTACATGATTTTAGAAACAAGTAATGTTGATACTGAAACAGCTGGTACAAACTCTCATACTATTACTGTGTTTGGTTTAACAACGGGCTCTCAAGATACATCAACGGTTAAATATGATGTAATCGTTAATGATTATACTCAAGATATCGTTCCAAAATATGTTCTAGGAACAAGTGTTACAGGTACAAAACTGCTAGATGATGCAGGTATTCACATTTATTCACCTAGCACTGTTACCCTTGATGGAAAAGAATTAAATGAAGCTATTGATGCAAGTGCTGGTGCTGCTTCATATAGTTTACCATTAATTGTTGATGGTGAGTCAGTTGCTGATGTTGAATATAAGATTGAATATGGCAACAACATCATCGTAACTCCAGGAACTAACACACCGTCATATGGTTTGAACCAAGCGGTTACTCCTGAGCAATTATTTGTAGATTCAGGTGCAACTGTAGATAGTAATGAAGAAGTTGCTATTATCGGTGGTGTGAATACAGCTGAATCAGGTAGCCATACATCTAATTTAAAAATTATTGGTTTAACTACCGGTTCATCTGAAGATATCGCTATTAATTACTCAGTAAACTAATACTTTAAAAAAGTTTTTAATAGATAAGCCATGGTAGCTACTACCATGGCTTTTTATTTTATTTCACCAACAATAACTTCTTCAACTTTACTGTTTAAAAATAAATTACGTTTTATAATTGGGTTTACTGCAGCTAATGATGCAGAGACGCCAGCCCATCCCTCTGTATTTGCTTTTAATTCTACATAAGCAATATTATTTTTAATTCTAAAGTGCGTTACTCTTCCCGCATCTTTGTAGGTGGCATCGAAAATTTCTTGAGCACTTGTTTGAGATAAATCTTTAAATGATGTTTTTGGAATACACTTATTTTTATAAGAGGTCGACTGTAATGGGTTAGTTCCACCTATTTGTGAAAACTCAGCCATCGCATGACGATATGCAGAAATATCTTCAGGTAACGACAATATATATTCGTCATTATTACAAGTTACTGTATTTGAGATTAATTGGGATTCAGGACTACAGCCAGAAAGAAGTGCTAATAATGATATGAACGAAAGAGGTGCTTTCATTTTTGATTTTCTGCAAGTTAGTTATAAGTATATTTAGTTAGTTTATAGAATAAACTGTCAAAAAGGTGTCTTTATTTTGATAATTATGGAAGCGAGCGCAGACTTTATAGGATTTGGTATCCATATAGAAGATATTTATATATTAATTATTCGAATGTAATCCCAAATTGTATTTTTATTATCTATTTTGTCTGTTGATGTACTTTATTTGCGGCCTCCTTATCTTTTTGAGTATTGGTAAATTTTCTAATTTTTCCTACACTTAAATGAAGATAAAAAGGAGTGTTTATGAAAGGGATCATTTTTTCAGAGTTTTTAGAGTTAGTTGAAGATAAATTTGGGTTAGACGTTTGTCAGCAAATGTTGGATGAAAATGATGATGAAGGGGCTTATACCGCTGTTGGTACTTATGATCACAAGCATTTGGTGAAGCTTATTATATCATTGAGTAAAGTCACTGGCATAAGCATTGAAGATTTACAACAAGTGTATGGTAAATCCATTTTTCTTACCTTGTTTCAAAGTATGCCAGAGTTAGATGGACAGGCATTAAATACGTTTGAATTTATCAAACAAGTAGAAAGCTACATTCACTTAGAAGTGAAGAAGTTATACGCCGAAGCTAATCCCCCTCGCTTTAAGTTTATATCAAGTACAGAGACTGAAATGGTGATGGACTATATTTCTGCTCGTTGCTTCTCTCATGTTTGTTTTGGATTAATTTTAGGTTGTGCAGAGCATTTTAATGAGAGCATTGATATCCAGATGGCTCCTGTTTTAGATGATGGTTCTCAAGTTCGTTTCACCTTAACTAAATCATAAAAGATTAAGGCAAATAAATGGATGCGGATAAAACAATTGAATTATTGAATCGGAAAATTAAACGAGAAAAGGCAGCAAGAAAAGCGGCTGAAGAGCTATTGGAACGTAAAAGTCATGAACTCTATATGGCAAAGCAATTAGTAGAAGATACATTGTTTACTGTCCAAGAGAAGGCGGAAAAAGACGTTGTTTTACTCGAGTTTAAGAGTTATCTCGATTCTATTTTATTGGATTACAACCAACGATTATTAAGAGAGCAACCTACACAAATGTTGTTGCAGAGCTTAGTTAATGATTTAGGTTGTCTCAATAGTATCCAGTCAGTGTGTTTGTCTTTTTCATCTAATGTTAATGGTACACTCACTCAATTATACGCTGGGAAAACGCGTGATTTTGAGCCTCTTTCTCATGCTGCACATCCTGTTCAATGGAATGAAAGTCTAACTCAGATGACAGTTTTCTTTGAGCTTGAAAATATTGAATCGGGCGCAATTCAGCTTATTTTTACTGCCTCTCCAAATACAATGTGGCGCGATACAATCGAGAAACAGTTTAGTCTGATTTCTGAAATGATTAACGCTGCGTTTGAACGTAAATATTTACTTGATAAAACCCTTAAAGAGAAAAAAAGAGCAGAAAGCTCAGAAAGGGCTACAAGGGATTTCGTCGCTATGATAAACCATGAGTTAAGAACGCCGTTAAATGGTTTATTAGGATCTGCTGAACTGATGGAAGATACACAAATAACGGATTATCAAAATAAACTTCTAGAGACGATTCATCAATCAGGTCAAATGCTAAGGATCATAATTAATGATTTGCTTGATTTTAGTAAGATGAGCGCGGGAATGTTAGAGCTTAAAGTGGCGAATTTTAAACCTTGTATCTTAGTGAAAACTATCGAGCAGATTTTTACACCACAGATGGCAGAAAAGTGCTTACGATTTGATATTCATATTGCTGATAACTTACCACCTGAGCTTTTAGGTGATATTGATAGGATCCAACAAATATTAGTAAACTTAATTGGTAATGCATTTAAATTTACCAAAAAAGGATACATCAGTTTACAGGTTGGCTGGCAAGATAAGGCCTTATTGTTGATCATTTCTGATACGGGATGTGGGATCCCACAAGACAAGCAAAAATTCCTTTTTGAGCCATTTACTCAAGTTGATAACTCAAGCCAAAGGCAATTTGAAGGTACGGGGCTTGGCTTATCTATTTGTAAATTACTCGTTGATGAAATGTCTGGCGAGTTAAGTTTTAAAAGTGAGTTAGGTAAAGGTTCTGAGTTTCAAGTTAAGCTGCCATTAACTGTGGTTTATGAACAACAAATGCGTTCAAGTGAAGATAATCAGTTGTCTTTTCCAATTGAGAATCTGTCTATTCTCGCGGTTGAAGATATTAAAATGAACCAAGTAATTTTAAATATGATGCTAAAGAAACTTGGAATAACTCCTGATTTTGCCAACGACGGTATGGAAGCGTTAACCTATCTACAAGATCATGAGGTTGATATTGTTTTAATGGATTGTCGAATGCCGATTCTTGATGGATTTGAAACAACAAAGCGTTTAAGAGAGCAAGGGTATAGAAAACCTATTTTAGCATTAACCGCAGGAACCACCTCAATAGAGGTTAAAGCGTGTATAGACGCTGGAATGGACGATACTTTAAGTAAACCTTATAAAGCTGCGGAGTTGGAAGCAATGCTAAAATCGTGGGGAGCAAAGAACATATAAAAAAGCCTCACAACATTGTGAGGCTTTGAATTATAAGAATGTCTATTTGAATATTAGGACAAAGCGTTATGCTTTTTGCTCTTTCAACTCTAATTCTTCAGCTTGTTTACTGCTTTCAAGCATCTTACGAATGATTAATGAAGCAATAAAAGCGATGGCAACCATCACTACCGCAAGTACAGTGAGTAATTGGAAATAACTACCATATACTGTTTGTACAAACTCTTGAGTAATGACATGGCCTTTTTCTTGCGCAATAGATGTCGAGAATACTGCGCCAATGATGCCACTTAATGCCATCGCAACAGAGAATAGACTTACGGAGAAGCCTTCGATATGTTTTGGTGCAACAGACAGAATGAAGGCTACCACTAAGCTACCTACAATTACTTCTGCAAATGCTTGGAAGAAGTGAATAAGTAAGAATACTTCTGGACGAATAATCGCATCTTCACCCACTCCCATTACCGCCATGGTTAAAATACCAAAAGCGGTCGCAGTTAAGATGAATGCGAAGCCGATTTTTGTCGCTGTCGAAAAATGAATATCGCGTTTTTCAAGTGCTGAGAAAATCATCGCAATAACTGGACCTGCAACGATACACCACAGTGGATTCATTGCCATAGATGCTTCAGGTGCGATAGGAATAAGGTCGAATAAATCACCGCGCATAGTATTGATCGTTACCATGGTCATTGATGTCATCATTTGACCGTAGTAGACAAAGAATGCCGTTGTTAGCGCTGTCATGATTAGGATAGTGCCCATTTTAAGCGCATCCGATTTCTTTGATTTCAGCATTAAAATTACGAAGTAACCGATAGCTGCAAGACCAATGGCATAAACAATGTTTTGACCAATATCCATGTTTGAGAACATGAAGAAAACCAAGGCAATCATTGCTACTGATGTGATTAGAAATGACATCCAGTTTTGCATACTTACAGGTTTTTGATCAATATGAGCACCAACGGTTAATAGTGGTTTACGGAAGATCACTAGAGTCGCAAAAGCTAATAAAGCAAGAACACATGATAATAAGAAACTTCCGTGGAACCCTAAAACAAGAACAAACATCGGGAATAGATATTGGCCTAGTAGAGCACCAACGTTATTGACTGAATAGTTTACTGGGTAGCAGTTTTCAAAATGCTCTTGAGTATCAAAAGTACGTTTGTACAGGCTTGGGTAAGAAGGCGACATTAAGCCTCGGCCGTAGCTCGCTAATGCAATACCACACAACGCCATTGGAACATTTGTAGTATATGAACCAAGCACTAGTAGTGCATAACCAGTAGCAAAACCAAAGTAACTAATGGTTAGTGAGCGGTAAGCACCTAAAAATTTGTCAGCAATGAATCCACCAGCAATCGCAAATAATGGACCAATTGATGAAAAAGCACCAACAACCATCATGGTGTCAGCTTCACTGTAATTTAGTTCTTCAAGGAAAAAGCGAGTTAAAATAACCATTACGCCATAAAATGATAAGCCAAACATCATTTGGCAAAACATCATGGACTTATTTAGTTTGTTCCACATAAGGGGTCTCTGTTAGATAATTACTTTTCGTATTTTATCATCAAAAGAATGTAACAAAGTACGATATTCTCAAAAAAGCATCGTTTAAATATTGTAAGTAATGGTGTTTTGTGGTCGTTTGTTTCGTTATTTTATATTATTTGTTTATAATATGTTTTTTATTGTTTCTTAAGTAATCAATAATGAGAGAGGGAATAGATGAATCATTCAAAATGATTTCTTTTTGAACGATATCATCTATTTTTTAAATAAGAGAACGAAATCGTTATCGTTGAGCTAATAGGTATTCTAGAGCGCCTACAATTGCCGCAACTTGAGCGTCATTACATTCCTGATCGGTTACTTTTTCGCTATCTGGGTAGACTTCCGTTGTTGATACGTAATCTGCATCAGTTAAGCCTGCGCATAATCCTAGCTTTTTAGTCGGGTAATTAATGACTCCTTCTTGAACCACATCAGAGCCGATAATTTGGTTGTTTTCATCTGGTGGCGCAATGTGAGTTACGGTACGAACTGAATCAATAATGGCTTTTTGGAACTCTGGAGCTGGTTTTTCTGTATCTCCAACCGTATAAAAACCATCTGGAATGTAGCCTTCAATGTAAGCGATACCATCACGAGCAGCCAATGCTGGGCGAAACTCTGTTTCATCACTATCGGTTGTTTCGTGCAAATCGATATGAGCAAATACTGGTGCATCTAATGAAGCAACTAATGCCATTAACCCTGCTGACTCTTCTGCTGGGCTATTTGGATAAAATGAGCGGTTAGGATCCGTCGCTGTTGGGTTCCAACGGTTGATCACTTCATAACCCCATGGGCTTACGCAAGGAGCAACAACAATATTGAACCATTGGCTGTAGTGCTCAGCTTTTGTATCGACAAATTGCAGCGCGCCATGAACTCCAGAGGTTTCGTAACCGTGTACGCCACCACTGATCAGCAATGTTGGTTTTGTATCATCCCATTGTTTTGTTTTGATACACAGAAGCGGAAAGCGTTCAGTATCATAAGATAAAGCACCATATTGTGATACGTCGAAACGCTCAGATAGAGCCGTGATTTTCGTTACGACTTCTTCTTGATATGAGCGTTTTACTGTCATCGTTGAAAGCCATGCTGCTTTTTCTTGCTCTCCCCAAGGTTGGCCTTTAATGCCAATTGGGTAACTGTATTCGTCTTTCATTATCAATCCTTACTTTTGATGATCAGTTTGTTTGTTCTCTGTTCCATATAATACGATCACTTCCTCTATAAATGCCAAAATGAATGATCGCTTTTATAGAATCTTCAAAAGATTGGTTATTATCAGCATCTTGTTGCAACCACGGTAAGTTTAATAAAGAAAGCGTTGGTACAACTTGTCCTTGGTTGCCATTACCTGGTGCTGTGAATGTCATACTTGTTGAGCCATCTTCAACATGACTATTATCTAAACTTGCTTTTGTTGTCCCTTTTCCTACGGGTAGTGCATTAGGATCTTTACCTACATCAAAACTGAACTCAGGCATAGATAAAACGGTACAGCTGTCATCGATTTTGACGAATCGATTGCCGGTATAAGATTCCGTTTGTATTTTAGATTCAAGATCATTCAATTCAGAGCCATATGCATCTTCCATAGTGATACGACCCCATTCTTGTCGTTGAGTATCTGTGGCTGGAAATGCGTAACCCAGACAAACACCAGAAGCATTGGTTTTATGACAAATTTGGTCTTGGTCTCTTAAGTCATCTGCCGCTAATTGCAGCGTTATTGTATCTTCAACGGGGGCTTTAGGGTTGAAAGGTTTGATGTAGCGTAAATTCGCCCCTTGCAGCTGCATTTTAGCTTGTGCTGGTAACTTAATTACGCTTCCCGGCGTTGCGAAACCAGAGCGGTGACCTAAAACGGAAAGGGTTTCACTATCAATGATAGACATATTGGATGGTGAAGCCGTATAGGTTCTTAAATTCCAACCGTTGTTATAACGCCACCATGAACCAATTGTGTAGTTTTGTAATAAGGTTCCCGTTTCAGATAACGGATAAAGACTTAATGTTGGCGATTCTGTAAAGTTGAACGTTTGTCCCATGTAAGTAAAATCATTACAACCCTTTTGAATGCTTGGTTTATCTCCCAATACATTAAAGTAAGCAGGAGTAAATCGACCAATAGAGCCTGTATTTGCCGCTTTAATTTGATAAGCAGAACTGCCTAAATAGCCTTCTGGTGGGGTAACCGATATGTCAAATACACCCACTTCACTAATACTTTGAGGGACACGGTTGGTACTCCCTTGTGCTATTTGGTGAT
This sequence comes from Aliivibrio sp. S10_S31, assembly GCF_014694495.1. Classification (NCBI taxonomy): domain Bacteria; kingdom Pseudomonadati; phylum Pseudomonadota; class Gammaproteobacteria; order Vibrionales; family Vibrionaceae; genus Aliivibrio; species Aliivibrio sp. S10_S31. Next base: position 40,119 of record NZ_JAAUWR010000011.1, on the reverse strand, counting down.
CGTAGTGGTTGGTCGATAAGTTACCTGTATTTCCTCCTAACTGTTGAGAAGGAGCAATTAACGTATGATCCAAAATTAAGTTATCTTGAGCGTAGTTTGGTGTCACTGGGTTATCAGCAAGATAGGTGTCGTTATCTCCCATCCATGCATGCGCTCTTACATTTAAATTAAAGGTTTCACCGGCGTGAGCAAAAATAGAGCAGCTTACGTCTTCAGATGAACAATTGCTGTTAGCACTTGAGTTATTTTTGTCAGTAACATAAGCACTTAAACCAACAGGAATACTGACAAATAAGTCACTGCCTTCAATGTTTTGATAGTAACTTTTTTGATATTTAGCATTTAGTTGCAGCTGGCCAGCATCTGCGTAATTTAGCGTTATTTTTGCTTCGTTATTGGTAAAGTTTAATGCGAATGTGGTTGCGGCACTTTCTTGTTTTCCAATGTCTTTCCATGAATTATTTACTAATCCATACAGTGTAGGTGAGCCAATTAAATTACTTTGCTTTGGTGTAATGTAATCAGACCATAGCTGAATGTTTTTGGTACCAGTAAATGAGCTGCCACAGCCTTTGATGGTAGCCTCAACCGGTTTATTGGCTAATTTATCAGGAACAATAACCGTCAAACCTTCTGATTCGAAGTTAAGGGTACAGTTTTTATCACTCAATGATTGGCCATTAATGCTACATAGCGTGTGACTAAATGGTTTTGTTGATGGTGATGAACTCACAACATCCAATTTAACGTTACCTTGGGTTGGTTTACCTATTGATAAATTAGCAATCCCGTTTCTAACCGTAATATTATTGCCATTTAACCAATAACCATCGCCACCTAAATTATTGGTATCTAAGGTAACATCAACATCTTCAGTAAATAGAGTTGAGCAAGATTCGTCAGCACAAGCACGTAATGTGACATTAGAAACATCACAAGTAGACCCTTGTCCTGAATGATCAAATTCAAAGTGATCAATTTGCTCTCCAATTGGTTTTGAGTAAAGTGCACACACTTTGAAATTATCAATCTCATGGGTGTTATAAAGCTGACCTGTTGAACCGGTTAATGACATGATGAAATTTTCAGGTGGCTCATCTTGATTGTATTGTGGTCTTAATACGTCAATAGGCCCAATCACTTTATTAAAGTTAGGTGCGTGCCCTGCATTTACGATACTACGCTCAACCGTTACATTTGCGTTATTTCGGTTGGTTGAGTCAATAGTAATACGGTAACGATGTGTTCTATTGTAGCCATTATTATTGTCAATATCTGGAGATACACGAGTCCCTGTGATGTAGTTATAGCCTGAATATCGTGCACCAGAACCACGTAAAACAATAGATTGAGCTGTATTATAAGAGTTGTAGTTTTTAGACCCGCCTTCTTTTGAATAGTTACCGTATTCATCGAGACCGATACCAAGCCAACCGCCCGTAAATCCGGGTTTAACGGCCTCTGAGTTATTTTTAAAGCCATAGCCTAATGGGCCACCAAAAGCACCAGCTTGTGGGGTTACCTCGGCATCAGAAAATACAATAGCTAAGCCATCAGCTCCGTTGCCGCCATAGGCCATGTAATCAAATTCAACTTCGATTTTATTACCAAGCGCAGGGTACAAATATTGGTAAGAAGAGGCGGTTGATTGTGCTCTTCGCGCTTGTGTTAATTGCAGACGGCCATTTATGACTGTTGGCGTAAAAGAACCGCTGCTTCGGCTTGTTACCCAACTTGTGGTTAGACTGTCGAAATTATCTTCATAACAGGTCATTTCGACGTTATCAGGACATGGGTGGCGTTGCTGATAAAGTTGATTAACTTGCTCATCAGTCAGTGCTTGATCATAAACGTTTACTTCGTCAATCAAACCATCAAAAGTACGTGTTAAATCGTAATCATTACCCACTTGTAATGGTTGTGTATTTTCTTTTAAGTGTTTGAGAGGATAGACTGGCTCTATAATTGAACGAACTTCCACGCCATTAACGAAAATAGACGCTTTATGTGTGTTATGAGCGTCATAGCGGATCACGATATGTGACCAACGGTTAAGAGGAATGCTTTCTCTTGTGGTTAAATTTATTGGATAGTAAGTATCTTTTAGTTCCCAATACCAATTTATTTGGCCTTGAGAGTTTAGGTGAAATTCATAGTTTCCATTTTTAGATACAATGGTATTTAAGCGATTATAAGAAGGGTAAGAGCTAGGGTTGATCCATGCACTTACTGTAATCGTATCTTCGTTAGATAACTTACTATTATGTGGTACTTCAATGTATTGCGTTTGGCTTTTTTTGAAGTCACCGTAGCCACATGTCCCCATGTTTGCCATATCAACAGGCAGTGCCGGGTTGTCTTTCTTTGGTTGAATTCGGTTTTTGGCTGTGCCGTTAAAATCGTTACCAGAACTGTCTTTAACTTCACCAATTGCACCACTCCATGAGTTCTCATCTAAGCGTAGAGATAACGCCGCTGGTGGAAGTATTGGCGGTGGGGTTAGTGTTTTGTTGATATAGGCATCGCCTTCCATAAATAGACTTCGACTAGAGGCTCGACCATCAATATGAGATTGGTTGTTTAAGGTTAATTTATCATAAGCGTAAACATAGCCTTCGATATAACTATTATCGTTGAGGTAAATATCATCATAACCAATAACGAAAAGTGAACCATTTCCTGTTTTAGTTATTTTTGCATCGTTGTTTAATTGAATGTCATTTTTTACAAATAAACGAGCGCTCCCAGTCACATTAATATGTGCTGTTCCGAACATATTTAAATTCTCGACCCAGTAATCGCCTGAACTTAAAGTGACTTGAGTGCTTTCTAATGTTAGCGTTTTGATTAGCTGCTCTTGGCTATTATGACCTAGGTAACCATCACAGGTGCCACGTAAGGTGATATTCGAATATTTTTTCTTATCAAAGTAAGATGTGCCCGAATCACAAGTTTCTGAGCGAGAAGAGTTGTTGTGAATAAATGAACCTAAATTAAGGGCTGGTGTATTTCTTCCTGTGATTGAACATTGGTGATAGCCACCATTGCCATCATCACAGCTGTCATCTGGCAATTCGTATTGGCTGATACTTGAACAAAAGTCCAAACTACGACCTTGTGTACCTTCGATTTTTGCATCGTTGTACATGGTCAGTTGTTTTGGGCTAGAGCACTTTATTGAATGCCCTTGAGCTATCCCCGGAAAGTAAGTATTTGGATTAATCGTTGGAAAAGCGAATGCGCTCAATGGCATTAAACATAAGCTAAACGCTGAAATAATCAGTGAACGAGAGAAAGGTTTAGTCATCACTACGAATACCTACTTCAATAATACGTTGCAAAGTGGTGGTTCCAAATTTACAGGTGGCTGTGCTTGTTAAGCTGTATACTTTTCGGCCAGAATCTAATGTTCCAATAGGTTTGCATTTTACTTGTGCTTCACATTGCGATAATCCATCACCCGAGAAGATATAAACACTTGGTGGATTACCTGCAACAAAGCAACTGCCTGATTTTTCCATATAGAAACGACTGATCTCAATTTGTGTCCCAGATTGAGCTGCCATATTAGTGCGAGTTCCCATAATAGAGGTCACGACATGTGTGCTCATTTTTTGTTGGTTCTTCGTTGCCATCAACGCAATAAAACCGACGACGATAAGAACAAAAATCGTCAGGATCAGAGCGGAACCTCGTTGAGATTTATTAAGGCGTATTGGCGATAAGGACGTCATGATCCAACTGCACCTCTTCATTGTTATCAGTGAAAACAAATTGCATTTTTACTAAGCCATTACGAACTAAAGACGCTTGTTCAACATTGAATGTGGCGAGTTTGATTTTTTCAGCCATTAATTGACGAGTGCCTACGCTAAGTTCATGTGGTGATAATTCAGCACGAGAAAGAGGGTAATCCGCATAGCGATATAATCGACTTCCTTCTAAGCAATAAGCGACGGGTGTTTTATAAGCATACAGTCGGTGAGCTGGAGAGTTTGCACTAAAGCTAGTTGAGCGAGTGAGTATCACATCAATCATGTGTGCATTTTCACTTGGCTGAAAATCGATATCACGCTTTACTTCAGCCATGCGACTTACGCCATTGGTTGGTAACGTTGAACGTAAATTTTGAGCGTTAACTGGCATGATGACGATGCGATCACCCGCTGAGAATCCATGTTCAGGTAACACTCGAATTTCGGTTGATTTAGCAGGTGCTAAAGGTAAGGTTTCATAAACCGCCGTATTTGTGATTGGTAGCCACTCTATGCATTGTGTCGTTTGGTTGACTTCTACGCTGTTCGGTACCGCATCACGAATTTCTTTGTGCATACGTTCCGTTACAAAACGTCCTTGAAGGATCAACTCTTCTCTCGTTGTTGTGTCCGCATAAAGAGACATACTGTGCTGAATTATGGCACCAAGAGACAAACCAACCACCGCAAGTAAAATGATAGAAATAATCATCTCAAGTAGAGTAAATCCAAGAGTTCGTTTCATTAAAAGTTACCTCGAATCACTGAAAATACGTAGTGTTGTCCTGATGGGTCGACCACATCAACAACAATACGCTTTCTGTTTCCACTAATAGCATCAGGTTCTCCATCTAAATTAGCGTCGTAGAAAACCTTAATAGAAATAGAGAAGTTAGGGTAGATACCAGCTAAATCGTTACCTAATACATCTTTTACTGAGCCAGATAGTTTATTAAAGTCATCGACATCGTTGTAGAGGGTTCGATTTGATTCTTCTACACCGGTAATAGGGTTCGTATCTTTTCCTAATCCGCTAATGGTTGTACATTGTTCCCCTTCAGGGCTATTACATGGGGGCAATCCACCATTAGGGCCACTGTTTTGGTCAAATTGACGACCTACAATTTCATCCATCACCGCAGCACCCAATTCAGATGCTTTTGTTGAGTACATTAATTCAGCATTATGCTGTGAACGAGGAACGAGTGAAGTGGTTACGATAAGTAAAGCCGCACTCATTATAATTATCGATAACACAATCGAAATTAAGCTAAACCCTTGTTGATGTTTAACAAGCATGGATATAGCCCTCTTTTTCGATACAAATTTTAGTTTGTGTTTTGGCGGTAATTAAAATTTCACATGATGTGTTTTGGCACTGTTTTATGCGTCCCATTACATCAAAATCAAAAGCAAAAGGCGTCGCTAATGTTTTGTATTGGTTTCCTATCTGTAATGCGAAATAGGCATTTTGTTTTTCTAAAATAGCCACGTAGGTGAGGTCTTGGTTTTCAAGATACTCATTATTGCGCTGGGCATCTGGGAATGAGGTTGCACATTCAGTTTCTTTATCAAGGCTAACTTGTTGTGCACGATTTTCGTTAATTAGCCATCGGTTACAGTAACCGTTTCGATTCATAGCTCGAGTTTGGGTTAAACGTAATGAACGCAATAATTCCGTTTCTAATGTTTGTGCAGAAACACTACTAATTCCTGAGAAATAGCTGTTTGCGCTGAGTGAGATAATTGAAATTAAAACAATTACTGCAATAAGTTCAATTAATGTAAATCCATCTATTTGATTACGAGTCATTTTTTCGTTACAAAATATTTAAACCGTATGAAGGTTGGGTAGTTTACGGATAAAAGTTTTTAATAGAAGTAAAATAAGAAGCATTAAAGTGAACAATGCATTATCTATGTTGTTTTTTTATGTAAAAACTCATGAGTATTCATCAAAGTTATTGCGACGAGGTTCAAATTATAATTTTTACCGAAAATACTCGTATTTTTAAAACTGTCAATGGATAAGTGAACTGTGGAGTGAAAAGGGAGAGGTTGAACACTTTAATCGAAAATATAAGTGGTTATTTTAGTATTCGTATTTGATAAGAAGTAGATGTAAAAAAGGCAATAATGCATGAAACATTATTGCCTAAAAGTAGCCGATATATGGTGTTTAAATTACATGCCTACTGACATGTGTAATCCATAAAACACGCCTCGGTTGATAAGTTCAGACACGAGAATACAAACAAAGCTTAATAATATTACTGGAAGCTTTGGTTGGCTTGACATCAAACGTGGTGAAAACATCAGAATAAAGCCAACAAATAATAAGCCAAGGCGTAAAACTTGAAGTGTTGCCATGTTAGGTATGATGTCAGATGCAAGAATGATTGCAGAACTGATATGGCTCAACCCAATCAATTGGCTAACCGTTGCAATTAAACTAATAGCAAGAGCAATTGATGCAAATACTGGTAAAGCATTATTTAACTCTGCGTGTTTATGATTAGTCGCGACCAATAACGTGTGAGCAAATGCTAGACCAGATATAGCCATGGTTAATAGGAACATTATTGGTGTGTAAATGCTGTTCCATGTTGGTACGGTATTAATTAAATACACCTTGATCATGGCATACATAAAACCAATACCGATAACCATAGAGATGAGCAATAAGCCTTTTTTCAATGCATCAGAGCCTTTATTCACCACTTTTAACAGCCAGTAAAAGCCACCTGCGGCAAAAAATAAGCTAGAAGCAAAGATCTCATTTGATAACCAAGAGCTACCAACACGATTAAGCGCATTAAATGCTCTAAGTGGACTACCTAAGTGCATTGTTGATGCGATTAATCCTAGTCCCATTAATACCCAGATAAAGAACATATTACGATGTAATCGTACATCTTCATCTTGTGATAATTTACCACTTAACGTTACGCAACCTAATACTAAAAAGGCACCGACAGCAGTTTGAGAGAGTACCGTGAATAAAATCAGCGGCCATTCATGCCAAGCCATGTTATACCTCCTTAGGGTTTGCTAGATGACCCGTTTGATCATCTGTTGGACGAGCGTTACGGTTTGGTTTAATCACAATGTTTGGTTTTGTAATTAATGATGAAGGCAAAGGAGCGACATCTGCATTTGTTCCGTATTTTTCACGTAACTCTGCAATTGGACCAAATTCAAGAGCTCTTAATGGGCAAGAACCAACACAAATCGGCTCTAAGCCTTGGCCAACACGTTCATAGCAACCATCACATTTTGTCATATGACCTTTTTCTTCATTGTACTGAGGTGCACCATATGGGCAGGCCATCGTACAATATTTACAACCGATACAAACTTCCTCGTCGACAACAACGAATCCATCTTCTCGTTTATGCATTGCACCTGATGGACATACTTTAGTACAAGCAGGTTCATCACAATGGTTACAAGCAATAGATAGGTAGTATGAGTACACACTTTGGCGATAAATTTCGCCTTCTTTTAGCCAATCACCACCTGCATACTCATAGATACGACGAAAATTAACACCGACATCCAAGTCTTTGTTATCTTTACAAGAAAGTTGGCATGTTTTACAACCAGTACACTTACTTGAATCAATATAAAAACCGTATTGTTTCATTATTTAACCCTTATGCCTTCTTAACCAGTTGCACATCTACTAAGTTCGTATGTTGCGGATTACCTTTTGCTAACGGACTTGGACGTTGAGTTGTTAGTACGTTAATACAACCGCCGTGATCAACTCTTTGACCATCAGGGGCATACCAACCACCTTCGCCAAGAGCAACTACGCCCGGCATCATACGAGGGGTCACTTTTGCTGCAATATGCACTTCACCACGGTCATTAAAGATACGGATTAAATCACCATTGTTAATGCCACGTTGCTGAGCATCCATTGGGTTAATCCACATCTCTTGAGGTGCTGCATCTTTTAGGATGCTTACATTTCCATAGGTTGAGTGAGCTCGAGCTTTATAATGGAATCCAGTTAATTGAAGTGGGTAATTACCCGTTTTTGATTCTTCATAGCCTTCAAAGTTAGGTACATAAATTGGAAGAGGATGAATAACTTCGTCTTCTTTTAGTGTCCACGAACTTGCTAATTCAGCCAGTTTTTCAGAATAAATTTCGATTTTTCCTGTTGGTGTTTTAAGCGGGTTGGCTTCAGGATCTTTACGGAACTCTTTATAAGCAACGAAATGTTCGTCAACTTTACGCTTATAAATACCTTGTTCACGCATAGCATCAAATTCAGGTAAGCTTGGATCTTGAGCTCGTGTTAATTGGTAGAGGTGACGTAGCCAACCTTCTTGATCTCGATCTTCAGTAAATGCTTCTTTCACACCTAATTTATCAGCAAGGCCGGTACAAATATCATAAATACTTCTCGCTTCAAATTGAGGTTTGATCGCTTGAGAAGCAAAGATAAAGTAAGGCATGTTACCTGCAGACGCATCCATACAGAAATCAGATTGCTCAGAGGTGGTTAGATCAGGTAGAACGATATCCGCGTATTTTGCAGATGATGTCATGTGGTTATCAATAACCACGATCATTTCACAGGCGCTGTCATCTTGTAAGATAGTATGCGTACGGTTGATATCAGCATGTTGGTTAATAATACAGTTACCAGCGTAGTTCCAAATAAACTTGATTGGCACATCCAGTTTCTCTTTTCCTCGGATACCATCTTTCGTTGCTGTCATTTCAGGGCCACGAACGATTGCATCTGTCCATAAGAACATCGGAATAGAGGCTTCTACTGGGTTACTAAGCGTTGGGAAGCGAACAAATGGAATGCTTGAGCTACCTTCACGAGCACCAGTACCACCACCGTTAATACCGACATTACCAGTTAGAAGAGCTAGCATAGAGATTGCACGAGAAGCAATTTCACCATTAGCGGTACGTTGTAAGCCCCAGCCTTGGATAATTGCACACGGTTTTGTTGAAGCGATTTCACGAGCAGTTTTAATGATAATGTCTTCAGGAATACCAGTAATTGTTGACGCCCATTTTGGTGTCTTTTCAGTATTATCACCACCAAGACCTAAAATATAAGACTTATAATCACTATTTGCAGGCGCTGATGCTGGAAGTGTTTTTTCATCGTAACCAACACAATATTTATCAAGGAAGGCTTGATCAACTAAGTCTTCTTTGATCATGACGTGAGCCATCGCAGCAATGAAAGCTGTATCGGTTCCTGGACGAATAGGGATCCACTGATCTTCACGGCCACCTGCGGTATCAGTATAACGCGGGTCGATAACGATCATGCGAGCATTAGATTTCGCTTTACCTTCCATGAAATGATGGATAACACCGCCACCAGACATGCGAGTTTCAGCTGGGTTATTACCAAATTGAACGATTAATTTGGTATTTTCTAAATCTGATGGTGAGTTATTAGCTGCAAAACCACCGTAAGTATGGTTTAAACCTTCAGCAATTTGTGCCGTTGAGTAGTCACCATAATGGTTAAGATAGCCACCATTCAAATTCATTAAGCGAGCAATCAAGCTGCCACCTGGAGGCCAAGACTTAGTAACAGTACCACCTAGAGTACCTGTTCCGTAGTTTAGGTAAATTGCTTCGTTACCATATTCTTTTTTAATACGGTTAATGTTGTCTGCAATTTCTGTAAAAGCTTCATCCCAGCTAATACGTTTAAATTTACCTTCACCACGAGCACCAATGCGCTTCATTGGGTATTTTAAACGGTCAGGATTATAAACACGACGGCGCATTGAGCGGCCACGTAAACAAGCTCTTACTTGGTGATTTCCATATTCATCATCACCAGTATTGTCAGTTTCGACCCACTTAATTTCACCATTAGACACATGCATACGTAATGGGCAGCGGCTGCCACAGTTAACAGTACATGCACTCCAAACGACTTTATCTTCAGCCGTTGCAGGTTGTGGTGCAGCAGAAGCAGAGCGAGAAGCAAAAGGAAGCGCTATACCACTAGTAATAGCTGTGATTCCACCCAATATAGACCCGCCTTTTACAAAACTGCGGCGGCTTATTTTTGGGGTTAGCAATTGTTTTAATTTCATGTATCGACATTCTCTAAGTTATATCTTGGGATTGATATGTTCCGATGGAAATTATTATCATTACGATCACTACCTCTCTATGGGTAGTTATTCACATAATTTAATTTTTATATATAAATAAACATTGTTTTTGATCAAGCAAAAGAGACTGAGTTATAAATATGACTATTAATAAGCTTAAATGTATCGATTTTGGGAATGTTGTTTCATAGGAAGAATAACTTTGCTAAATATTGAATATATTAATAGTGAATTTAGTTGAGCGAGAACAAAAAAAACCTTAACACTTATAGTAAGATTTAAATCAATGGTTAAATTTTTATATAAGAATATTAATGGAAAACATAAGTGCTGCGGCAAAATTATTTGGTAGTCTTTTTTATTATCCACTAAATAATGAGAATAATACTCAATACATAAATTATATTAAGCAAAGTGAAGATTTGGATGATACTGAGTTTTCAGATTTTATCCGAGCGTATGAAGCGACAGATAATGAACTTGTTGCAGATGATTTTCAGCGTTTGTTTGAAGGGTGTGATGTTATGCCTGCACCACCTTGGGGTTCAGTATACCTAGATAGAGAACAAGTTATATTTGGTGATTCAACTTTACGTTTCCGCCAGTTTTTACTTAGCCATAATATTGAGTTAAACACAGGAATGAGGGAGCCAGAAGATCAGTTTGGGCTTTCTTTATTAGCAATGGCTATGATGATCGATCAAGAAAAAGATGAAAGTGTTATTTCAGAGCTACTTTCAGAGCATTTATTGCCTTGGTCATATCATTATTTAGAGTTAGTTAAAAAACACAGTAAAACTGATGTATATAAAACATTATCGGATATTACTGTTGGTTGGTTAACTGCATTACAAAAAGAACTTAATATTACACCACATGAATATAAGTTGTATTTTTAATGAAAGATAAAAGAGATGAAAACTATTATCGTTCTTATTTAGAGCATAAAACAGTAAGCCGACGTGGTTTATTTCGTGGGCTATTGTCTGGTGCAAATAAATCGTTAAAAGAGTCATCTCAAAATACAATTAAACCAACAGTCGCAAGGTCTCCTTATGCTATCGAAGAGGGGCTATTCAGAGAGCTTTGCCAAGATTGTGAACAGTGCGCTACTGCATGTCCTCAACATGTAATAGAGATGGTGGATGCTCGTCCTCAATTGAATCTTGATTACAATCACTGTACTTTTTGTGGAGAGTGCCAGTTGGTATGTGATTCAGGCGCTCTAGGTAAAGAGTTAGGTGTTATCAATTTACAACCTGAGTTTATTTCAAGTTGTAATAATAAACTTTCTGGAGGGTGTGAAGTGTGTGCTGATGCCTGTCCGCAGAAAGCGATAATTATAGAACCTAGAAAGTTGCCACAAGTGGACGCCTCTTTATGTAATGGCTGTGGTTTATGTCGTTCTGCATGCTTTATTGGTGCAGTACAAATGACTTTTGTTGTTCCAAGCTAGTTTGTATTTAAATGTATTAAAAAAGGTGACGATTGAATGTCACCTTTTTTATTATTATGGGAGAGCATAACCAGCGTATTAACGCTGCTCTAATGGGTAAGAGCGGTAACTCCACATACCATAAACGCGTAATGCATCTCGGTAGATACCTAATAGTTCTTTATCTGTAGGCACTTTTAGCTCTTCAAGTGGGCGATCATTGGCAGAGTAAGTATCAAACGTGATCCCTTTAGGGCCTGTTTGCCAACTTGCAACTTCAAATAATGCTTGTCCACGACGAACGTGACTTGCAGAACTGATGATAGTGGCATGATCGATATTATGTCGAGCTAATGCATAGCTACTATATAAGGCATTTTCAACAGTGCTTCTTGCGTAATTATCTTCAATGATACGTGATGCATCAATGCCGTTTTTCACCAACCAATCAGCCATCAGTTTGCCTTCGGTTTTGTGGTTTTTAGGAACGCCTCCCGTTACAACAATGTATGAGTTAGGGTTTTTCTTCGCCATATCCAATGTTGCGTTTAAGCGATCAATCAAGATTGGGTTCATACTACCATCTGGGTTCAGAGCATAGCCTAAAGTAATAATGGCATTTTTGCCTTTACCTTGTTTTTTGATGGTATTACTCAATGGTGTTTCAACGATTCGGTCAATGGTTGACATTATCTTCTTCAGATCTGCAACACGGCCTTTATTAAGTTGCTCTAATGCCGTTAAGTGGCGTGTAACTTCGCTTTTATTCCCTTTGAAGTTCTGCCAGATCACAAGATAAGAATGTGCATCTACATCATCTGGAGCCACGCTTAAAATTTGAGTAAAGAGTTCGATTGCGCGGTCAACATTGCTGTTATAGATCTGAGCATTAGCAGCAGAAAAAAGTAGATCAACACGATAAGGTTCAAGTTGGTAAGCTTCAAGAAGACGGTTAGTGATCATCTCCATGTTGCTTGGCATCTTCGCCGTAAACCCTGCATGTGAAATACGTGAAGGGTTCTTAAATACCTGATAAGCGTCATTTAAAAGTTGATCCACAACCTGACGTTGAGAGGTCATCTCTGTATAGTCAACTTGTGGTTGAACGGTATCTAAAGCAGCATCAACATTCGTCGAGTACAGTGAGCCAGAGAAAATAACAGCAAGAGAAAGGGTAAGTAGGGTGCGTTTCATTATTTTTTATTCCAAAGAGTAAACATAGTTTAATCCTATTACTTGAAAATAAAGAGTATTGTGAGCGCAATCGTATTTGGTTTTATTGGATTGAAGTGAATCCTAATAGTGTGAACTAATGTCACACAAGAAAATAGGGCTGGAATGGTTAAGTATGTGATAAAAGTTACTTTTCTTGTGAGCAAGATGAAGGTACTTTTGGTTGTGCTATAGTGTCCTTCTCGCCCTCTTGAAAATAGGAAAAAACTAAAGTCATAATAACAACGCCTATTAAAGCAAGCCTTTTATTGATAATTAAAATGCGCTCTTTATTCATATTTACCACTTGTTCTGTTTAGAGTCATTGCTTAAAAGATCAAAAAGAAATTCGATAAACTTCACAAGGCTCAAATACATGCCTAAAGAATCTACGTATTACAGTAATAATAGACTAAAAAATACTCTATCATTATGTGTATCTTTGATAAGTAGGTTGGCTTAATGAAACAAAAGGATTTTTTTCTATATGTCATTATGAGTGTACTTTTGGGAATGCAGGGATGTGCATCACCTTCAGACATAAAACCGGACGTAGATACCTCTGAGGTTGCTCATACAAAACAAACATTACAAATTGCTGGTTTAAAACATTGTAATAACGAAGGTAATGACTCAATTCACTTAAACCCAGATGAACCCTTAACGATTATTGTTCATGGGTGCTTTTCGTCTGCTGGACGTTTTCAGACTTTGGCTGATGTATATGGATTATATGACCAACAAGCTATTTGTTTTGAATATGATGATAGAAAGAGTTTAGAAGAAACCTCTGGTGAGCTAGTAACGGCTTTAAATCAACTATCAACTCAAAACCCGAATCAAGATCTGCATGTCATTGGTCATAGCCAAGGAGGATTAGTTGCTCGACGTGCATTAACTTCAGAAAGAGAAGACCAACAAACGGTCACGGCTAAGAAAGTGCAATTAACAACGGTCTCGTCTCCCTTTAATGGTATTGAAATTTCATCGCATTGTGGAATAACGCCACTACGTATTCTCTCGTTAGGTATTGTCGATTTGATTTGTTATGCCGTGACGGGAGAAAAATATCAACAGATCCCACCTAATGCTGATTTTATTGAGCAACCAGGTGAACTTGTTGCATCTGTCTCTCAGCATTTAGTAGTCAAAACCGATGAGCGTAATTCGTGTCGTAAGGAAAATGACAAAGGAGAGTGTATTGAGGACGATTACGTTTTTAGCGTTAATGAACAATCAAATAATCAAGTTGATGATGGCGTGAACACGGATTTAGTAACCGTAAAAGCAGGTCATGTTGAGATTGTTGGAAATGGTGAGTCAGTACCAATAGATTTAATTAATATATTAAAACAGCAAAAAGTATTGGTGGATAAATCAGATATCAATCAGCAAGAACAAGCGCGTTTACTTCAACTTCTTTATTCAACACCACAAGAATCAAATCTATAAAAAACCAGCCGATGGAGGCTGGTTTTTTTACACTACGATAGTTATCTACCGTATGTTTTTTTAATATAAGCTTCAAAATCATCACACATTTTTTGATTAGACTCAGCATTGCTTGCTAATGTTGTTGGGCCATCAACAATCGTGATGTTGGCATGTAGAGGTGCAACGTCTGCTTGAGTTCGAGAGTTTAACTCTGCGATTTTATCTTGCTCTACTTTCCATGCATCTTGTGCAGATAAGTTACACTCGTCAGCTAAGTATTTCGCGTTAAACCCTTCTCCTGTCAATGCAATGATAGAGTCATTGTGACTAACACTATTACCCGCATTCCAATAATGTTTTGCAAGCAATGGGCCGATCTCAGGGTTATCAGTTAAGTAGCCAAATTTCTCAGTGAAATAAGCGCGAGTTTGGTATACCGCCATGTGCGCAAGTAAATAGCCATGATAAGCACAAGCGGCTTCATCTGACACTAAATGTGGTATTGCCATTAGTGGGCGAGGGCTGCATGCTAACCCTAAGATTTTCTTCTCTGAAGCACGAGCTAGTGCAGTGATGTTTTCTGGCGTGAGTTCTTCGTCACTTAATCGATATAACGCACGCTCAAAGTAAGGTACAACCAAAATACTGCGCTCTTGGTATGCTTTAAACGGCTGTTTGGAATCAATGATAGCCTTAATAATCTCATCAGGAACAGGAGTACCATTATCATCTAATGCGTATTGTTTTAACCAGTCAGCATCGGTTAATAAGCTGTCACAAAACATCGATTGAGTTTCAGCGTATGCCATTGATGTGGGAGCAAACTCTTGAGAAAAACACGGAGCGTTCATTTTTACATTTGAGAAGTGAGCTGCATGACCACCTTCGTGGAATAAGGTATTCATACCATCATAACCACTACCAATTTGATCTGGCTTAGCGTTACTGGTGAAGTTAACTTTTGCTGCAACCCATTGGTTTTGATCGTAGAACGAAGGTATTGGACCATGACAGAATCCATTTGGATATTTACCTTTACGATCTAATAAATCCAATGTTAACTCTGCACCTGAAAACTCAATATTCAAGCGGCCAAATGATTCAACCCAACGACGTAATGATTTAGAGAAAGGCACATAGGGATCTAAATCTCGCATAGCATCGCCAGCAAATGAGAAAACGAAGTTATGTGCAAGTAGTGCGTCTTTCCCTTTATCAGCAGCTAGTTGGTTTAAGCTTTGTTGATGACATTCATGGGTACGCTTTTCAAAGTCATCCAAAATGGTAAATAACTCATCAGCACTCATTTTCTCTTTTTTCGTTACTGAATAATCAAAGAAAGTCTCAAATCCTTGAGAGCGAGCAAATTGGTTACGCAGTTTGATCAGTTCAATAAAACCATTTTGTAGTAGCCATTGTTCTAAATCGAGAAAGGCTTGGTGAGCAGAGCGACGTGTCGCTTCATTAGAGCTGGTACGAACAACAGATGCAAGAACAGGAAGAGACCCTTCAACGGTATCACCCGCTTCATTCACATAAGTCATGGTGTGGTTTTGTTTTTTCTCAAACAAACCGGCTTCAAATTTTATCAGTTCTGATTTTAGCTTTTGTGCGGTTTCAGACTCAATAGCGTGTGATTCAAATGTAGCTAACCAGCCTTGTAATCCAATCAGAGTTTGCTCTTTTTCCTCTGTATTTGTAATGGATTCAGCTTGTTTGATTTGTTGCTTTATAGCTGGAATTTGTGTGGCATCACTTAAGAATTGCGTCCAAGCCGTTTCAGCTTCTGTTGAGCCGTTATGATCATCACTCAGCCCCATGTAAGTATCCCAGAAGAAGTTTTCTTTGGTGCGATGAATAGATAAATAACGTTGGTTTAAGTCATTAAGATAAGCGGTAGCAGTCATTTTCTTCCCTTTAATGCAGACTTGTGAACTGTGATTATGGCATAAATTAAGTAAGGAGAAAGTCGGATAAATAAAAAGCTCAATTTGTAGTTAAAAAGACGCAGATTTAAAGACGAAAGCCCTAAGATGAATCACATTGGGCTTTGTCTTTATTGGATATTTATACGTTTCGGAATTGAGCGACCAGAGCTCCTTGAGAATCAATTGTTTCTGAGAGAGTGCTGCACTCTTTCATCGTTTCATTTGCAATGTTGTGTGTATGCTCACAGACATTATTAATTGATTGAATGTTTGTATTCATGTCTTCGGATACTTTGACAATTTGCTCAATCGCAACGGATATTTGAGTGTTTTTTTCAGCAATTGCACTCACTTGCTCAAAGGATTCTTGTAACGTATGGCCTGATTTATTTGCTGAATCTACGCATACGCCAGATAGTGATTTTCCTTGTTCCATTGCTTCAACGGCATCTTGTGTACTTTGTTGTATCTGTTTGATCATATCTTGAATTTCTTTTGCTGAATCTTGACTTCGCTGAGCTAATGCTCTGACTTCATCAGCAACAACGGCAAATCCTCTGCCTTGCTCTCCGGCTCGTGCAGCTTCGATTGCCGCATTTAATGCCAATAGATTTGTTTGTTCTGCAATGGCTTGTATCACGGTTAACACAGAACCAATTTCGTTTCCGCGAGCTTCCAGTGTTGCAATGATATTGGAGGCATTGGTTAATTGTGTTGAAAGCATTTGGATTGAGTTTACTGTCTCTGTGACTGTTGCCATTCCCTCAGAAGTGACTTGATATGCTTCTTCTGTTGCTTGAGCTGTACTTAGAACATTTGTCGCAATATCGTTAACGGAAGCTGACATTTCTTGGATAGCATTAGCAACTTGATTGGTTTCTTGAGTTTGTTCGTTTAGGTTATTAACGGTATCTAGGCAGTTAGAAGTTGATGATTTCGCTAGTGTTTCAATCTGCTCATTAGAGTCTTGAATACGTCCAATAATGGCGTTAATTTCAGATTGACGCATTTTTAACGCCAGTTCTATTTCTGAAATATCATCCACATGATTCGTGTAAATTAATTCCATTAGTGGATTATCAAAGACCGCTTTTGCTTTAGTTGATAATTGCTCTAAACGACGAGTTAATGAATAGACACTCAATAGCGAAAGTGTACTCAAGAGGCTTAAACCAAATAAAGGGGACCATTGATATGAAATCAGAGCCGCGACAATAAAACTAGGTATTAATGTTAAAGCAAAGCGTTGCCATAAACGAGTTCTTGGCAATGTTAGTTTAAATGGTTTCTTACCTGATTTTAATGATGCATATACTTTTTCAGCGTTAGCAATATGCTCTCGAGAAGGACTTAATCTAACAGATTGATACTCTTTTATTTCACCATTTTGAAGGATAGGAGATGCGAAGGCGTCAACCCAATAGTAATTTCCGTCTTTACATTTATTTTTAACTAATCCCATCCATGATTTTTTGTTTTTTAGGTGAGACCACATATCTTTAAATGCTTCACTCGGCATATCTGGATGGCGAACGATATTATGGGGTTGTGAATTCAGTTCATCTAACGTAAATCCAGCTACTTCACAAAAATTGCTACTTGCGTAGGTAATATGACTTGATGGGGAGGTGATTGATAACAAGTTATATTCTTTGGGAAATAGAACTTCTTTATTGTTAGACGGATCTGTCTTCATGTGTTTGTCTCTTGTTGTCTCGATAAATTTCAGCAGTGAAATGTAAGCAAATATTACACCATACTGTATTTTTATTGAGGTTTTGTGACTGTTTTTTCTTGATACCTTCTATAACCTTGTCTTATTTATTATTTATGTTGTGAAATCAAATCTGATTCATTTCCGTTATGTGATGCTTTAGTGGTCTTATTTAAGGCGAGTTTTATTTTTTTGTTAAATAAAAGCTGGGTGAATCTGGTGGGTCATATTTTTGACAAGGAAAAATCAATAATTATTAAAAAAATATGTGAACGTATTAGTTGATATTTTTCTTTTAAAAATCAATAAATCACTTCATTTCTCATTAGACTTTTATTCACTATAACCTCTTGAATTCTCATTACGGTAACGATTGCTTATTTATATCTCGCTCAGTTTATGTGAAAATGCGCGCAAATTATGACTGCAACTTAACGCACTTTAGTAAGGATAGTTCCATGTCTCAGGACAATGCTCAACAAGTTGAAACAACATCAAATTTTGGAAAGAAATTGGATGGATTTTTTAAGATTTCACAACGTGGTAGTTCAGTTCGAACAGAAATGATCGCGGGTTTAACTACTTTTTTAGCGATGGTTTATTCGGTTATTGTTGTACCAAGCATGTTAGGAGCGGCAGGCTTTGATACTGGTGCAGTATTCGTTGCTACCTGTTTAGTTGCTGCATTTGGCTCATTGTTAATGGGGTTATGGGTTAATTTACCAATGGCAATTGGTTGTGCTATCTCACTAACCGCGTTTACTGCGTTCAGTTTAGTATTAGGTCAAGGCGTAAGTATTCCAGTTGCCCTTGGTGCCGTATTTATTATGGGTGCTTTATTTACACTTATTACGGTAACAGGCGTGCGTCAGTGGATTTTAAATAACTTACCATCAGGTATTGCTCATGGTACTGGTATTGGTATCGGCCTTTTCTTACTGTTAATTGCAGCAGATGGCACGGGGCTTATCGTAAAAAATGCACATGCGGGTCTGCCTATTATGCTAGGTGACATTACTTCGTTTTCTGTGATCATGTCAGTACTTGGTCTTGCGGCTATCTTTGGTTTAGAAAAGAAACGTGTTCCTGGTGGCATTTTATTAGTGATTGTTGCTATTTCAATCATCGGTTTAATTTTTGATCCAAGCGTAACTTACAATGGGTTCTTTGCTTTGCCGAGTTTAGAAACTGCTGACGGTAGTTCATTGATCGGTTCTATGGATATCATGGGTGCTTTAACACCTGCGATTCTTCCTGTTGTCGTGGCTTTAGTTATGACGGCAGTGTTCGATGCGACTGGTACTATCCGTGCGTTAGCAGGCCAAGCAAACTTATTAGATAAAGACGGTAAAATCATTGATGGTGGTAAGGCATTAACAGCGGATTCTGCAAGCTCAATGGTTGCTGGTTTTGTTGGTGGTGCACCGGCTGCTGTTTATATTGAATCGGCGGCAGGTACTGCTGCTGGTGGTAAAACAGGCCTTACAGCAACTGTGGTTGGCGTATTATTTTTAGTTATGATTTTCTTATCGCCAGTAAGCTACTTAGTACCTACCTATGCAACGGCTCCTGCACTTATGTACGTTGGTTTATTAATGCTAAGTAATGTATCTAAACTGGATTTTGAAGATTCAGTTGATGCGTTATCTGGCCTTGTGTGTGCGGTATTCATTATTCTTTCTGCAAACATCGTAACAGGTATCATGATCGGCTTTACTACACTTGTTGTTGGCCGTGTTTTTGCTGGCGAGATTAAGAAACTGAATGTTGGTATTGTCTCTATCACGATTGCATTGATTATTTTCTATGTTGGTGGTTGGGCTATTTAAGTTGCCATAATAGATTGTTCAAAATTAAAAACGGATGGCATAAACCATCCGTTTTTTTATGCGTGGAGTTGATGAAACTTACGGTTTTAAAGTATGGAACCCAGAGTAAATGCGAGTAAAGGTGGTAAACCAGCAAGCGGCACCAAACACATAGGCGATAATGGCAAAATGGGTTGGAAACAGACAAAATGCGATAAAACACGCAATGGTTTCTGTTCCTTCGGTTAAGCCACTCATGTAATAAAGGGATTTGTGTTTATAAACTGGATTATCAATTCCTTGTTTACTTGCCATAATAGCAAAAGCCAAAAAGCTGCTTCCTGTCCCAACAAATGAGAAAATTAAAAACGCACCCGCAATGGCATTTTGATCAGGGTTGGCGAGAACAAATCCAAAAGGGATCAGAGAATAAAACAGAAAATCCAAACTGATATCAAGAAAGCCTCCTGCATCAGTTATGCCTTGTATTCGAGCTAATGCCCCATCTAATCCATCACAAATGCGATTCAAGACAATAAATACTAGAGCCAACAAATATTGCTCTGCAATAAGAGCAGGGAAGGCTAAGCAACCTAAAACAAAGCCAAATAGCGTCGTTTGGTTGGCGGTAATTCCCAGTTTATTAATGAGCTTGGCACTTTGCGCTAAAGGCCAACGAATCACTTTAATACTGAAACTATCAAGCATGAGTTATCTCCCAAGGCCAAGTAAGTACTCGACTTCCTTGTGGTACATCTTCTTTATCGTGTGTCACCATTAAAGCCGGAATATTGGCTTCTTTTAGCTGTTCAACCACCCAATCTCTAAATTGAATGCGAAGGTCTTTATCTAGTTTACTAAATGGTTCATCCAGAAGGGCCACTTTGGGTTTTGCAAGTAGCATGCGAGTTAAACTGATGCGAGCTCGTTGACCACCAGAAATCTGAGCAGGAAAAGAGTTGGCGAGTTTAGTTAATGAGATATGCTCTAATGCTTGCATTGCTTGTGTCTTACGAGCACTTCCTTTGATGGCATTGGGTAGTGCAAATGCTAAGTTTTCCCAAACGGTGAGGTGAGGAAATAACAAGTCGTCTTGAAATAAGATCCCGACATTACGTTTGTGAGCAGGGAGCTTGGTTAAATCAGTACTGTCTAGAGTTAGGTTTCCAGAATAAGAAAATTCATCAGAAAGATGGCCAGCAATGACATCTAATAAAGTGGATTTTCCACAGCCACTAGGCCCCATTAAAGTTAGGATTTCTCCTTTTTTTACCCTCATGTTTAGAGAGGTAAATAGAGCTTCGCCACCGGTTTTATGAATGGCGAGGTTTTCGAGATAAAGACACATTCGGTAATTAACCTTAAATAGAAAGACGGCGACATTTCATCGGCAAACGGCTGATCATAATCGCAAAGGTAAAGAAAAATAACGGTAGTAAAGCCTGCCAAATTGCGTATATCGCAGTCACTCTACGATCAAAACCGCTTGAAAGCGCAACCGCTTCAGTTGTAATCGTGCTAATTCGACCCGCGCCGAGCATTAATGTCGGAAGGTATTGCGCTAAACTCACGCTGATCCCAACCGCCCACGCAAAAACAATAGCAGGAAGTAAGATCGGCATTTTTACCTTCCACCACGCTTGAAATGGTGATTTTCCTAAGCTTAGAGCAACACGAGTAAGACCCGTATCAAAACTCTTCCAAGGACCATCGAGAGCTAAGTAAACAAATGGGAAAGCAAAGAAAACATGTGCCCAACACACCCAGAAGAAATAGGAATCGCTACTTAGATAAAGTGTCACCACTTGCAAGCCAAATAATATAGAAAGTTGAGGGATAAGCATTGGAATCGCAATGATATAGCCCGGAACTTGCCATTTGTATTTAATGCGGTATTCATGAGCTAACACGGCAAGCACTAGCGCAATAGAAGCGGTAATGATAGCAATGGAAAGACTCTGATTTATGGTGCTTAAAATGCTGTCCCATTCTAGTTGCCAAAATCGTTCACTATAACGACTTGGTAATAAATCTGGGAAGCGCCAACGTTGTGCAAAACTCCAGATAAGCATTAATGGCACCATTAACACTGTGAGTGAAATGATGAGTAAGAAAAGTGATTTACCAGGAAGAGAAATACCGCTACGGCCTGAATATTGCCAGCATCTAATGCCTTTTGTTATCGTCCATTCAACCAAGCGAGCAAAAGCGATTAATAGAGAAGCAATAGCGAAAAGTACAACAGCTCCAGCCGCTGCACGAGGCAGTAAACTCAAGTCAGGCTCGGTAAACCATTGCCAAACTAAAACCGCAAAAGTCGGTGGGTTGGTTGGCCCAATAATTAATGCGACATCAACAACAGATAAACTGTACGCAATAACCGCAAGCATAGGGAAACGCAATTTTGTTAACCATTGTGGAAACACGCATTTCCACCACATTTGTGCTTTGCTATAACCCAAAGAGGCACTGACTTTCTCAATTTGATCAATTTTGAGTTGAGTAAGAATTGAGATGCTCATTAGCAGTAAAAACGGCACTTCTTTTAATGCCAGCATCACAATTAAACCAAGTGCATGAGGGTCTTTGATTAAGAATGCGAGATCATTAATGTCTTGAGGTGAAGCATCGTAACCAAATAGGCTATGAAGAGCGCGAACTCCCATTCCTGTTGGTGCAAACAAAAAAGCAAAACCAATAGCAAAAGCGACATGGGGTGTAGCTAATAAAGGCGATAGTGATAACTCCACTTTTCGCCAAAATTTACTTCCCCATGTGGCTTGTAAAACAGCGAAGGTGATCAAACACGCTAAGTAGCTGCTTGCAATGGCTGAATATATTGTGAGCCCGATTGAGCGCCATACTCCCTCCCAAGAAAAGACCAATGCAAAACCATCTAAAGAGAAGTGATGCATACCAAGAGGTGGAATATAGCCCAGAGCAGACACTGCAACTCCCAGTAAACCGGGAAGTGTAGGCAGAATACAGACTGCAATAATAATAAGATATAGAGCTCGTAACATACTAATTTTACTTAAACTTAACTACCGAAGCGTTTTAACCATTCTTTTTCGATAGCCGCTTGCCAACTTGGGTGCGGTTCAGAAACAGATTTAAATTGTTGTGTATTATTTGCGCTACCCGTTAGGTATTTGCTACTTAATACAGAGGGATCACCCCAGACATTCAAATCCCCTTTACGAGATTGTGCCTCTGGGCTTAATAAGAAATTAATGGCAACTTGTGCACCTGCACTTGCTTTTGCATTCCATGGAATGGCTAAAAAGTGAATGTTAGATAGTGCACCAGAATCCATGGCATAAGCTTTAGTCGTATTAGCTAAGTTACCATTGGCTTGTGCAGAATATACAGCGTTTGGATTGAAAGTAACGGCTAAATCAAGCTGTCCATCATCAAGTAGTTGAATGGTTTCTGATGTACCTGCAGGGAACTGCTTACCGCCACGCCAGGCCACTTTATGGAATTTTTCTAGGTAATCCCACAGTGGTGCGGTTACGGCATTAAAATCCGATTCAGAAACGGGTTTTTGCAGCGCAGGATTATTATCGGTTAGCTCAATCAACATAGATTTTAAGACGCTCGTCCCATGAAACTCTGGTGGGCGAGGGTAACTTAAGCTGTTTGGTTTTTTCTGAGCATAACTTAGCATTTCAGCAAATGAATGTGGTGGGTTCGTTAGGTTCTCAGAGTCATGAATAAATACCAGTTGACCCACTCCCCAAGGCGCTTCTAAACCATCGGTTGGCTCTGAAAAGTCTACATCGACTGGTAGCATTTTATCGACGTATTTCCAACTTGGTAAATCTTGAGTAAACGGACCAAACAATAATTGATTGTCCTTCATGGATTTGAAGTTTTCACCGTTAATCCAAACCATATCAACACTGCCATTGGTGTTTTTATCCGCTGCTTTTTCAGCGATAAGGCGTGGAATAGTTTCAGATATATCACTGACTTTTACGTGTTTTAAAGTCACTTGGTATTTTGATTGCAGTTCTTTATTTGCCCATTGAAGGTAATGGTTAATCTCTTGGCTACCGCCCCAAGCATGAAAATAAACCGTTTGTCCTTGAGCTTCTTTTTCAATTTGTGTCCAATCGGTGGCAAAAGAGGAGGTTGCAAAAAGTGAAGCCATGATCCCGATGGTGGTAAGTTGCTTATTCATAAAGTCATCCGTTGAGTATTTTATTGGTTATAGCAAGCGTACTGTTTATTACTCTTATTTATTATAAAAAGTGTGATAGCGGTAAGAGTTTTTTGTTGTATTAGTAGTAACAACAAAAGGACAGTAATGTGTTCTTAACTATTATACCTCTGGTATTAATAATAGTTTCAAACAATTACCATCCTTTTTAATAACGTTTAGCAATACGTTGGATACCAATGTTCTAAGGTTATCGCTTTATTATTTTGCTAACTCTTCCATATTGATGCCTTTTTTCTTCGCAATGTATTTTGGAATAAGAGACATACCAAATAGGATCAGACCAGCAACTGCAAATTTAACTAATAACATTGCTGATACGCCGTTTGTTGCAATATCACCTGCCATGTAAGCAAAGATGAATGCGCCCGGTGCCATTGTGATTAAAGAAACTAAAGCGTAAGTGCCTAAGTTTAAGCTCGTTAGACCATAAGCGTAGTTTTGTAAGCTAAATGGGAACACAGGAACTAAGCGAGTTAAGATTAAGAAGCTTGTACCGTTCTTTGCTACGCCATCATCAATTTTCTTAAAGATTGGGTTATCGCCAAACTTTTTCATGATGGTATTACGAAGTAAGAAACGAGCAACGATAAATGCTACAACTGCGCCTAATGTCGCTGAAAATAGCGCTAAAACGCCACCTTTGATAGGACCAAATACGATGCCTGCCACAATGGTGAATGCACTGCCTGGTAGTAAAAATACACAAGCAAACACAAATGCTGCGACAAATACTATGTAACCCCAAGCACCAAAGCCTGCGATCCACTCTTGAAGACTCTTGATATCGGTAATGATCTCAAGAATACCGGTTTGTTTTGCTGCAAATAATGCCAGTGCAATCACCGCAATGATAAGTGCAATTTTTACGAATTTCATTTTACATCCCTTTAATTAGTCAACAGACATACATTTGATTAAGCCAGCTTTTGATTTATAGCGGTTGAACCATGATTTCACAGGACTTGCTAATACGTTGACTGGTGGTTCATCACCATTCATGATCACGGGACCGAACATTAAATCAAGGATATGCCACGCTTTAGTACCTACGCCCATCATAGAGGCACGACATGCAGAGCAATACACTACAACGTGACCCGTTTTAAACTCTTCAACACGACGCTTAATAACACGTCTAGCAACATCAGGGTTTGCAGGAACCACCATGCCACCAAAGCCACAACAACGTGTGTTCTCTTTTGTGTATTCTGGTTCTGCAATTTGGTAACCAAGTTCAGTTAAGATCCAACGAATGCCAGCTTGAAGCTCACTTTCATAACGTGTAGAACAAGAGTCATGAATGGTGAATACCACATCGCTGTTTTTTGCTTTACCAATTAACTCAGCAGGAAGGCCGATTTGAGGTAGCAATTTCCATAGTGATACCGGTTTTTGATTACCCCCCGATTTTTTAATGACCGCATAGCAGCTTTGACAAGCCACGATCACCTCTTGTGCATCAAGCTTATCGAAATCCGCTTGCAGTTGACCGTAACGCTCTTTAAATAGATCTGTTTGACCGATAGCTGATGTTGGTTTACCACAACACTTTTGTACTGCACCCATATCTGGGTACACTTCTTTTAGATATTTTGCGATGCTTGCAACGCCTTCTGGCGAGTAGGATGGCAGACTGCATCCTGGCATAAATACTTTATTACTCATTTTGAAGCCACCGTACGTTTAGCCATAGTGAAGAATTTAGAGAAGCCAAGCTTCTGGTGCATATTGATTGCTTTGTGTCCCGGAATTGGAGAGTTACCGCCATTGGCATTAACAAAATCCACACGAGCACTTAAGAACATCTCTTTCATTGGATAGTCTTTAGGGCAAACAATCGTACATTGGTCACAGGCATTACATGAATAAGCCAATAGAGGGTCCATGGCTTTGTTATTGATGAAGTCACTAAATAAGGTTTTAGGGCAATCGCCAAAATCATTCATCATCACACATTCATTCATGCACAACTTACATGTACATTGCAGACAGCGAGACGCTTCTTGCTTGATTTGTTCTTCAGAAAAACCAAGATCAACTTGTTTGAAATCTTGTTTACGTTCTTCAGAATCACGTAATTGACCGTGTAGGCGAGGCGTGTCAGTTGTACCTTTTGGAAGTGGAATATCAAGGCGAGAAGGGTAGTTATACTCTTTCTCAAAATCACGATTCTCAGTAAGAGGGCGTTTAGCGAATTGACGTTCAATACTAAGTGCCGCTTTATGACCGAGTGCCATTGCCTCAACAACAATGTTACCGCCACAGGCATCACCAGCAACGTAAACACCGTCAACAGAAGACGCTAAAGTGTGCTTATCAACCACGTAACGGCCGCCACGAGTTTGTTCCAGTGCACCATCAGTAATGTCTGCGACTACTTGCCCTGTGGCAAAAATAACGGTATCCACAGCAATCGTGCGGGTTTCATCCGAGTAACTTGGTGCAAAGTTGCCATTTTCATCAAAAATAGAAATGACTTTTTTAAGTACGATTCCAGTTACTTTTCCGTCTGTTTCTTCAATTGAAATCGGTCCCCAGCCAGCATTAAATAACACGCCTTCTTCTAGAGATTCATCAATTTCAATTTGGCTTGCAGGAAGTTTCGCCATTTCTTCTAATGAACATTGGTGTACTTCATCTGCACCGATGCGCCATGATGAACGAGCACAGTCCATAGCAACGTCTCCGCCGCCAATGACCATGATTCGCTTACCTGCACGAGGGAAATCACGAGTTTCTGATACTTCTTTTAGATACTCAACCGCAGAAAATACACCTTGTGCTTTGTGACCTGGAAGCGGAATGATTGAACCAACATGAGCACCGTGAGCTAAAACAATAGCGTCATGAGAAAGACGAAGTTCATTGAAAGAGATGTCTTTACCTATCTCTACACCGAATTTCGTTTCAATGCCCAGCATATCTAAATAACCGTATTCAAAATCGATAACATCGCGTGGTAAACGGTATTCAGGAATACCTACACGCATCATGCCACCGTAAACATTCAGCTTTTCATAGATTGTCACTTGGTGACCACTGCGGCGAAGTTCAATTGCCGCTTGTGCACCAGCAGGACCTGCGCCAACGATAGCGATTTTTTTACCGCTGTCATTGGCAACAGTGAGATCCCAATTGCTTTGTTTATCCATTTTTTCGGCAACAAAGCGTTTGATCCCTGCAACACTGATTGGTTGGTTATACTCTGTATTACGACGACACGCTGCTTCACATGGATGAGCACAAATACGGCCAAGAGTTTGAGGTAAGAAAAGTTTTCCGCGGATCAGATCTAAGGCTTCTTGGTAGTTACCTTCACCCGCTAAGCGTACATATTGTTTCACATCCGTGTGCATTGGACATGCAGTTTGACATGCTGGGTCGGCATCACCCATGCAGCCATCTACGACCATTTGAGCGGTATCGTAGAGTTTTTGACTAAAAATTACATTGCTCATTTTTATTATGATTCCAATTTAAGATTGAATTAGATTTGGCCGTTGATAACGGTAACGTTCGGCTGTTTTTCTTCATAGTGAGCGTGGCTGTACTCAATCCATGAGCCGTCATAGTTGTAAACTTCCTCTGCACCAAGCACGTTTTGTAGAATCATGGTTGTATGCGCAGAGCGAACGCCTGATTGACAGTAGGCAATGACTTTTTTGCCTTTAATAACGTCACCGTATAGCGCTTGTAATTCTTCTGCTGATTTCAGTGTGGTGTCTTCGTTTACCGCTTTAGTCCAGTTAATGTGTACGCTCTTTGGAATCGTTCCTGGTCCAAATGCGCCACCAACCGTTGTTGTGCCATTAAATTCGTCGTTACCACGCGTATCAATGATTACCCACTCATCATTGTTTTGAGCTTCAATCACCATATCTAACGTAGCAAGAGCTGTGTGTTTATGTGCAGGTTGTGATGCTTGATAATCACTTTGAGCAACCGATGGATTTGCATTACCTGTAGGTAAATCAGCACCAACCCAAGCGTTTAAGCCGCCATCTAGATAGCGAATATCGCTGTGGCCTAGTGCTTCAATTTGCCAAAATAGGCGAGCGGCATCGTGGTGTGATGTTGCTGCATAAACAACAATAGTCGATTCAGGCGTTGCACCATAAGAGCTTAGAATTTTTTCCATCTCTTCGGTTGTGTTACTCATGCCATCGAACTCATAAGTGCCTTCTTTTGCCGAGTAACCATCACGCCACATGGTAAAAGAGCCTTCGATAGGAGCATCAGGTTTCATTGGATTTAATGCACCAATAACCACAACATTGTCGCCATTATCCATCATTTCTTTTAGATCTTGAGCGGCAATGAAGTGTTCAGGGTGAGCATAATGCGAGAATTTTTCTGTTAGATGTTGTTCGCTGATCTCAAAGGAAGGAGCAGAAAACATAGATTTGTAAGTCGGGTACCCTATTGCTACTGCAGCGGCTAAAACACCGATGGCAATCGTTGATTTTTTCATTGTGTATTTTCCAGTAAGTTTAAAGTTTTTGTGTTTTGTAAAAACAAAACAGATTGAATTTTTGAACCTAAAACTGGAGGAAGTGGCCGCTAACTTTTTTATTTTAATTTGGTGTTAGAAGTGACACAAAAGGGTGTTATCCCACTTACCTCTAAGGTAGTAGTGAGATTTTGAGTTATTCATTAAATTGTCACTATTGTGGTAAACCACAATAATGCTAAGGACTTGATCTAAAGCAATAAAATTATTGTGAAAATCGATGATAACTGCATTCCTAAATGTGATGTATAAGGCCCTTTTCATTGACTGATAACTATTACCAAAAACGACTCTCATTTCTTCTATGCAGTTGCTTATTTGTCTTACTGATTTGTCCTACAGTTTGCTATGCGAATTCGGTAAAAATGAAACAGTATGACGTTGGTGTTTTGGCATTAAGAGGGCACTACCACTGTAATATTGCGTGGGAACCAACGATGAGGTGGCTGGAATCACAAATCCCAAACAGTAAGTTTGTATTGCACTCCTATAACTTTGATGGGTTAGAAAGTGCATTTCAAAATGGCGAGTTGGATTTCTTATTAACCAGTCCAGGGCAAGCCACCACATTTGCAAGACGATTACCTATTAACTGGTTAGCGACTCAGAAAAAAGGGCATGAACTTCCTTTTAGTAAAGCCATTGCCTCTTCTGTGATCGTTAGGGCTGATTCGCCATATCATTCTTTACAAGATATAGAGCACGCCAAAATAGCTGCCGTATCAGAAAAAGCTTTCGGTGGTTTTATCGCTTTTCATTTTGAGATGGATAAATTGGGTTATTTTAATTCGTCTTTTTTTGATCGTATTCAATTCACTGGCCCACCAACGGACAATCTGATCCGTTCGGTAGAGAATGGAGAGTTAGATGTCGCGATAGCCCCGGCTTGTACACTGGAAGAAATGGTCGAAGAAGGATTTATTGATCGTTCTGATTTTCGTGTTTTAGGTCAGCAAGAGCATGATGGATTCACTTGTGCAGTCAGTACACCATTGTATCCAAATTGGACGTTTGCAAAGACGGATCGCGCTTCTAATGAAATTGGTAAGAAAGTCACGCAAGCCTTGTTGGCTATGCCTGCTAATGCCTTTGCCGCCGAATCGGCAAAAAACGTAGGTTGGACACTTCCAGAAAGCAGTTTAAATGTAGATAAGGTATATCAACATTTTGATATGCACCCATTGCAGAAGCCGTGGACACAGCAGATGGAAGATTGGCTACACCGCAATCCATATTTAGCGTTAATGTTGATTGCAGGTCTATTTGGTCTAAATATCTACCATGTGCTGCTTGAGTTGCGTTTTAAACGCAGTAAAAAGGTGTTACGTAAAACACTAGAAGATTTGCGAGAAAAAAGCACCATGCTTGAACATGCACAACGAATTATGATTGTGGGGGAATTAGGGAGCAGTCTGGCGCATGAAATAAATCAGCCATTGTCGGCGATCAAAAACTATAGCCAAGGAGTAAAGCTGCGTATTGAAAAAGGCAATAAGTCTGAAGATCTGCTTCCTGTTATGGAAAAGATCCAACAACAAGTGACGGTTGCCAGTGATATCATTCAGCGTTTAAGAGATCTTATCCATAAAAAACCAATAGAGAAGCGACGCTTTTGGTTAGGCACGCTAGTTAATGATACTTATCGTTTGATTGAACATGATTTTCAGCGAAATAACATAGCGATAGAGATTAACAGTAACGGTGAGCCTAATATGGTTTCAGCGGATTATACTGGCCTACAACAATTGCTACTTAATCTATTAAATAACGCTAAAGACGCTTGCATCAAAATGGGTAAAATAACTGACCCTCTTGTTGTGAGAATTGAGCTAATTTATTTACCCGATCAAGTGCGTATTATGATCATAGATAATGGAATTGGTATTGAAGACGAAACAACGCCGTTAGAACAAGCATTTTATACTACGAAAAAAGACGGTTTGGGATTGGGTTTAGCGATTTGTCGAGATGTGATTGAAAATCATGATGGAATGATGAAATACAGCTCAGTTAAACCAAGAGGCTGCTGTGTTGAGGTAATTTTACCTTATCAAAAGGGATAAAAAAGGAAATGGATAAAGGATATACCGATTTAAGTGTTCCAAAAGTGTATGTGGTTGATGACGAACACTCAGTACGAGAATCATTGGTTTTCATGCTTGAAGGTTACGGCTTTTTTGTGTCTGAATTTAATAGTGGTCG
Organism: Aliivibrio sp. S10_S31; assembly: GCF_014694495.1. Classification (NCBI taxonomy): domain Bacteria; kingdom Pseudomonadati; phylum Pseudomonadota; class Gammaproteobacteria; order Vibrionales; family Vibrionaceae; genus Aliivibrio; species Aliivibrio sp. S10_S31. The sequence continues at coordinate 9,777 of NZ_JAAUWR010000011.1, read as the reverse complement.
AGCGTTTTTAGACTCTGTCGATGTGTCGGCTCCTGGTTGTGCGATTTTAGACAGTCGAATGCCTGATTTAAGAGGCCAAGACGTACATGAATTACTGAATCAGCAAAGTAGCCCTTTAAGTGTTATTTTCCTTACTGGGCATGGTGATATACCCATGGCGGTGGATGCACTAAAAGCTGGAGCTGTGGATTTTTTTCAAAAACCAGTGGATGGTGAAGTGCTATTTACTGCTATTCAGAATGGATTAACGGCATCAGAAAAACGTTATAAAAGCCAAGATGCACATCGCTCTTATCTTTCTTTAACAGCCAGAGAGCAAGAAGTACTTAAATTGATTGTTCAAGGAATGAAAAACCAACAAATGGCTGATTCAATGTGTGTTTCTTTACGCACCATTGAGGTCCATCGTTCTAATCTAATGAAAAAACTGGGCGTAAATAGTGTGGTGGATTTGATCATGCGCTACGGAAATAGCATCAGTAATTAGCTAAACCAATAACAATGAATAACCAATTTTTGTTTCCGTTTATGTAATTAAGCTAAAATTATAATGATAAGTGCAAATACTCAGGAGTAAATTATGTTTGATTCAGCATCGATCATAATCGCAGGTTCGACAGGATTGATAGGCCACCATTTATTGAATTTCTCATTAAAAAATGAATCCGTTGATCGAGTTTATAGTTTATCTCGTCGACCACTTGATGAAACGAGTTCAAAACTAGTTCAAATGGTGAGCGATGATTTATCTATAGATAAGCAGCAGATAGAAGAAAGTGCTCCTGAAATTGGTTTTATTGCTTTAGGTACAACCATCAAAAAAGCAGGCAGTAAAGCTGCATTAAAAGCGATAGATACGGATCTTGTTATTTCTGTTGCTCAATCAATGCGAGAGGTTGGGGTTAAGCATATTTATGTTGTCTCTTGCATTGGCGCATCGTCTTCTGTTTTTTCGCATTATTTAAAGTGCAAAGGAGAAATGGAAGACAGCGTATCTCTGTTAGGATTCTCTAGTGTGACTTTTATGCAACCTGGACCATTGTCTGGTGATCGAAGTGAAACCCGAAAAGATGAAGTATTATTGCAAGGGATCATGAGTGCCATTAATCCAATAATGAAAGGATTTTTATTAAATTATAAGCCGATAGAAGGTGAAATAGTTGCTCAATGTATGCTTGATTTAGCGTTAAGTACTCATCAGGTATCAGGTGTTCATCGTTATACTTCAAAAGCGATGTTTGAAAAAAGCCAATGACAGTCTCATTGGCTTTTGGATTAATGTATTGATAAAAGGTTAGTTACTGATTTATTTAGTAACTATTGGATAAATCATACACTCTAAGTGTATTTTTTAGAGTTTCGATATCATCACCAAGGTACTCGATGGTTACCGGTTTTTCAGGTAATAATGTAAAACTCGAGTCACTAAATCGTCCTTTACCGTCATGTTCTAAGTGAACAAAGAAAGCAGGATTATCTGATTGAAGGGTAAGCATCGTTCCCGATTGAATAAGATTGATTTTAGCCTTCTTCATTGTCAACTGTTTGAGTTTAGGTGTTGCAAACCACGTGTTTTGAACAGACTCACCGTTAACTTCGATTTCAATAAAGAAAAAACTATTATGCTCACTAACTTGGAATTTTTCTTTGCTTAATGACCAAATAACATCATTGCCATCTTCCTCAATGGTGTAATTTACAGCCCATTTACCCAGTAGTTCCCCATTAAAATCCATCCAATAAACCGTACCATCAATGTGACTTTCAGTTCGACGATCATTCACCGCTCGAATGCGTAATTCAGAACCTGTTTCTTCAAAAGGCACGTAAGTTGGCGCGAAGAAGCGTTTCGCATGGTAATGAAGCTGCTTCCAACGGCCGCTGTATTCAATACTCGACCATGAACTTACAGGCCAATTATCATTGAGTTGCCAATAGAGCATACCTCGACATATAGGGCTGATTGCACGCCAATATTCACAGCCTGTTTTAATCGCAATAGCTTGCTGCACTTGGCTTAAATACAGCATTTGTTCAAAGTTAGATGGAAAGCGGAAGTAACGAGTAAACATCTCAGTGATGATGCTGTTACCACGTCCATTTTTTTGGTGTCCTTCAAATGTGGGTGAAGTGACATTCCAGTCTTCTTCAGGAACAAAGGTTTTTATCTCTGAAAAAGAAGGCCAAGATTGAAAACCAAATTCAGAACAAAAGCGTGGTTTGATATCTTGGTAAGCATCGAATGATTTTCCAGAGTGCCAAACATCCCAAAAGTGCATATCACCGCGGTTATCATTATGCCAAGCATCACCAAAATCCATATCGCCATTACAAGGAGAGCTAGTCCAGAATCGACGGCTTGGATCTTCTTCTGCAATCCATTGAGCAATATTGCGATTTAAGCGATCGTAATTAACCGTATAGGTTGTTTTATTGTTCTTAGATTCATCGTACCAACCAATCGCTCCAATAACTTCGTTATCGCCACACCAAAGAACAATGGATGGGTGATCTTTTAAACGTTGAATTTGTTGTCGGATCTCAGGTTCAACGTCTTTTAAAAATGCATCTGTAGAAGGATAAAGGGAGCAAGCAAACATCATGTCTTGCCATACCATTAATCCTAACTCATCACAGAGATCGTAGAATAGATCTGACTCATATTGACCACCTCCCCAAACACGGATCATGTTCATGTTAGCGTCTTTGGCGCTGGTTAATAATTCTCGGTAACGGCTTTCAGACTCAAGGCTTGGCATAGCATCCATAGGGATCCAATTCGCCCCTTTTGAGTTAATAGGAAAACCATTAATCACAAATTCCATCGCAGAGCCAATGTCATCACTTTTGTTATTAAGCTCTAATTGACGTAAGCCAATTCTTTTTGTGATTGTTTGTTCATCCAGTTCAACAGTGAGTGAATATAAGGGTTGTTCACCGTAGCCAGAAGGCCACCAAAGTTCAGGATTTTCAATATGGAAAATGGTGCTTGTTCCACCGCTCTCATGGCTAATTAACGTGTGAATTTCGTCATTGAAATTAACGGTAATTGCTTGTCCTGCAATACTCTCATGCTTCACATTAACCGTGAGATCAACAGCACCTTGATACCAAATTTGTGCTGTTTCGATTGAGTTCAATTCAACCTTTTTTACAACCTCAATATAAATTGGATCATAGATACCAGAAACCATTAAGCAAATTCCCCAATCCCAACCAGAGTGGCATTGTGTTTTTCGTATTAGGTTCATGTGTGGAAGCTGATTATTCCCTACCGCCCATGGGATAGGCATAGGTAATTTCTTCGCTCTTGATAGCGCCTCTTCATCGACTCGAGAGAAATGAACCGAAATCGTGTTATCACCCGGTTTAACAAATGGTTTGATATCAATACGATGGCGTTGAAATTGGTTAGTAGAGCTTAAAACAAGTTCATTATTAATAAAGACATTAGCCAACGTATCAACACGACTTAAATTGAGTATTAAAGAGGCTGCACTCATCTCTTGTGGTGAAAGTGAAAATTCTTGAGACAGATGCCAATCGCATTCTCTCACCCATTGAACCTCTTTTTCGTTTGTTCCCATATATGGATTGGTAATGATCCCTGCTTGGTATAAAGCATGGTAATTATCACCGGGAACCGTCATTGGAATTGCAAGGTGTGAATGCGCTGGAGAGGTGAGTATCCATTTGCCATTAAGAGAAATTTGCGACATAAAAAATCCTTCTGATGCCGTATATAGTGAAGAAATTGCAAGAAGTGTATGTCTGAAAGCAGAGAAAATATGTGACTCTATTCTCGGATGAGAGTGAATCCTTTTTTTAAATTCAATAATTTAGAAGGGAAACACAATTCACAACCATTATCTGAAGAGTTACGTGAAATCGCGACTCGTTTGAACAATCAAGTGAACTTGTTTAAGTATTAATAAAATCCCCCTAAAAAAATAGCCTCTTTCATTTAGTGACAGCTAAATTTAAGAGGCTTTTTTATTAGAGAGCAAAACAAATTATAGATTCTTTTGGGGGGAAAGAACCTAATAACTGTTGATTAACCTTCTATTCCATAGTTTTGAGCTATAGCAAAATGCAGTTTTGCTTTTAAGTGCTGTCGCTTTAATTGCTCTTTTTTAGTAACTATGTTGTAGAACTTCATGATTAATTTCATTGTTATCTCTATCGTTGTAGGTACACGTTATATGTGAGATAAATTTTATTGAAATTGGTTAAAATTAATACCGTAAAACTACCGCATTTAAGGATTATATTTTTTCCCTAAATCATTACGTAGCGCAAACTGTATTAGCTCAGAGTGATTCTCTAATTGAAGCGTTGTCAGCATTCTATATTTATGTGATTCAATGGTTCTAGGGCTAAGGTTTAGCTTCTCAGCACATTCTTTTGCCGAATGCCCTGTCGCAAGTAAGTTAAGAATAGTCGTCTGCTTCTTACTGAGTAATAGCAGTTGCTCACCTTCATTAATATGGCGTTGTTCTTCACTTTGTAAGTTGCGGGTAAGCACAGAGTGCTGCCAATAACATAACCACATTTCACATAGCATTTTTAAACGATTTATTTGTATATCATCGATTTCTTTTTCAGCTTGATCCAATCGACCTAGCGTTGCTGCTCCCCATACTTTACCGTGCATTGATAGTGGGATGATGCAATGCCATCTAGCGCCATCTTGGTAAAGAGAGCGTAAAACCTCTAAGTTACTATTTTTCAACTCATAGGCAGAAAAAGTGATGGTTTGTTTAGAAGAAGAAAGCAGTTTTAAATATTCTGTTGGTTTTTTACTTGAATACTTTGCTCTTTGGACTTCAGCAACCCCTTGTCTCTGGGCATTAATGAGCTTTCCTTCATTGAATAGAATAAGAGAGTTTGGAAAAAGGGATAATCTATCAATTTTAAAAAGTTCTAAAGCTTCAACGGCGCATTCTCTCCACGTAATTTCGAACAAGGAAGGCTCACATTTAAGTAACCGATTAGATTGAGTTATTAGCAATGATTCAAAAACAGTATGCATACAGATAGGTAATTCTTAATTAAATAATATTTCTATCAATAGATACTAGCAAGGAAGTGTGTTGTTCGTTAAAAGGGATTTTCAGTATTTATAGTATTTTTGCATGTGTCTTACCTTTGTATTTATTTTGTGAACCTATTGCATGCAATCATTACAGTGCGTGATGGCGATCATCCTTTTGGCTTATACTTATTGTTAATCATAGCGAATATCTTTAGATTAATTCATGTAATTTATAAGTTACTTAAGTTTCATTTCTGTAAATAAAGTATCGAAACCAATTTAAACCCTATTTTGAGACGTTTTATTTAACAGAGGAAACCAATATGGCTAAGTACCAATTTTTTTGCATTCCCAATAGTGATCGTAAAAAATATACCTTCCTAGATATGGCATCGGAGTCTTTTTTAAAAGAGAAGTCCGTCATACTCGCACAAGGCTTTGAAGTTGAAGATGATGTTATCTATGCAGAAACGTCAGAAGAAGCCGTTGAAAAATTCCAATCTAATTTTGTTTATGCGGTAGATGAATATGGAAAAGCTGATGTCAGTTATGGCTTTGCTATTTTTATTCAATCTATTTATAAAAAATTATTTAAGAAAAGCGCATAAGTTTTATTTTAATAAAAACAAAAGGATGAGGATTATGGATAAGGTGTTTTTTGATTCTAATGGATATAAGGTAACGAATACCTCTTTTACTTACAAAGGATATAAAGACAATATTGATAATGTTATGAGCCTTAACATTATTGAATGGAGCAAAGCTCAACGTATTAAATATGGATTGGGTCTTGGTATTTTTAGTGTCGTTATGTTTTATACCATTGGTTGGTTTTTAGTGTTACCGATATTAGGGGCGCTCAGTGAAGAAGCACCTTATACCTATATAACAGAGGTAGTGACTTCAATTGTATTCATTATTTTCAGTATTATAGGATATATTTCGCGGAAAGGGTGTACGTTAGAATTAGAGCGAAATAATGGCAATAAAGGGACGATAGGCAAAAGTTTGAATCGTAATTATTTTGATGAGTTGCTTAGTGCTTTTGTGCTGGCTAAAAAGCTAAAATAGATCATCAAAAGAGAGCTCAAGATGGTGCATGAGTATTATCCCTTTTGAATCCGGCACAATCCCATTCACTAATGATAGAGAGATTGTGTCGGTAATAGGGTAAGAAATAATAAGCTCAGGTATAAGATAAAGGCTAATATCTTCGTTTATATAAGTGATGATTTCATCCTGTTTATAGCCAGTTACCACACCTAAAACCACTCCCGCATCAAATGATAACTTGCTAAGCATTACGGCGTCATCTGTTTGAAATTTCCAGCCAACAAGCGTTGATTTTCGATTATACGAATTAGTGAAATTCGCAACACTAAAACCGTTATTGATGCTAAAACCTATCAGCTTATGTCGTTCGTTATAGTCATAGTCTCTATCAACATAATGGTTACTGTAACCAAGGAAAGCCACTTCGACTGACGTCGCCTGAACGGGGTGATAAAGAGCAATAAGTAGGAATGCAAATACAGAAATCCATTTCATATTTATCCTAAAATTTGAGCAAACATATTATTAATAGTAGTAGGCAGTTATTTGTTTTGCTTACTTCTTTTATTGAATTTGCCATAATTTTCCCCTTTTTGTTTATTATCGCAATATTAGTATTAAGGGATTTAATCGTATTTTATTAGGAGTAATATGATAAAGACTAGGTAATCACTTAAGGGATGAAAATGCGTAAAATACTATTAGGATTAGCATGTATTATGACACTGCAATCGTGCTCGCCAGATAAAGGTGATGAAGCATTAGGTACATTAGAGCGAGATAGAGTGACTTTTTCTGCTACCTCAAATGAAATTATTCGAGCATTACCAGTTAAAGAGGGGAGTGAAGTTAAAGTCGGTGATGTTTTGGTGCAGTTAGATACCAAAAATCAAGAAGCGATTCTTGCTCATGCCATTGCGAATACGGCTAAAGCGCAAGCGTATTTATTACGTTTAACAAATGGAGAACGCCCTGAGGATATCGCCTCTGCGCAGGCAAGGGTTGATCAAGCGAAAGCTCAACTGATTGATGCTGAAAAAACGTATCGCAGAATGGTCGAGTTAGTAAAGAAAAACCTTGCCAGTCAATCAAATAAGGATGCCGCATTAGCATCAAGAGATTCAGCCATAGCGGCATTAAATTCGGCAAATGAAGAGTTTTCAAAACTGACCGCTGGTGCAAGACCTGAAGATATTGAGCAAGCAAGAGCTGAACTTGATGCAATGAAAGCTGAAGCTATTTTACAACAACAAAAATTGGATGAATTAACCATTGTTGCTACTCGTGATGGAATTTTAGATAACCTTCCATATAACCTCGGTGAGCGTGTTCCTGTTAATGGTTTTGTCGCTGTTATTCAAGCCAATAGAGTTCCTTATGCTCGTGTTTATGTTCCCGCATCGTATCGTGTAGGTTTTGTGCCAGGGGAAAAATTCTCCGTTAAAGTTGATGGTATTGATACGCCTTTTGAGGGAACGGTACGATGGGTTGCAACGGATCCATCATTTACACCCTATTACGCATTAACAGAAGAAGATCGTTCACATCTCGTTTATTTAGCTGAGGTTGATTTACCCGAATCAGCCGCTCTATTACCTTCAGGTGTACCTGCTCAAGTTCAATTGAGTAAGGATTAAGTATATGACTGAATTGGCAATTCAAGCAAAAGAGGTAGTAAAAAAATTCGGTGATTTTACCGCGATTGATGGGATTAACTTATCCGTACCTAAAGGCAGCATTTATGGTTTTTTAGGGCCGAATGGGTGTGGTAAATCAACGACTATCCGAACCCTAACTGGTTTATTAAGCCCAACATCAGGAACCGTTGATGTATTGGGTTTATGCATACCAAAAGAGTCGGAAGCGTTACGCTTAAAGATTGGTTACATGACTCAAAAGTTCTCGCTATACGATGATTTAAGTGTTGAAGAGAACCTAGAATTTATTGGCCAAATCTTTGGTATGGAAAAGCAATTATTAAGTGCACGAGTTTCTGAACAATTAGCGACATATGGCCTTGATCAGCTACGTAAACAACGAGTGTCAGGAATGAGTGGTGGTCAAAAGCAGAGATTATCATTGGCCGCTGCCACTATGCATAATCCAGAACTTTTGTTTTTAGATGAGCCTACATCGGCAGTTGACCCTGAAAATCGACGAGAGTTTTGGGAGCAGTTGTTCGATCTTTCAGATAAAGGTACCACCATTCTCGTGACGACTCACTACATGGATGAGGCGGAACGTTGTCATCGTTTAGCGATTATGGAGTCAGGCATTATTCGGGCTGATGGTGAGCCAGAAGAACTCATGGCAAACATGGGGGTTAATATTGTCGAGGTAAAAGCAAATAACTTACGAGCGTTAAAAGCAAAATTAATAGTTTGTGATGAGGTACGCTCTGCTGCGCAGTTAGGGATCCGTTTACGTGTGCTTATTCATCAACATATTGATGACCCTATCTTATGGTTAAGAACGAATTTTAGTGAATTAAAAGACGCGGAAATGAATATCGCCCGTCCTAGCTTAGAAGATGTTTTCGTTACTGTAACAGGGAAGGGACGTCAATGAAATCAATGAATCGCATGAAAGCCATCATGATGAAAGAAATACGCCAGCTGTCTAGAGATAAGTTGACGTTCGGAATGGTTATTATGATCCCATTAATTCAATTGTTGTTGTTTGGCTATGCCATTAATACGGATATTAGGGATATTCCGGTCGCTGTTGTTGATCAAAGTGAGAGTACATTAGGGCGCTTAATTACGGAGTCAGTTAAAGTAACTCAAGTGGTTAGTATAAAGCAGTATTACCCTACGGTTGAAGAGGCTGAAAAGGCGATTCAACAGGGTGTGGTTCGTGCCGCCTTAGTCTTACCAAAAGACATCACTCAACGAGTCATGCAAAAAAGAGAACTTGGCCAATGGATAGTTGATGGCTCAGATACTATGATCAGTGCTGCTATTTTATCATTACAAACTATGCCATTGGCTGATTTGGATTTTGATGTAAGAAATACAGCCAAAGCCAAAACATTTGAAGTCACTTTGTTTTATAATCCTAGTCGACGCTCTGCAGTTAATATCGTTCCTGGTTTATTAGGCGTTATATTAACCATGAATGACCATGGTGCTTTTTACTAGCTCTGCGATTGTTAGAGAGTGTGAAAGAGGTAATTTAGAGTTATTGATCACCACTCCGATCCGCTCATTTGAACTCATGGTCGCAAAAATCATCCCTTATATCTTTGTAGGCTTAATTCAAGTTTTGATCATTCTTGGTTTAGGTTACGCTCAGGGCCGGCGCATGTATAAAACGCGGTATTTTCCAGAAATCTAGGTGAAAATTTTAAAAATCACTACTAATCATCATGAATGTGTGATCTTATACCTTTCTAAAGCAAAGGTGGGAACTCCAGATGAATAAGACCAATCTATTTGAGCAATTTTTAATACTTTCAGACCCTAGACAAGAAACTAAGATAACACATAACTTTTTCGATATCTTATTTCTTACGCTGTGCTCCATTCTTTGCGGAAGCAAAGGATGGAAAGAAATAGAAGCTTTTGGTGAATGTAACTTAGATTGGTTACGCAACTTCAGAGAGTTTGAAAACGGTATACCAAGTCATGATACCATCGCTAGAACAGTCAGTATGGTCGACCCTGATGAGTTTTCAGTTTGTTTTGCTC
>NZ_JAAUWR010000010.1:0-169874 GCF_014694495.1 Aliivibrio sp. S10_S31 | reverse complement strand
TTTATAATGAAATGCGACCACATTTAAGCTTGGGAATGAGTACACCAAATCAAGTACACAAAAAAAGCCAAGTGCGTACGCACTTAGCTTTCAATTAAAAATCGTCAACGTATTTTAGGACGAGACACTTCTATTTTGCGTATCACAAGTCTCGTTCGATTTTAGGAGAGTAAATCGAGTAAGCGGTAATTTGCCCTGCAACAATGGCAGAAAACATGAAGAGTGCCGATAATCCAATACTTGGTATCGGAAGTATGGATTGCTCAAATACGCTTTGACTTGCGCTAACCAAGATACGACTGCCCGGAACAAGAATGATGATCCCTTGTACGATAAAAATGATCCCCGTTAAATTTAAACGTCGAGCAATCCATGTTCCATAAAGGGTGATTAATACTGTTGTTACCCATGTACCCACAACCCAGCCACCATCAAAGCCAAGATAAAATGGCCCCCACATACCTAATACAGCAACCGGTAGGCTATATAGTGTATCGATTGGACGAGCTTTAAACATCACACCTAATGAGAATGAAATAATAGGTAAGCCTAATATTTGCAGCCACAGCGGAAATTCATTTTGATACTCAATGGATTCAGTCGTACCAAAAATGGCTTCACCAATGTGTAAACCAATAATGATCCCAATAAGAAGTTTTATTAAAGTGAGAAAGCACTGGCCAAGTAAACTGGTACCAGAGACGAGATCGTTAAAGGCTAAACATTCTAATGCGTTTGAAATAGAAAGTCCGGGAACAAAAAGAACAACAGCAGCAATACAAAGTCCAAGAATAGGGATCGGTACACCAAGGCTTGCAATAAATGCAACGGTAAAGGCAACAATTAAGGCTCCAAAAAACTCAACAGCAATAGTGCGGCGTTTGCTACAAAATACTTGAGATAACCAGACTAAAAAACCAAGTAAAAAGCTGACGAATAACGCTTCGAATGTTGAGCCAACCAGCATAAGAAAAGCAGGGGGAATACAGGTATTTGCTAAACAAACGGCCCATGACGGATAAGATATTCCTTCTGCAGGAGCTTGTGGAATGGGAGTTAATGGTTGTTGTAATTGAATAATTGTATTGGCAAGTAACCCAAGATCAATACTTGCGGGTTTGTGACGCTTCATAATGACGGCGTTATTGTCATCAGGAAATTGATAGTTAATGGAAGTTGGTGTTGCTTGGATCATACAATTAACGCCATATTTATTGGCGTAAAAGGTAGTGTAGCGTTCTACTTTATAGGGAGCACAGCCGCAACGGTGCAGTGTATCTCCAATCTCTACAATTCGATTGATACGATATTGTGAAGGCATATCCTTATTCCTACAGCTTGATGTATGGTACCAATCTAAGTATTTACGATTTACTTAGATTGGCACTAATTGAAAAACGTATTAGTTAAAATAAGTTTCCATCACGAACAAGTTCACGAGGTAATCCATTTTTGATTCGGTTACCCACCCATTTTCCTAAGCCAATAACTGCGCCTTTATAAGTAACAATCGTTTCGCCTTTTCCTGAAAAGTCTGGGCGTACGTCTCGACCCATATACCATTCGCGTGCTTGTTCAGTCGTTAATTCAGCACAGGTTGGGTTATCAGCTGTCGCGAGTGCCATGATAGCTTCATGTTGCCAGCGATATCCTTTTTTATGGGTTTCAGCAAGTTTAAATCCAATTCGATGATAGCGCATTTCGCCAATCAATGGCTTCATGCGTTTAGGGAAAGCCCAGACTTCTTTATCTCGGATCCAAAATTCATTATCTTCAGGGATTGCTAATTGTAATGTTGATTTTAATTCTGCTTCAATAGCTTGTGCTTCTTTATTTGAAGCCGGTGCGAAAGGGAATTTGCCTAAGCGTTTTTTCACCTCTGGAGGCGTGGTTGAGCTATTTTTTCGGATCTTAGCAACAAAGAAACCTTCACTATCAAAAATCTGAGGGTAGATATGTAAGAAGCCTTCTTTGGTTAACGCTTTTTCTGCATTCTCAAATAAGTCACCTAGCGGCTCAAACGTGACGGCGTCACTAAATTGTTCAACAAGATGATGGCAAATGTTTTGGTTTTCTTCGTGGTTTAATGTACAGGTTGAGTACACCATTACGCCGCCCGGTTTTAGGGCATGAAACGCACTTTCAATTAAATCACGTTGAGTGTCACCAATTTCGATAACTGATTCAGGGCTCCAGTTATGCATTGCATCTGGGTCTTTACGAATGGTACCTTCGCCAGAACAAGGTGCATCCAATAAGATTGAGTCAAAAGTTTCTGGCAACCAACCACCAAAAACACGACCATCAAAGTGGGTTAGAGCAACATTGCTTACACCACAGCGTTGTATATTTGAGCAAAGCACTTTTACACGGCTTGATGAAAATTCGTTAGCAACGAGAGCGCCTTGGTTTTTCATACCAGCAGCCAGTTGTGTGGTTTTAGAACCGGGAGCTGAAGCCATATCGAGAGCCATTTCGATATCATCATTATCTTTTAATAATGCGGTAACTGGCATCATAGAGCTTGCTTCTTGAATGTAGAATAGGCCAGCCATATGTTCTGCGGTGCTACCTAGTTTTACTGTGTCGCTCTCAGGACGCGTGATCCAAAAACCAGTATCGCACCAAGGCACAGGTTCTAAATCCCATTGTTTTTCAGCGGCACGTTGTTTAAATTCTTCAACACTGTTTTTTAAGGTATTCACACGAATACTACGACGTAAAGGTCGTTTACAAGCGGCAATAAACTCATCCATTGATAAGTGGGAAGGCATGGTCTCTTGTACTTGTGCCAAGAAAGCGTCAGGAAGAAAAATATTATCGTGCACAGATGAATCTCATTGGATGATGTAATGGCAGGAAGTGTAAACGCTATTGTGAGTATTGTCTAAATGGAATTAAGGATAATAGGTGAAATAGTGCGTTGATGAATAAGAAAAAGGCAGTTGAATGAATACCAACTGCCTTATTTAGTTAACTCTTTGAACGGTTATTTATTTGGGTTTGGAATGGCAGCATTCCACAATGCCCAATCTTCTTCTGCGGTTTTATGCAGTAGGTAAGATTTATGTGCTTTTGCTTGTGGTTTTAGTGTTTCGTCATCTGGTGTAGAGAAAGCAATACCACCACGCAGGATACTATCTACCGTACCGGCTTGAACTTTTGCACCGCTTAAACCAATAGACATATTTACACCTGATACATTCCAAAAAACACTGTTTTCTCGAACAAGGTATGCAAATTCAGAGTGAATACCAATCGTGATAATAATGCGATCTGATAAATCACCAAGTCTTACATCTGTCACTTCGCCGACTTCGATTTCTCTAAATAGGATAGGTGTCCCAACTTTGACTGAGCCACGAGAAAGCGCTTCTAACGTATATGAGATGAACTGATCACCTTGTGGTTGATCCGACAACGTAAATTGAGTTTTCGTTTTTCCTGAGCCTGGCGTTACTTGAATGTAGCTGCCAAGTAGGGTGTCTAGATTCTCTGCACCAGCTAAGCTAATGCTAGGTTCTACAACCCAGAAGTGACTTCCAGCGACTGCAATTTGGTCAACATATTCAGGGTAAATACGAGCTTGCACATAAACGTTATCGCTAGAGAAGTTTGGTGTGATTTTACTTACTTCACCAACAGAAACACCTTTGTATTTAATCTGTGTTCCTTTGTCTATCGCATTGCTGTCTTTGGCTGTAAACGCGATGATTTTACCAAATTCTTGGGCTTCAGATAGGTTAGAGTAAAGTTTCCACTTTTTACCTAGTTTATTTTCAACACCTTGAATATTATCAAAACCAATACCACCACGGATCATTGACATTAATGGTGCCGCTTGAATGTTAACACCACTTAAACTCGCTTCTACATTAACCCCTGAATAGTTCCAGAAAACCGTATCAGCTTGAATTAAATGCGCATACTGCTTTTCAATGTTTATTTTTATGTTAACGCCATCATTACCTAAGTTGAAATCCGTTACCTTACCTACAACAAGGTTACGATAAAGAATTGGGCTATTTTTGGTTATTGGCGGTAACTCTGTACTAAATAGCGTGAGTTCTGTGCTTTTTTCTGTTTTAAATTGTGCCAACTCAGCAAGAGAGCTGTTTTTAAATAAGGTATAGCTTTTTTGTTTATAGCCTTTACCTTCACTCGTAAAGCTAATCGAACCAGAAATCAAAGCTTGAGTCGGTGGCACATCAATGTTTAAACCTGAGTCAGTTAATTCAGCAGAGACACTACCTGAAACAAAGAATTTGTTGTTTGATTTGATAAGGTGTTTGTATTTCTCAAATACCATTGCATCAAATTTAACTCTGTCGTTAACTAGTGCAACATGAGTAATAGAGCCGACCTTAATACCTTTATATAGAATAGTAGTATCAGGAGTTAAGCCAAAAGAGCGATCGGCGTACAGAGAGAAAGTGAGCGCTTTTGCATCTTGCTTAATCAGTTCTGGTTTGCGAATCGCTGTAAACTCACGAGAGCGTTCACCATTGCCAGGTACAAGAGTTAGGAAGTTTCCTCGAACAAGGTTACCAATGTTCTCAACGCCAGATAAGCCTAACTTTGCTTCTTCTAATACAAAACGAGAACCATCGTTTAAATAATCCGTAAAAGCAGGTTCAACAGTGGCAGAGGCAATAATGTCTTTTTTATCATCAGATAATTTTAAACTGTTTATTTGACCAATCTCTAAACCACGATACATGATGGCAGAGCCATTTGGACTAATTTGGTTGTTATCTGGTAGTGTTATTTTAATCGGAATACCACGCCCTGCGGTTTTGATATTAGAGTAAAGTCGGAATTCTTTACCATTCTCAATGGCTTTACCATCATCAGGAGAATCAACAGCAATGGCGCCACCAATAAGAGCAGATAAGCTTTCAAACTGAACATCTACGCCATTAAAACCAATATTTGCACCAATGCCACTCGCATTCCAAAAACGGCTTTTAGATGTGATTAAATGTGCATATTGTTCTTCAATTAATGCTTTGATACGAACGTTGTCTGTTTCTTGGTCTAGTTTGAAGTTATAGACTTCACCAATAGGAATTTTTTTATAGTAAATTTTTGAACCAACAGAAATGGAACCTAAGTCCTTAGATCGTAGAGTCACACTCAAGCCTGTGGTGTTTGGTTGAATGGCCGGAGAGTTAGCTAAAGCGGTAAACTTTGTTTTTGCCGCACCAGAACCCGGTAAAATAGCAATGTAGTTACCAGAAACCAGAGCATCTAATCCTGAAATACCAGTAAGAGAAGCTTGCGGTTTTACTAACCAAAATTGAGTATTTTCTTTTAATAGATCACTGGCTTCAGGATAGATATCCGCATCAACATAAATATTAGAAAGATCTTTTGAAAGGGTGATGTTTTTAACCATACCAACTTCAAGACCTTGATAACGAATCGTAGTTCGGCCAGCCATTAAGCCTTGAGCGTCTTCAAAATAGATTTGAATACGTTGCCCAGCTTCCATCAGGGAAGAATAAACAAGCCAACCACCAAGACATAAAGCGAGTAAAGGTAGGATCCAAAGGGGTGAAATGCCACGCTCTTCTTTGATGTTGACTTGCTCAATCGAAGAATCAAGATTTTTTGGTTGGTTCATAATTATCCCAAATTAAACGAGAATCAAAACTTTCGGCTGCTAACATAGTGAATACGACCACTAAACCAAAAGCCACAGCACCGAGGCCGGGAGTAAAATCTAAAATTTGTCCGCGATCTATTAATGTCATCATAATAGAGATAACAAATAAATCCATTACAGACCATTTTCCAATCCATTTAACCGCAGTATAAATGAACATTCTTTGACGATGAAAAGCCGAGCGTTTAAATTGCACACAAAGCAATAAATAGCCAAGCCCAAGAATTTTAGCAACTGGTACAATAATACTAGCGATAAAAATAATAGCCGCAATACCATACATGTCAGTTCTGATTAAGCCTGCAACACCTGAAAAAATAGTATCTTCTAAACGTTTACCATTGGTGAGTAAAATTGAGATAGATAAAATGTTAGCAGGAATAATGAAGATAGCTGCAGCAATTAAGTAAGCCCAGGTTTTTTGAATTGACTTAGGCTTTCTAAAGTGAATTGGACGTTTACAACGAATACAGTGACTGCCTTTTTGTTGAGTAAAGTGGCAATGTTCGCAATGGACAGAATGTTTAGGGTCGACAATAGGGGCTTCAGTATCCTGCTGATGCTTTCTTTGCCAAACACGCCAGTAACGACGCACACTGACATGAGTTAACAATAAAGACGTTGTGAATTGAAGAAGAACAAGTCCATATAATCCTGAGCCGATAAATATATCAGCGTGATCTTGAATTTTAAAACAAGCAATGGCTAAGCTAATTAAAAAGACATCAAGCATCATCCAGTCTTTTAAGTGTTGAATGATAGATAAACTTAATCTGTAGGTTTTGAACCATTTCTTTCGAAGTGCTAGGTGAGCGGTAACCACTGAACTGCATACAAGGAAAGGAACAATAGAACTACAAAATAAAATAAGTAACCCAAGCATTGGGAAACCTTCAGCCATTAATGTAATTGTGCCTGAAGGTAAAGTCGCAGGGATCATGACTCCAAATAGTTTGATGGTAACCATTGGGAAGAAATGAGAAGGAATAAATAGCAACAGTGCAGCAATGGCGATAGCAAGATCACTATTTAATGAAATTCTATTTCCACGATAAAGCTGTGTGTTGCAGCGAGGGCAATGAGCGTTTTGCTTTTTCTTTACCTTCGCTACTTCAACAACGAGATCACAGCCGTGGCAGCGACGAAATTTAGCGTCTTCCACTTCGGTGATCCATTAAATTAGCTTTGAATAGTGCCATACAGTGTTTGATACAGTCCTTGCTGTGTAACTAATTCATGGTGTGTACCTGATTGAGATACTTTACCATCATCTAAAACATAAATCGTATCGGCTTGTTTCACCGCGCTTAAACGGTGAGCTACTATTAGTGTAGTACGTCCAACTAAAAAATCACTGAGTGCTTTGTGTAAAGCGGCTTCAGTTGCCGTATCTAATGCCGAGGTTGCTTCATCTAAAATTACAAATTTAGGGTCGGTTAAGACCATTCTTGCAATAGCTAACCGTTGACGTTGTCCGCCAGAAAGTTTAACACCTTGACGACCGATTTGGGTATCAAGCCCTTCTGTTAGTTGTGCTACTACATCTTGTAATTGCGCTACATTAAGAGCATCCCAAAGTAAATTATCAGAATAATCAGCGCCTAACGTAAGATTATGCCTTAAAGTATCATTAAATAGTATAGGTTGTTGTAGCACTACTGATATTTGGTTTCTAATATTATCGAATCCAATATCTTTCGTATTGTGTCCATTAAAGGTGATAGTACCGTCTGATGGTTGGTATAACCCCAGTAATAGCTGAATCAGTGTTGATTTACCACCTCCGCTAGCACCAACTAAGGCGACTTTTTCACCGGCTTGAATGTTTAAAGATAAATCATTTAGGACTTGGCATTCATTGTTATAACTGAAATTTATATTGTTAATAGATATTTCAGCGGTATCACTTTTGTAGAATGGGTCGATATCTGAGTGAATTTTAGGCTCTTCATCAATATGTAATAGCGTATTAATTCGCTTTAAGGCCGCGGATGCACCATACCAAGAGAATTGAATATTAAGTAATTCTTGAATGGGAGAAAGCATTACCCATAAATAGCTGAAAATAGCAAACATCTGACCGATACTTAAATCGCTAAATAGCACCATGATCATTGCAGCAGCACGAAACAATTCAAAACCGAGTAAAAATAATAAAAAAGATAGACGGCCAGCTGCTTCAGATTGCCAAGCAAACTGGTCGGCACTGTGCCTAATGTCATTGGCCTGATTTTTAAGTTGTTCTAGAAAAAGTCGTTCACGATTTGATGCTCGTAATTGATAAATACCATCTAAGGTTTCAATTAAACGTGATTGAAAACGTTCATACGATTGGTTTTCTTTTCTCTTTAAGTCTTTTACACGGTTTCCAAGTTTACGAGAAAAGTAGATAACGATTGGATTGACAAGAAGAATGAATAAGCCTAATTGCCAGTTAATCCATAATAGAACACCAGCCGTGCCTATAACGGTTAAAAAAGAGACGATAAAGCGACTTAATGTAGGACCAAGGAACTTATCAATGGTATCAATGTCAGTAATGATATGAGAGTTAATACCGCCACTGCCGCGTGATTCATACTCTTTCATACTGATACGACTTAACTTATCTAAGAGTTGTAGTCGAATTTGATAAGTGATCGTTTTTGAAACCAAACTGAATTGGCGACCTTGAACTATATTGAGCATTTGGCTTATTACTCGCATGAGAATAACCAAAACAAGCACAAGAAGGATATAACTCGTCGCATTTTGCCAAGCCGTTGGTAAAAGGTGATTTAAGGTCTCAACACCTGATGCGGGTTTATGTAGCAGAACTTCATCTACCATTAATGGCATAAGTAGAGGAATTGGAACGCTAATTAAGGTTGCAATAATAGCGATGACATTTGCTGCAACTAGGCGTGTTTTGTAGTTTTTTGCTTGCCTTAATAGCCAATTCCAGTTAATTGTAGAAGAGATGGTACTGCTCATAGTGATAATGATTCCTATTATTATCTTTTCAAGGGCATTGTACTCAGTATAAATAGAGTCGCAAGTGATTGGTACAAATACAGGATAAATAAAAAGATGGAATTAAAACATTACGCGCGATTAACACAGCAAGCACTGGGTTTGATTGAAGGTGAAACTGATTATATTGCAAATTTGGCAAATATCAGTGCGCTATTGAATATGGAACTGGATGACATTAACTGGGTTGGTTTTTATCTATTTAAAGAAAATGAATTAGTTTTAGGTCCATTCCAAGGTAAACCCGCTTGTATTCGAATTAGCGTAGGGAAGGGAGTGTGCGGCACTGCTTTCGCTACAGAAACAGTTCAACGTATTGACGATGTTCATCAATTTGCTGGTCACATTGCATGTGATGCAGAAAGTAACTCTGAAATTGTTATCCCATTTTATAGAAATGGAAAACTTGCAGGAGTGTTGGATATTGATAGTCCAAAATTTAATCGATTTAGCGAAATCGACGAAAAAGGACTGGTTGATTTCATGAAAGAAGCAGAAAAGAGACTTTAATTTTCTTTCAGTAGTGGTTTTTCACGCTTAAGTATCTATAATAGCGGAATATCTTTACTAGAAATAAACCTAAATACGGCTAGAACCGTACTATCAGGAAACTACATGGAAAACTCTGAAAAATTAGCGAACAGCAAAGAAGTAATTGCATACATTGCTGAGCGTTTCCCGAAATGCTTTATTTTAGAAGGCGAAGCTAAACCTCTTAAAATTGGTATCTTCCAAGATCTTGCTGAACGTTTAAGCGATGATCCTAAAGTAAGTAAAACTCAGCTACGTGCTGGTTTACGTCAATACACATCTTCTTGGCGTTACCTACACGGTGTTAAGCCGGGCGCATCTCGTGTTGATTTAGATGGTAACCCTTGTGGTGAACTAGAAGAAGAGCACATTGAACACGCTAAAGCTACTTTAGATGAGAGCAAATCAAAAGTTGCTGCTCGTCGTAAAGAACAAGCTAAAAAAGCAAGAGAAGAAGCAAAAGCTAAGAAAACAGCTCGTGCTGCTACTCCACCTAAGCGTCGTCCTCAACCAGCTGCTGCTAAGAAAGTAGAAAAGCCAGTTGAAACTCGTGCTCTAAACGCAGATGAAGTTACTGTTGGTAACAACGTAAGCGTTAACATGGGTAAAGGTAATATGCCTGCGACAATCGTTGAAATTAACAAGGATGATGTACGAATTCGCTTATCAAACGGCCTTCAAATGGTTGTTAAAGCGGAGAATCTTCGTTCATAAAGGAGCACTCCCGACGCATGAATTGTCGATTAAGAGTCTCGCTGATTGCTGCTGGCGTTATGCTAGCAGCTTCTGCGCACGCACTTGAAGCTAAGGTATTAGACGCCAAGTATTCTGAAACTGACTTACCAGTATTAACCGCAGAAACACAGCATGCTACTGCTAGTAAGCGTGTTACTTCTCGCTTTACGCGTTCTCATTATAAGCATTTCTCATTAGATGATGACTTTTCAGTTGCCATTTATGAGCGATACTTAGACATGCTTGATTATAATAGAAATATTTTCACTCAAGCTGATCTTTCTTCATTCGCCCCGTTATCAACTAAGTTAGACGATCAATTAAAGATTGGGGACTCCCAAGCGGCTTTTGATATCTATAATTTATCATTGAAGCGTCGTTTTGAGCGTTATGTCTACGCACTTTCTCTTTTAGATAAAGAGTTTGATTATACGATTGATGAATCTCTTGAGTTAGATCGCTCTGAAGCGGCTTGGCCAAAAGATGAAGCTGAGTTAAATGAACTGTGGCGTAAACGTGTTAAATATGATGCTCTAAACTTGTCAATGACAGGGAAAGATTGGCCTGAAATCCAAAAGATGCTAGGCAAGCGTTATAATAATGCACTTAAGCGTTTGACTCAGAGTCATAATGAAGATGCGTTCCAACTTTACATTAATGCGTTTGCACGTGAAGTTGATCCTCATACCAGTTATCTATCTCCACGTAATGCTGAGCAATTCCAATCAGAAATGAATCTTTCATTAGAAGGGATTGGTGCGGTATTACAAGCAACCGATGATTACACTGTAATTCGTTCATTAGTTGCTGGTGGACCAGCATTAACAAGCAAACAACTTTCTGAAGGCGACCGAATTATCGGTGTCGGTCAAGACGGTAAAAAAATTGTTGATGTGATTGGATGGCGTTTAGATGACGTTGTTCAACTTATTAAAGGACCAAAAGGGACAAAAGTGAACCTTGAGATCTTGCCTGAAGGTAACGATTCAAAAAGTCACACTGTCACAATCGTTCGAGATAAGATCCGCTTAGAAGATAGAGCAGTAAAATCTGAAGTGATTGAGCAAGATGGCAAGAAAGTTGGGGTATTAGAAGTACCTAGTTTCTATGTCGGTTTAGCTGAAGATACGAAAAAACAGATTGATGAGCTGAAAAAACAAGATATTAGCGGCATTATTGTTGATTTACGTAACAATGGTGGTGGTGCATTAACTGAAGCTACGGCATTATCTGGATTATTTATTACTGGTGGCCCAGTAGTTCAAGTTCGTGATAGTTACGGTCGAGTAAATGTAAATGCTGATACTGATGGTGAGATCTCTTATACTGGTCCAATGACAGTATTAGTGAATCGCTACAGTGCATCTGCCTCTGAAATTTTTGCTGCAGCAATGCAAGATTATGGTCGTGCGGTTATCTTGGGTGAAAACTCATTTGGTAAAGGTACGGTTCAACAACATAGATCATTAAATCATATCTATGACTTGTTTGATAAACCACTTGGTCATGTTCAATACACAATTCAAAAATTCTACCGTATCAATGGTGGTAGTACTCAGAATTTAGGTGTTGTGCCTGATATTGCTTTCCCAACAGCTATCGATCCAAAAGATACAGGTGAGAGTGTGGAAGATAACGCACTTCCATGGGATAGCATTAAAGCTGCTGATTATGCTAAAACAAATCAAATCGCAGAAACGATTGAACCATTAGCGAAAAAACATGTTGAACGAATTAAAACCGATGAAGAGTTTGGTTTTATTCAAGAAGACATTGCTCGTTATAAAGCTGAAAAAGACATTACTTCTATTTCATTGAATAAAAAAGTTCGTGAGAAAGAGAGTGATGATGCAGATGCTCGTCGTCTAACTCGTGTAAATGAGAGACAAAAATTACTTGGAAAAGAAGAGTTTAAAACACTTGATGATATTCCAAAAGATTACGAAGTGCCTGATGCTTATTTAGATGAAGCGGTTTCAATTACGATTGATTTAGCACTAATGAATCAGAAAAAGTAATCTCAATCTGAATTATTTTAAAACAGAAGTCATGATGGCTTCTGTTTTTTTATGTCTAAAAAACGGCAAATCATTGAATTTGCAACTAGGCTTAACATAGTAAGCATTCAATTTACTTGGAGTCTTGATATGAAGTCGATGATTTTATCTGTATTACTTTTCTTTATTAGTCCCTTTGTATCTAACGCAACGGTAGAGTTAGAAAATAAATCGCTAACGTATTTTGAAAATCCATTTTTATTAGGTGATTGGTACTTCTTTAAACCACCACATATCGAAAATGATTTTGATGTTCTTCATATTCGACTCAATTCTGATCACCAATTTACGATTGAAATGATAAAAGTAGAAAAGAATACGGCGGATTCGTGGTCGGGAGAGTTTCAGTTATCACCAGAGCGAATTCTGTTTAAAGGCGGTGAAGATGAATCTCATGTTTATCACTACCAAGTTAGTCATAACCGACTATATTTGAATGGTGTTGAATTCTTTAAAGTTGTTCCTGAAACATACACTGGAGCCTGGCGTTCACAGCTCGTTTCTGGTGAAGATATCATGGTGAGTGATGTTCAAAATTTGAATCTGTTTTTAGGGTCAGATTTTATTTTTTCATTAGAAGTGGTTTCGAGTACAGGTAAACGAAATCAAAAAATTGGTTACTATTATTTTGAAGATGATGACTTGGTTCTTCTATATGATGAAGGGGAGCAGGAATCGACATTTGAAATTAATGAAAATGCACTTGAGTTAAAAAATGAGCAATTTGGAATGTATGCGCTATTAGTTCGGGATTAATGTTACTCCAAGTATAGAAATATGAGACTAGAATATTTTTTAATAACAAATTTGTTGGATCTTATGCGAGAATGTAGGCGTTAAATAGCTATTATCACTAGCTTTGTTTTCAGTGATAGAAATCATAAGGATATATTATGAGCCAACAACCTCAGGCTAAATTTCGCAGTGATTATCAATCTCCAGAATTCACAATTTCAGATATCGATTTAGTCTTTGATCTCGACGATACCAACACATTAGTTTCGGCCACTTCAAAAGTACAACAATTAAAACAATCTACGGACCTTCTTCTTGAAGGTGAAGGGATGAAGTTGGTGTCTTTAAAAATTGATGATGTTGAATACAGTGACTTTACTCAAATAGACACTCAACTAACCATTCATAATGTGAGTGGTGATTTTACATTAACTATCATTACTGAAATTAATCCTCAAGAAAATACCGCATTAGAAGGTTTGTATAAATCAGGTGATGGATTCTGTACTCAATGTGAAGCAGAAGGTTTCCGTCGAATTACCTATTATTTGGACCGTCCTGATGTTCTTGCACGTTTCACAACAAAAGTGATTGCAGATAAAGAGGCATACCCACATTTATTAAGCAACGGCAACCGCATTAGCCAAGGTGATCTTGAAGGTGGAAAACACTTTGTTCATTGGCAAGACCCATTCCCAAAACCGGCTTATCTTTTTGCTTTAGTAGCGGGTAATTTTGATGTATTAACAGATACTTATAAAACTAAATCAGGCCGAGATGTCGCATTAGAGATTTATGTTGATCAAGGCAACTTAGATAGAACTCCTCATGCAATGACTTCTTTGATTAACTCAATGAAGTGGGATGAAGATCGTTTTGATTTAGAATATGACCTTGATATTTACATGATCGTTGCCGTTGATTTCTTCAACATGGGGGCGATGGAAAATAAAGGCTTAAATGTATTTAACTCTAAATTTGTTTTAGCTAAACAAGAAACAGCAACAGATACTGATTATCTAGGTATTGAAGCGGTAATCGGTCACGAATATTTTCATAACTGGACTGGTAACCGAGTGACTTGTCGTGACTGGTTCCAACTAAGTTTAAAAGAAGGTTTAACTGTTTTCCGGGATCAAGAGTTCTCATCTGATCTTGGTTCTCGTTCAGTAAATCGAATTAATAATGTTCGTATTATGCGTGGCCCACAATTTGCTGAAGATGCGAGTCCAATGGCTCACCCAATTCGTCCCGAAAAAGTGATAGAGATGAATAACTTCTATACTTTAACGGTATACGAAAAGGGCAGTGAAGTGATCCGTATGATGCATACCTTATTAGGTGAAGCGAATTTCCAAAAAGGAATGAAACTTTATTTTGAACGTCATGATGGTACTGCTGCAACCTGTGAAGATTTTGTATTGGCAATGGAAAATGCATCAGGTATCGATCTGACTCAATTCCGTCGTTGGTATAGTCAGTCAGGTACACCGGTACTAACAGTGAGTTCTTCTTATGATGATGCTAAAAATGAATACGCTTTAACGGTAAAACAACATACTCCAGCAACAGAAGACCAAACGGATAAATTGCCACTTCATATTCCTTTTGATATTGAGTTATATGCACAAGATGGTTCCGTTATTCAGTTACGCTGTAACAATGAAAAAGTCAGCAATGTATTGAATGTAACTGAAGAAGAACAAACCTTTATTTTTGAGCAAGTTTCTGAAAAACCAGTTGTTTCTTTACTTCGTGAGTTTTCAGCACCTGTTAAATTAAATTACGCTTATTCAGATGAAGAGTTGATTTTCTTAATGGTTCACGCACAAAACGACTTTGCTCGTTGGGATGCTGGCCAAATGTTATTAGCTAACTATATTCGTAAGAACATCGCTAATATTCAAGACGATAAAGAACTTGTTCTTCCTCAATCTGTCGTTGATGCGTTCCGTGGGGTATTACTCAATGCTGAATTGGAACAGGCTTTTATTGCGGAAATGTTTGTATTACCAAATCATAATGAAATCACCGGTTGGTTTGATACTGTCGATGTCGATGCAATTGATAAAGCGCTTGGATTTATCAAACAAACATTAGCGACAGAATTGAAAGATGAATTTTCTGCTACGTATCATAGTTTAAAACAGGGTAGTTACTCTGTAGAACATGATGCGATTGGTAAACGAGCTTTACGAAACTGTTCATTAAGTTATCTTGCAAAAACAGAAATTGGTGAAGCGTTAGTTGAGACACAGTATCAAGATGCAGACAACATGACAGATACTATGGCTGCAATGGGTGCCGCGAATGCTGCTGAGCTCTCAATTCGTCAAACATTAATGGATGATTTTAGTGCGAAATGGTCACATGACGGATTAGTTATGGATAAGTGGTTTATTCTTCAAGGATCAAACCCAAGTTCAGAAGCGTTATCAATCATCAAAGAAACAATGAACCACAAAGCGTTTAGTTTGAAAAATCCAAACCGAACACGCAGTTTAATTGGCTCATTTGCTGGTGGTAATGCGGTTAACTTCCATAGTAAAACCGGCGAAGGGTACGCATTCTTAGGGGATATTCTTATTGAAATGAATGAGAGTAACCCACAAGTTGCTTCACGCTTGGTTGATCCATTATTGAAATTTAAGAAATACGATAGTGATCGTCAATCGCTTATCAAGGCTCAACTACAGCGCCTAGCGGATCTTGATAACCTAGCTAAAGATCTTTATGAGAAAGTAACGAAAGCATTAGCTTAATTACTCGATCTTAATTCATGAAAATGGTCAGTATTTTACTGGCCATTTTTTTATTTAAGATCCAAAATAGGAAAACAAATCAGCCATATATCCAATATGTAATAGAGAACAATGAATAAATTTTATTACTTTAGAATGAATGTTACTTATCAGGCGTTTTTAAGTCATTATTCAGGTGCCGCAAGCACGGTGTTAGTCGTAACAGAACAAGGGCTAAAATTGCAATTGCCCGCGTCACGTTTTCGTTCGTTTCTGACTCAACTAGGAGTGAAAGGACGCTTCAGATTGACAACAGACCAAAATAATCGTTTTCTAAATTTAGAGCAAGTAGGATAAACCGCTACCTTAATCACAAATCTAACGATTAAGCTTCTAGCACGCAAAAAAGTCATAACGTTTCTGCCATATAATCCTTACAATGTAAGGTGCGTGGGCAGTTTCAACTGCTACACTATATAAATAATACTAATCATAAAAAACGGAGCATTCGCTTTATGACGACGCGTGATCCTATTGTTCCTGTACTACTTGAGAAAGTGTACGCTCTTATTGCTGAAAAGCTTGAAATGCCTCAACAATCCCTAATAACGCAACTTGCTCAGCGTTTATTTGCCAACATTGATAATGACGATTTACTGCAACGCAATGAATCAGATATGTATGGTGCAACACTCAGTCTTTGGAACCATTTATCTGATGTTAATATGTCAGATATTTCGGTTCGTGTTTTTAATCCAAAACTCAGTCAAGATGGGTGGCAATCAACACATACTGTAGTTGAGATTGTCACACCAGATAGTCCATTTCTAGTTGATTCCGTAAAAATGGCTTTAGCTCGTTTAGATATGACGAGCCATTTTATGCTCCATGGACCGCATTGTTTTGGCCGTAACGAAAGCGGCGAGATCATTTCAGTTTGTGAGAGTAATGCTGAGATGCAGCAAACTCTATTTCATTTTGAAGTTGATCATTTAAATGACAAGGTTGAAATGGAAAGGCTTCAAAATGAATTACTTATTGTTCTGCAAGATATTCATCGGGTTGTGAATCAATGGAAACCGATGTCAGATAAATTGACAGATGTAATTGAAGAGTTAAAAACGTCAGATTTACCAATAGTAAAAGAAGAGATAGATGAAGCCATTTCATTTCTTTCTTGGCTTAAAAATCACAACTTCACTTTAATGGGTTATAAGAACTTTGATTTACAAGCGGTAGAAGGTGATCATGAGTTAGTTCCAACCCAAGAAGAAGGGTTAGGGCTGTTCTCGTTAGCGTCACGAATTCATACGACAAAGCTTTCCGAAATGCCATCTTCTGCACGAGCTGCAGCAAAGAAATCAGATCTTCTTATTCTTACCAAATCAAACACCAAATCACGAATTCACCGTCCTGCTTATACTGATTACATCGGCATCAAACGTTTAAATAAAGAAGGAAAAGTAATAGGCGAACATCGCTTTACAGGTCTTTATACGTCAACTGCATATAACCAAAGCGTTTCAAACATTCCATTATTGAGTAACAAAGTTGAACGTATCTTGGATGCGAGCAAATACATTAAGGGTTCACACTCTTATAAAGCTTTGCATAATATTCTAGAAACGTACCCACGAGATGAATTATTCCAAGCCAATGAAGAAGAAATGCTTGAAGTTGGCGTGGGTGTGGTAAAAATGCAAGATCGTGATTTATTACGATTGTTTGTCCGTCGTGATCCATTCGGACGCTTTTTCTCATGCATGGTGTATGTTACCAAAGAGCGTTATAACACAGAGTTACGTCGACAAACTCAACGTATATTACGAAATTATTTTGGCTCAAAACAAGAAGTTGAGTTTACGACTTTCTTCTCTGAAAGTGCGTTAGCAAGAACGCATTACATCGTTCGTGTCGATAATAATAATGGCGATATTAATGTGAAAGACATTGAAAATAATCTAATGGAAGCCGCTTCAACATGGGATGATCGTCTTTGTGATGTGATTGTTGCTAATTTAGGTGAGAGTAAAGGAACGGCAATAGCTAAACAGTATCAACGTGCTTTTCCTCGCTCGTATAAAGAAGCAACATTACCAGGCTCAGCGGTTGCGGATATTGAAAGATTAGAACTGCTAAACGATGATAACAAATTAGGTATGCTTTTCTATCGTCCACAAGAAGAGAAGAAAGGGTCAGCTAACGTTAAATTAAAATTGTTCCATCGTGATGAACCCATTCACTTATCTGATGTGATGCCAATGCTTGAAAACCTAGGGTTACGAGTTATTGGAGAGTCACCTTATGCGGTGAAAAAGAGTGATGGATCGGTTGATTGGATCTTAGATTTCTCGATGATTCATAATGGATCTGCTGAGGTGGATCTTCGTCAAGCTCGTGATCGTTTTCAAGAAGCGTTTGCTCAGATTTGGAACGGTCAATTAGAGAGTGATGGTTTTAACCGATTGGTTTTAGGTGCTGGTTTATCTGGCCGCGAAGTGACTATTTTACGTGCTTATGCGCGTTATATGCGTCAAGTTGGCTTCCCATTTAGTCAGCAATATATTGAAGATACATTATCAACCCACACTGATTTAGCGGTTTCTGTGGTTAAACTGTTTGAACTTCGCTTTGATCCTAAATCGAATTGGTCTGATAAAAAAGAACAAAAACAACTAGATGCAATTTATTCAAGCTTGGATAAAGTAGAGAGTCTAGATGATGATCGTATTATTCGCCGTTATGTAGAAATGATCGTTGCGACGTTACGTACCAACTACTATCAAACTGCAGAAGATGGGCAAGCTAAGCCTTGGTTATCGTTAAAGATGCAACCATCAAATATTCCTGAAATCCCAGCACCAGTACCTGCGTATGAAATTTTCGTTTATGCGCCAGATATTGAAGGTGTGCATTTACGTGGTGGAAAGGTAGCTCGTGGTGGATTACGCTGGTCTGATAGACAAGAAGATTTCCGAACCGAAGTGCTTGGCTTAGTTAAAGCACAACAAGTTAAAAATACGGTTATTGTTCCTGTTGGTGCAAAAGGCGGTTTTGTTTGTAAGAAACAGCATAACTTTACGACTCGTGAAGATATCTTTGCTGAAGGTCAACGTTGCTATAAACAATTCATTCGAGCGTTATTGGATGTATCTGACAATATTATTGAAGGCGAGGTGGTTCCTCCATCTAATGTTGTTCGCCATGACGACGATGATCCGTATTTGGTTGTTGCAGCAGATAAAGGTACGGCAACCTTTTCTGATTTAGCAAACTCAGTATCAGAAGAGTATAACTTCTGGTTAGGGGATGCATTTGCTTCCGGTGGTTCTAATGGTTATGACCATAAAGCCATGGGTATTACGGCAAAAGGGGCTTGGGAATCGGTAAAACGTCATTTCCGTGAAATGGGAATTGATTGTCAAACAACGGATTTTACAGCCATTGGTGTTGGCGATATGGCTGGTGATGTGTTTGGTAATGGTATGCTTTTATCAAAACACATTCGATTACAAGCCGCATTTAACCATTTACATATCTTTATCGATCCAAACCCTAATTCTGAATTGACTTGGCCAGAGCGTAAGCGTTTATTTGAGCTTCAGGGATCGAGTTGGGAAGACTACAACAAATCATTGATCTCTCAAGGCGGTGGTATTTTCTCTCGCCGAGCGAAATCGATCGAACTTTCTCCTGAAATTCAGAAAATGTTAGGTACTCGCAAGCAATCTCTTGCTCCAAATGATCTTATTCAGATGATCTTAAAAATGGACGTTGATCTGTTATGGAACGGTGGGATTGGTACTTACGTTAAATCCAGTAAAGAAACCAGTGTTGATGTTGGTGACCGTGCTAACGATGCCTTACGTATCAATGGCTCAGAGCTAAATGCTAAAGTGGTTGGCGAGGGTGGTAACTTAGGCATGACTCAATTAGGGCGTATTGAATATGCACTAAAAGGTGGTCGAGTTAACACCGATTTTGTTGATAATGTTGGTGGGGTTGATTGTTCTGATAATGAAGTAAACATTAAGATCTTACTGAATGGCTTAGTGGCTAATGGTGATCTTACTTATAAACAACGCAACGTACTTCTTGAGAAAATGGAAGATGAAGTCGGTGAAATTGTTCTTGATGATGCGTATTGTCAGTCTGAATCGATCTCTGTAACAGAGCAACAAGGTACATCATTGGTGAAAGAGCAGATCCGCTTTATTCACCACTTGGAAAAACAAGGTAAGTTAGATCGTGCTTTAGAGTTTATTCCAGACGATGAAACTTTAATTGAGCGTGAGAAAATGGGGCAGGCATTAACTCGTCCAGAGCTTTCTGTTCTTGTTGCCTACGGAAAAATGGTATTAAAAGATCAGCTAGCTTGTGATGAAATCGCAAATAATCCGTATCATGCTGATTTATTAACAATGTATTTCCCAACTGAGTTACAACGTAACTATAAAGCTGCAATGGATAACCACCCATTACGTTCAGAGATTATTGCGACGTGTCTAGCCAATCAGATGGTTAACGAGATGGGGTGCAATTTTATCACTCGTCTACAAGAAGAAACAGGTTACGCTGTCACTGATATTGCTAATGCGTATGCCGCAACTCGAGCTATCTTTGAATTTGGTGATTTATTTAAGCAAATTCGAGAGCTGGATAATACAGCGACAACGGAAGCACAATATGAAGCCTTCTTTGCAATGCGCCGTACAATTCGTCGTGTTACTCGATGGTTATTGCGTAATGGCTCTCAAAACATGTCTATTCAATCGCTTATCGAAAAATACAAATCAGCGGTTGATGATATTAAAGTGAATCTCGATGGGTATTTGGTTAATGATGAGGTGGTGGAACATATTGAGCAGGCTAATCATTACTTTGAATTAGGGGTTCCTTGTGAACTTGGCAATGTGCTAGCACGCTTAAGTAGCTTATATTCAGCGATGGATATTTCAGAAGTTGCAGAAGCAGCAGGGCAACCAGTGTCTGTCGCATCACGTTTATACTATGTATTAGGTGACAAATTATCGCTTCATTGGTTCTTGAAACAAATTAACAACCAAGGAGTTGATAATCATTGGCAGGCCTTAGCTCGAGCATCATTTAGGGAAGATCTTGATTGGCAACAACGTCAATTAACGACCCTGGTTTTAGCTGAATATAAAGATGATACAAGCATCGAAAATGCAATAGAAGAATGGTGTTTGAATAATGCTGCTTCTGTTGAGCGTTGGGAAAATATCTTGAATGAATTTAAGGTCGGTTCAGTGCACGAATTTGCTAAATTTTCAGTCGCATTGAGAGAATTAACCTTATTAAATTTGAGTTGTTCTTCTGCTTTAATAAGATAAAAAAGCATAGGTTAAAATAGGGCAAGCCAAACGTTTGCTCTTCTATAAGGAAAGTGATTTTTTATTCACTTTCCTTTTTTATTACCCCGAGAATTTTCTCATTTACTTACATTTTTAATCGGAAAGAATGAATATATAATAATTTTGATAAATGTGAGATGTCAGTTTGCAATAATTAATTATGAATAAAGTACGATTAAGTTTGAATTGTGAATAAAATCAGTGAATAATGTCTCCCCGTTTATACGGGACTTAATTTTGGAGTTACAATGTTATATCGCATCGCCAGAGCTGGCATTTTCAAACTTGATGCTGAAAAAGCACATGACCTAGCAATTCAAAATTTCAAACGCTTCAACGGCACTCCTCTTGATATCTTCTATCGTCAAAACCTTGCTTCTAAACCGGTAGAAGTAATGGGCATTAAATTCAAAAATCCTGTTGGCCTTGCGGCTGGCCTTGATAAAAACGGTGAATGTATTGAAGCATTTGGCGCTATGGGTTTTGGATTTGTAGAAGTTGGCACTGTAACACCTCGTCCTCAATCTGGTAATGATAAACCACGCTTGTTCCGTCTTATTGAAGCTGAAGGTATTATTAACCGTATGGGTTTTAACAACCTAGGCGTAGATAACCTTGTTGAGAACGTTAAGAAAGCTAAATACGATGGCGTTATCGGCATTAACATTGGTAAAAACAAAGATACGCCAATTGAAAAGGGCACAGAAGATTACCTAATCTGTATGGAGAAGGTATATCAATATGCAGGTTATATTGCGATAAACATTTCATCTCCAAATACTCCAGGGCTTCGAACTCTTCAATATGGTGAAGCGTTAGATGATCTTCTATCTCAATTAAAAGAGAAACAAAAAGAGTTAGCAGAGAAATACGGTAAGTATGTTCCTGTTGCACTTAAGATCGCTCCGGATCTAGAAGACGATGAATTGACACAAATTGCAGAATCATTGATCAAATATAAAATTGATGGGGTGATTGCAACAAACACAACATTAGATCGTTCTATGGTTGAAGGTATGAAGCATGCTGAAGAGATGGGCGGTTTAAGTGGTCGACCTGTTCAAACTCGTAGTACTGAAGTTGTTCGTCGTCTTAAAGAATTACTTGGCGATAACCTACCAATTATTGGAGTCGGTGGTATTGACTCTTATGTAGCAGCAAAAGAGAAGATGGTTGCTGGTGCAGAGCTAGTTCAAGTCTATTCTGGCTTTATTTACAAAGGCCCAGGTCTGGTTCGAGATATTGTTAATAATATTTAAAGCTAAAATTTCAACAGTAAGTTGATTACAAGTGATTTTAACAAAGGGGAGAATAATATTTTCCCCTTTTTTTATTGCTAACCTCTTGTAAAATTAACAGTTAATTGCATCAATGAATTTTTTACGCGAAAACAGACGGAAATTTTTGCTATAAAATTGCATCCATTGATATTTGGCTGGCACGGGATTTTTCCCATTTTCAAGAGAGAATTCATAATGCTTAAACCTAGTGATACATGGACTTGGTATTACGATAATAAAGCACAATCTCTAATGCTTGATTTGGGCATGGATATGGTCTTTCGTGTAAACCTGCCACATAAAGTTCTCGTTGAAAGCGCATTTTCAGAATGTAAGTTCTCAGTGGATGATGCATCTGCATATCAAATGTTCGTTGAACACATTTCTTATCTCCCTCTATCTGAACCTCGTAAAGTAGAGCTTGCTCTTAATTGTGTAGCAGCTAAACGCTTTCATAAGCCTATGCTTCCTAAAAGCTGGTTTTTTGAGACTCAAAGTGATGCAGGCTATGCTCCAGAAGAAGGTGAAGTTATCTCTCTTAAGAATGATTTAGGGGAAGGGCACTTCATTATTGTTGAGAACTACGAATGTGCAAGTATGTGTATGTTAGTGGATATGGACGCATTCGCTCTAAATCCAACTAAATACATGGCGTTTTGTGAACCAATTAAAGTGATGCATGACCGTATGGCCCCAATGCAAGTAGTCAACTCTTCGTACTATGCAATGGTAGGTTAAGGCAAAGCGACGTTTCCTTTCTTTGATACTGATATCAACTCTTCTCTAATTTAAAAAAGATACTTCAATAATAGTGATTAATAGAACCTATAGAACGGCCAAATACCGTCTTATTGGGTTGTATTTTTCTATCTAATCGTTTGCTTGAAATAGACTAGTTAAATCGTGGTAGTTAAGCTTCATAAAGAGGCTACGATGAAAACGCTCAACATTTAAACTCTTAAAAATGAGACCTAGAGCCAAGAAGTATAAAAAAACAACACTCAGAACAATAGTTTAGTACGTCTAGAAATAGGCTTTTTCCTTGTTATTTTCCCTTTTTATTTCATTCTGTAAGTAAATTACATGACCAAATTTCAACTGGTATAGTCCAGATTTAATGGCGGGTATTGCTCTATTTTGTGTTTCTTTATGGAAACAAAGTTTGGGTTTGCTCTCTTGTTTGATTAATAAGCTTTTGTTTTAAAAGAAATTAAGTGGATAAAAGAGTTGTTATTTATCTGCTATCTAAATGTCCTATTTCATATAGATTCATGTATAATGCGAGGCAATTTAATAACGAAAAGAATCCCATGAAAAAATACTTAGCCATTACTTCTAAAGGCCTTGAAAACTTACTTGCAGATGAACTGATTGCACTTGGTGTGACTGACCCTAAAGTGGTTCACGCTGGTGTTAAATTCGAAGCACCAATCGAGGTCGTTTATCGTTGTTGTTTGTGGAGCCGTATTGCTTCACGTTTCATTCAAATTCTTTCTGAGTTCGATGTCCGTGATGATATGGACTTATACCTAGGTGCTTCTTCAATTAACTGGCCTAGTTATTTCTCTGCTGATAAAACGCTAGTGGTGGACTTTAACGGTACTAACCGTGAGATTCGAAATAGCCAATACGGTGCTTTAAAAGTAAAAGATGCAATTGTTGACCGTTTTACAAAAGCGGACTTAGCGCGTCCAAATATCAGTAAAGTAGAACCAGACTTACGTGTTCATATGCGTTTATCAGGCGAGAAAGGGATTCTTGGCTTTGATTTAGTGGGTTCTGGTTTGCACCAACGTGGCTACCGTACTGAGGCTGGTCGTGCACCACTTCGTGAAACACTAGCTGCAGCACTTGTTATGCGTAGTACATGGGATGAGTCAAAACCTCTACTAGATCCAATGTGTGGTTCTGGTACCTTACTGATTGAAGCGGCACTAATGGCATGTGAAATGGCTCCTGGTGTTAAGCGTGAGAAATGGTGTTTTGAAGCACTAAATGATTTTGACGCTGAGCTTTGGGCTGAGATTCGTTCTGAGGCTCGTGTTAAGAGTCGCCGTGGCGTTAAGAAAGTTGATGCTCGTTTCTACGGTTTTGATCGTGATTACCGTGTAATTCAAACCGCTCGTGAAAATGCACGTCGTGCAGGCGTTGAAGATTTAATTACATTTGATGTGGGTGATGCTACGAAAGTTGAGCGCCCAGAAGGCTTTGAGAATGGTGTTATTCTTTGTAACCCTCCTTATGGTGAGCGTCTAAGTACTGAGCCTGCATTGATTGCACTATACAGCGAATTTGGTCGTCAATTAAAAGAAGTATTTGGCGGTTGTACGGCATCTATCTATTCAAGCAATGATGATCTACTTGCTTGTTTACGTATGCGTGCAGATAAGCAATTTAAACTGAACAATGGTGCATTGCCTTGTGTTCAGAAAAACTACTCAATTACTGAATCAGCTGAACGTAAAGAAGCGGTAAGTGTTGAGGTAGCTCCTGAGTTCATGAACCGTCTTAAAAAGAACATTGGCAAGATTGGTAAATGGGCACGTAAAGAGAAGTTAGATTGTTACCGTATCTACGATGCTGACTTACCAGATTACAATGCAGCAATTGATGTTTATAAAGATTACATCATCATTCAAGAATACGCGGCACCAAAAACGATTTCAGAAGATAAAGCGCGTCGTCGTTTAACGGATATGATCCGTGCAACGGTTCTCGTAACGGGTGTTGAAACAAATAACGTTATTTTAAAAGTTCGTCAAAAACAATCAGGCAAAAATCAATATCAAAAACTGGCAGAGAAATCTCGTTACTTTGATGTTGAAGAGTACGGTGTAAAACTGATTGTTAACCTACAAGATTACTTAGATACCGGTTTATTCTTAGATCATAAATTGACTCGTAAAATGTTAGGTGAAATGGCAGCAGGAAAAGACTTCCTAAACCTATTTGCTTACACAGGTTCAGCAACCGTTCATGCTGCTTGTGGTGGTGCTAAATCTACAATGACGATTGACATGTCTCGTACCTACTTAGAGTGGGCACAGAAGAACATGAATACCAATGGTCAGACGGGTACACAACACCAGTTCTTGCAAGCTGACTGTTTACAATGGTTACAACAAGCGGACGGTGAATTCGATTTAATCTTTATCGATCCACCAACGTTCTCTAACTCTAAGCGTATGGAACAAACGTTTGATGTACAGCGTGATCACATTATGCTGCTTGAAAACTTAAAACGTATGCTACGTGAGAACGGTACTATTGTATTCTCTAACAATAAACGTAACTTCAAAATGGATGATGCGGCGTTAGAGAAAGCAGGGCTTAAAGCGAAGAATATTTCTAAGCAAACTTTGCCTCTTGATTTTGCTCGTAACAAGCATATCCATAACTGTTGGATTATTACCCACAAGGAAGACTAAGAGATAATGATCACTCTCTATAGCACGGAAGGCTGCCACCTTTGCGAGCAAGCGTTTGACTTGCTTGTTGAGGTGGGTGTAGATATGGAACAAGTAGATACCGTCGATATTGCATTTAACGATGAACTCTTTTCTCGTTACGGTGTCACTATTCCTGTAGTGGCGAATGGCTTATCTGAGCTAAATTGGCCCTTTGATGCATCACAACTAAAGAATTGGTTAGAAGATAATGGCATTACTTACAATTAATAACGGACAACTGGCTTTTGGCGATCATCCGTTATTAGATAAATCTGATTTCGCTTTACAAGAAAATGAGCGTGTTTGTTTGGTTGGCCGCAATGGTGCGGGTAAATCGACGCTTATGAAGGTAATTGCTGGTGACATCATTATGGATGACGGCAAATTACAAATTAATCAAGATGTGGTGGTTTCACGTTTAGAGCAAGATCCACCTCGAAATGAAGCGGGAACAGTTTTTGATTACGTTTCTGAAGGATTAGCAGAGGCGGGTGAATATTTAAAAGAATATCACCGTCTGCTTGATCTACTAGAGACTGACCCAAGTGAATCAAACATTAATAAGCTTTCTCGTGCTCAAGAAAAAATTGATCACTTAGGTGCTTGGCACTTTGATACGCGTATTAAATC
Organism: Aliivibrio sp. S10_S31; assembly: GCF_014694495.1. Lineage (NCBI taxonomy): Bacteria > Pseudomonadati > Pseudomonadota > Gammaproteobacteria > Vibrionales > Vibrionaceae > Aliivibrio > Aliivibrio sp. S10_S31. Next base: position 143,661 of record NZ_JAAUWR010000010.1, on the reverse strand, counting down.
GGTACTTGAATCATTAAAACTGGATGGTCATACATTATTAACTGATTTATCTGGTGGTTGGCAGCGTAAAGCGGCACTGGCTCGTGCTTTGGTTTCTAATCCTGATGTTCTTCTTCTCGATGAACCGACGAACCACTTAGATGTGACAACGATTGAATGGCTTGAAACCTTCTTAAAAGATTTTAAAGGTTCGATTATCTTTATTTCGCATGACCGTGCATTTATTCAATCAATGGCGACACGTATTGTTGATTTGGATCGTGGTCAATTATCTTCTTTCCCTGGTGATTATGAAGGTTATTTACTTGCGAAAGAAGAGATGCTGCGTGTAGAAGCAGAGCAGAATGCCCAATTTGATAAAGTGCTTGCTCAAGAAGAAGCATGGATTCGTGAAGGTATTAAAGCGCGTCGTACTCGTAATGAGGGGCGTGTGCGTGCTTTAAAACAATTACGTCGCGAGCGTTCAGAACGTCGTGAAGTAATGGGTAAAGCGAACATTCAAGTGGATGAATCAAGTCGTTCAGGCAAGATTGTATTTGAAGCAGAAAAGATTAATTACGCCATTGAAGGTAAGACAATTGTTAAAAACTTCAGCTTTAATGTTATGCGTGGTGATCGTATTGCTTTAATTGGTCCAAATGGCTGTGGTAAGAGTACATTATTAAAACTGATGCTTGATCAACTACGACCTGATTCAGGCCGTTTGCATTGTGGTACTAAGTTAGAAGTTGCGTACTTTGACCAATACCGTGAAGCATTAGATCCTGAAAAAACGGTAATTGATAACTTAGCCGATGGTAAGCAAGAAGTGACTGTGGGTGGCCGTGAGCGTCATGCATTAAGTTATTTACAAGATTTCTTATTCTCTCCAAAACGTGCTCGTCAACCAGTTAAAGCATTGTCTGGTGGTGAGAAAAACCGTTTATTACTTGCGCGTTTATTCCTTCGTCCTAATAATTTATTGATTCTTGATGAACCAACCAATGATTTAGATATCGAAACATTGGAACTTTTAGAAGAATTACTTGCCAATTATCAGGGTACGTTATTATTAGTAAGCCATGACCGTCAGTTTGTTGATAACACAGTTACGACAAGTTGGATCTTCGAAGGTGAGGGTCAGATCGAAGAATTCGTAGGTGGTTATCACGATGCACAGCAACAACGTGCTAATGTACAGGCCGCTCGTGATGCAATGGCACCTAAAGTAACCAAGAAGAAGCCAGAAACTGTTGAAGTTAAAGAAACAGCAGTGCAAGCGAAACCAAAGAAATTATCTTATAAGTTGCAGCGTGAGCTTGAACAGCTACCTGAACTTTTAGAGAAACTAGAAAACGAAATTACAGAACTTCAAGAGAAAGTGAACGACGCAACTTTCTTCCAACAAGAGCCTAAGGTGACTGAACCTGTATTGGCTCGCTTGGCTCAAGCAGAGCAAGAGTTGGAAGTAGCATTCGAGCGTTGGGAAGAACTTGAAGCTCTACAATAGGAAGTTAAATGAGTAGTAAATTACAATTAACCACATTAGCTGTTTTGGTGTCTGCTGCGCTTCCTGCGCAAGCAGCGCTTTATAAAGTGGTGGAAGTAGCTCCAGGTGTTTCTGGTAATGAAGTATATGGCACAGCTATTCAGCCATCTGGAAGTGATGCAAGTTGTTTTGATTCAGGAGCTTCATCTGCGACATGTGAGGGGTATAAATTAGCAGGCGAAACTCGTAATCGTCCTGATGGTTTTTCATATCGTGAAGAAGTACCTTTCGCAATGGATAACTCATTTGGCTATATTGAAGATGATTATGATGGTTTTGAAGACTACTGTTTTTATCAATTAGGTTATGCAACGTGTGAATACTGGGCTTCTGATCGTTGGTCTAGTTGGTACAACGAGACGTATAGCAGTAATACACCTAATTCATTAGCATTTATTGAAGGTAGTGCTGAAAAACCATCTGGTGCAATTAATACTGTTATTAACTCATTGGATCCTAGTGGCCAGCCAGTTGGTAACTTTAGTACTTCAAGTAAGCGTAATGAAGCTTTTTCTGCAGTAACAAATTCTACCTTAACATCAAAAGCTCAATCTCGAGCCTGGGCTAGTGATGGAACGTATACGGTTGGTAGCACTTCATCTAAGAGTGGTATAAGTGGTGAGCGTTATTATTACTCATCAGCGCCAGCTATTTGGAGTGCTTCAGGTTTTGTATCGATTCCAAGGGCTGGTGGATATGAAGTTGATGGAGATTATTACGCACAAGGCAGTATGCGTGATTTCTATATTGATAGTGCTGGTGGTAAGACTTATGGCGTAGGTTATAATAACTACAGCGATCAGCATATGAATGCGACTATTTTTATAGGTAATTCAGCGACACCGACTTCTGCTACTTGGAGCTCAGCATTAATTTATAATGCTCAAGTTGATATTAGTGGTGATAACATCAACTCTAATTCAGTAGCGACCAATATTAATAAAAACTTAGTTGTGGTTGGCCAAGCTAAACGATCTGGTGGCTTCCCGCAAAATGGTGCCGCATCGAATCGTTTGTTCATTGTTCCTGATGCATCAGCAAGTTCAATTAATGCTTCATTCTTCTACGGTGGTATCTTCTTTGATGGTGCTGGTGGTGAAATGGGTGGTATTAATAATTTCAATGAAATAGTTGGTCGCATCGATTCTGAAAACCACCGTGAATACGATGGTAAGCAGCGTCGTCAACGTGCATTTATTTACCCGTATGGCATGACACCTAAAACAGATTCTTCAGAAGAAACAGCAATTACTGCTAGAAGAGCGATATTTAAAAATAAAGCTTGGCTTCTTGATGATCTAACAAACGGTGGTTCTGAAAGCAGTAACAACAACCAATATCGTATCTATGATGCCAGTGACATCAATGATGCTGGCGTTATCTCAGCAACAGCGGTGAAGTGTTCTGGTGGTTATGACTCTACATCACATAACGCATATTGTGGAGATGGTAATGGAACTGAAAAAGTTGTGGCGGTTAAGTTAGTTCCAATTGCAGGGGCTGATGCTTCAGCAATACAGCCCCGTAGCTATGATAGTACAGCTACTGAACGTAAAGGTGCGGGTTTAGGCTTTGGTGCTTTGACCATACTAGGTTTATTTGGTTTCATGCGTAAACGAATTAAATAAAACTTAATTAATAAGATTAAGCCTGAAGTCACATTATGTGGCTTCAGGCTTTTTTTATACTTGAAAAACACACAAAATTAGTCGATTCTTAATATTGTCATCATGAAATGTTCATGATGAACCCTAACTAAATAAAAGGGTGAAGTAGTAAAGTAGTACATTTATGAAGCAACATGCTTTCCATCTATGAGGACTGAACTATGAAGAGACAAAAGCGTGACCGTTTAGAGCGAGCACAATCACAAGGGTATAAAGCAGGCTTAAATGGCCGCTCATCAGAGCATTGCCCGTATCAATCAATGGATGCTCGTTCATGTTGGCTGGGAGGCTGGCGGGACGCAAGAGACGACAAACAGTCCGGTTTGTTTAAGTAAACCTATAAAATAAAAAGAATTTTAAAATTAAAGCCTCTAGATGAGGCTTTAATTTTTTCTAGAGTTTACGAAAAATCACTTTGAGTAATCTAATATTTAGAATAGGTAATATTAGTTACAAAACACCATTAACGCACTATAACTTATTGGGCGGGCAATAAAAAAGCTAGCCCGAAGCTAGCTTTTAGTCATTCCAAATAAAGAATTTAATTAGAATGCAGATGTATCTTGGAAAAGACCAACTTTAAGATCTTTTGCAACATAGATTTCTTTTCCATCAACAAGTACACGACCATCAGCAAGGCCCATAACCAGTTTACGGTTGATAACACGTTTGAAATCGATTTCGTAAGTTACTTTTTTCGCAGTAGGAAGTACTTGGCCTGTGAATTTAACTTCACCCACACCTAAAGCACGACCTTTACCTTCGCCGCCAATCCAGCCAAGGAAGAAACCAACTAATTGCCACATAGCATCAAGGCCAAGACAACCAGGCATTACTGGGTCGCCAGGGAAGTGACAATCAAAGAACCAAAGATCTGGAGTAATATCTAACTCTGCGATCACTTTACCTTTACCAAATGCGCCTTCAGTTTCAGACATCAGAGGGATACGATCCATCATTAGCATGTTTGGTGCTGGTAGTTGTGGACCATTTGGGCCAAATAATTCGCCACGGCTTGATGCTAGTAAATCTTCGCGATCATAAGAACTAGGTTTGTTTTGCATTAAAGTATTACTCCTAAATAAGTTGCAGAAATTCTAGCTAACACTTGTACTCATATCAAGTCGGATCAGCGCTGGTTAAACCAGTGTTTAATTCGACATAATAAAGCGGAACAATGAGTTGGATGATGTTCAACATCCTCAATATGTTGAGCAATTAAAGAGAAAACAGACTCATGTTCTTCTGACTGTAATGGTAACCCCAATAAAATCTCAACTGCTTCTTCAACGTTATTTACAGGGTAGATAGTAAATAAGTTATCTTCTACAGCTTGAACGACATCATCGGAAAGTACAAGATTAATTCCATTTGTTGCTGGGATAATAACACCTTGCTCACCAGTTAACCCTCGTTTTTGGCATAACTGATAAAAGGCTTCAATTTTTTCGTTAACACCACCAATAGGCTGAGCAGAACCAAACTGATCAACAGAGCCTGTAATGGCGATACTCTGAGTTATTGGTTTAATTGATAGGGCACTTAATAATGCGCACAGTTCAGCTAAGCTAGCGCTGTCGCCATCAACTTCACAATAAGATTGTTCAAATACCATTGAAGCGGTAAAAGGTAAAGGTTCACGAGAATCAATTTGGCTTAAGATATAAGCTTGCATGATCAACATGCCTTTAGCATGAATATTACCACCAAGTTCCACTTTGCGTTCAACATCAGATAGTTCACCATCACCAGTATGTACAACACAAGAAATGCGTGAAGCTTCACCATAAGAAATAGGGTGCCCTGGAACAGATACGACGGTTAGCCCGTTAATTTGGCCAACTTTTTCACCTTGTGTTTCAATAAGAATATTGTTTTCAAGAATATCGTCTAACGCACGTGATGGTAAATAAGATTCAATATAGTATTTAGATTCAATCGCTCGATTAAAATCGGCTGCACAAATAGTTGTTTTTGACTCAGAAGCTAATGAGGCATGAGCTAAAAATGAATTTAACCAAATTAAACATAAGTTTAATCGAGTTTGATCTTCACACTCACGAGCACCAACTTTTAATAATGGCAATAACGATAGGCCGTTATTTAATGGTAAATGTCCATTATCGGTTAATATCGTATTAATGAGTTGAACGTAATCAGTTACGCTGTCACTTGATATTTTCGTGTCAAATTCATACTCTGAGTACATTGACATGCCAGCAAGTAAATCGGGTTCTAGCTGTTCAATTTCACCTAATAAAGCTCGGTCACCAACAATGATCAATTTTACATCGACAGACAGTTGGTGGTTTGTTGCTTTAGGCGATTTAAGATCACTTGAAGGAATCGTTATAGAACTGCCTTGAAGTACGCTTTTTAATCTAGGCCATAAGTATGGGTTAGCAAGTAAGATACTTGGCGATATAATTAAAAAACCACCATTAGCTTGCTGAAGTAAGCCCGATTCTAAACTGTCAGATTTATTATGATAGATACCAAATAACTCTGCTTCAGATGCACTTTCAGCAATAATGATCGGTACATCAGTATTCTGATCAACACGGTTCTTACTATTATTCTTTAGCCATGTTGCAACATATTCACGATAAACTCGGTTATCTAATGCGGTTAGCTGAAGTATATTAATGCCATTGATTTGAGAGAAATTCGTCAGTGCTTGAACTAATCGAGGTTGCAAAGAGTAGGCGTCTTGAACTTCAGATAAGAGTGCATTATTCAAATCGTTTTCGATATGCGCGAAATTTGGTGAAATTGTAAATGGCGTGTCTACTAACTGCATGCTTACTTATGACTAAAAAATAAAATCGATTATACATGACATAATGTAAAACGTCTGATTTTTCAGAGCTTACATAAGCAATTAGATCAGAATCTCATATTTGTTGTTATTTAATTGAACTTGCCACTGTCTACAGTTACACTGTCACCCAACTTTTTCTTTTATAACGAGTGACTTATTATGAAATACCAACAACTTGAAAACCTAGAAGCTGGTTGGAAATGGATGTATTTATTCAATAAGCACCGTATGGGAGAATCTATTACTTGTTATATTGATTCAAGTGAACAACAAAAGTGGGTTGCCGAGTTTGTAAAACTTGAACATGAGCCGGTTAAAGCGCTTGAGTGGATTCAAAAACACATGAATCCAGATCTTGAAAATAAACTTAAACAAGCAATAAGAGCTAAACGTAAACGTCATTTTAATGCAGAACAAGAACATACACGTAAGAAATCCATTGATCTTGATTATCGAGTATGGGAAAAACTTTCATTAAGAGCACAAGATTTAGATTCAACGCTATCAGACACCATCGAATATTTACTTAGTGAAGCGTCAAAAACAGAAAAGGTTAGCCGAACTGTTTCTTCATTAAAGGCTGACTTACATGAGCTCCTGAAATAGGAGCTTTTTCTGTTACCACTAGTGCACTATAACTTAATTATGTGTATCTAATTAATCAAACAACTCAATCATTAGCTTATTGTTTTTTATAACTAAATTTGGTTCAGAAAACTTAATTAGAGATTCTTTAAGCTTGTTAGAATCGAGCTTATATGCTGGTTCATTTGAAAGTGCGTAGCCAATAATTGAAACCGCTGGCTTTAAAAGAGCAGCAATATCTTGTGGTAATTCGCCATTTTGATCTTCAAATTTTTCTAATCTAAGTGCTTTTAAATAAATTTCACCTGTTTTTTTATCGTATTCAGGAATCGCACTGAATTCTAGGGATAAAGCCAAGTTCTGGGTGAGTTGATTCATGATCTCAACATCAGCGGTTGTATTTGCATAAACAGCAATTCGATTAGCATCTACACGGCCAATCGTGACATTAACATCCTCAACATTTACTTGAGCATAAAGCACACCAGGAATACCGACAGATTTTTCAACATGAACTTCATTAGAAAGATAATCTGTCATTTCTTGTTCTGTAACTGAATAACTAGCACATCCAGATAATGAAAGAACACAAGACAGAGATAATAGCATTGATTTACAGTGATTCATGGAAGTCCCATATTGAATAGTAATTAGGTATTGTGACAATGTAACCATTTAAAAATAACGGATACAGTTTACTGGTGGATTAAACTAATAACAAATTAAAACGTAAGACATCACCAAGTATTGACTTAAAGTATCATGATAACTTAGTAGAACGAGTTAATAATAAAAATGACGATACGCCTTAAATGAGCGATTTAAAGAAATTAATCAGTAAACAGAAAAACTAAGATAGTATAAGAAGCATAAATGAAAACTTGAAACCATATAGAAACTAATAAGCAAAAATAGCATTTTAAAGCTGATTTTCTCTGATAATTAACCTAACACCTCAGTGCGCATTATATATCTTATGTTAAATAGGATTTGGAGTTAATATAGATTGTTGCTTGTAATACTACACTATCTCTATCTTCATTATTTTTCTTTTCAATTTAACCATAATCGCATTTACCATAAAATAGCTAATAATCATTAAATAATACTTCGTATTTATCTATTGATTATTAGCCTCGTACTTACAAGCTAAGTTACTTAACAACTGTATTTGATTAAAATATCTGATAAGTCTTTTGCTCTAATTGGTTTTGATATGAAATCATTCATTCCAGCTTCCAAACACATTTCTTTTTCAGTTTCCATTGCATGTGCTGTGATTGCAATTATTGGTAACTTAATACCTAACTTTCTTAATTCAGTTGTTGCGCTGATGCCATCTTTAACTGGCATAGATACATCCATAAGAATAGCATCAAAAAAATTATGGTTTTTACAATCTTTAAACTTTGAAATCGCTTCTTCACCATTACTAACTATTGATACATGGTGGCCCTGTTTTTCTAGCAATATCTGAAGAACTGCCTGATTTGCTTTATTATCTTCAGCCAATAAAATATTTAAGCTACGTTGATTAACCAATTCTTTAGCTTCATTATTTAACTGTTTCGGTAAATCGCTGATTTCTTTTAAAGGCAGAGTTATTTTAAAAGTGCTGCCGACATTTAAGCGACTCTCTACTGTTATCGTACCTTGCATTAGTTCAACTAAACGTTTAATAATGGCTAAACCAAGACCAGTTCCACCGTACTTTCTAGTTATTGAACTGTCTGCTTGCACAAATGGTTTAAACAATTGCTCTAATGTTGTTGAGGCAATGCCAATACCAGTATCAGTAACTGATATAGATATTGAATTATTAGGTAACTTATCGATTTTAACAGCGACATGTCCATGATTAGTGAATTTAATCGCGTTACCAACTAAATTGAAGATTATTTGAGATAACCTAGTTGCGTCAGCAAAAACATATTTAGGTATGTTTTGTGACGCTGTAACTGTTAAAGTAATCCCTTTATCCTTAGCTCTTGTGTTTAAAAAATTAATAGATGTATTTAAAGATCTCAATAAATCAATTGGCTGTTCGTTTAAAACAAATGTTCCAGCTTCAATTCTGGATATATCAAGTACGTCACTGATTATTGTAAGCAGTAATTGAGAAGAACTTTCCATTTGATTTAGCCAATCTAATTGCTCTTCTGAAAGTAAACTACTATGAAACACATCGACAAGACCAAGTATCGAGTTTAATGGTGTTCTGATTTCATGACTCATCATTGCCAAAAACTGTGACTTTGCTTTATTTGCTTTTTCTGCTTCAGTTTTTGCAGTTTGAATATCTTTAATGCGTTTTTTTCTAGCAGAGATATCTTTTGCTGTACCTCGGTAACCAACAAAAGTACCAAACTCATCGAAAAATGGTTTACCACTAAGGCTTAACCAAACTTTATTATTAAAAATGTCAGGGTTCCATTCAACTTCATGAAATGGCTCAAGTATTTTTTCTGATTCGATTATCGTAGAGTTAATAAAATCATTGTTGATCAAGCTAAGTAGATTTTGAGAAATGATTGAAGTGTTATTTATTTTGGTATCAGACAAGTAAGTAAAATTAAATTGAGGATCCGTTTCCCAAAACCAGTCACCGACGGTTTCAGCAAAATCCTGAAAACGTTCCTTACTTAAGAAAAGCTCTTTTGTTTTAAGTGAAACCATTGCATTAAGACGTTCTTTATAATCAATATCAATAACTGCTCGCTCCACTAATGGCATAAAGCGCTCAATTTTATCTTTTTCTAATGTCGAGTAAGCTCCAAATCTTGAGCATGCTAAAATTATTACAGCATAACCCGAATGGGACTTCAGGCCACATATTGCAACAGAAGAAAATAAACTTTGTAGGTCTGAATTCTTAAATAAAAATGCCTTTGTTTTATGTGGTTGGAATAATACGATGGTTTCATCATGACAAGCACGATAAAAGAGATCGTTATAAGACCACTCTAAATTATCAAAATATGGATTAGTTGATGCTAAAACTGAAAAATTATCTTTATCGGTTGATGAAACAACAATGGCATTATCAAACTCAACAAACTCTTTAATAACATTTAATAAGCCGTTAAAAATATCTTCTTTAGTTTGAGCATCTGAAATGGCAGATAAGCCATGTAAAATGACTTGATTCTCTTTATGCAGTTGAGCTTCACGTTCTTTACTTCGTTTTAATTCCAATAGTATTTCTTGAAATTGTTCTTTTTCAGAATGATTTTTCACAGACAATACCTAATTATGAAATAAAACGGTTGATACCATTAAGTTACCGTGAGCATTTTCCCCACCAGTAAAGCGACCTTGTTCACCAAAAGTAAATGGGCAAATATAAGGGGCTCCATGCATCGCCGTATTCACCGAATCACAAACATCTAACATAGAAGATTTAATGTGCATCATTGAACCTGCACAAAAAATATTAATACCACCAATCGGGACAAATTTCTCTTGTTTAAAATTCGTTGCAGAGTCAATAACTCGTTGAGGCCGCGATATAATTTGATCTTTTTCTCCATACATAACAAATACTTCTTCGCCCTCATATATATTAGCGAAGCATTCAATCCCTCCGTCATTCGTTATTTTAGTCGGATGTGCCAATTTGAAGTATGGAATATCATACATATAGCCGGCAATACGTCCGAATGGGTATTGAGCCATATTTTCCAATAAATTAGTTCTTTTGTTTAACAAACAAGACATATTCGTCCACTCTTTATAAACCTCTAGAGCAGGACGGTTATCTATTTCATAAATAGTTCGTTGGTCAGTTTTCGTGGCTATGCCAGAGACATTTGAAGGTGCGTAACCAGAATGAAACGAGTAAGAAACTTTACAGGAAGGATAGAAAACAGAAATGGAAATACCACTTTTCACACAACCATCTTGAGTAAAGACACTCCATAAACCTTGGTTATGATTGTCTGCGGCTGTACCTCCAATAAGTGGAACTGGAGAACCAAAGAAAGTATCAATAACTGAAATTATTTTTTCTTCATGGCCGGAAGTTGCATGTAATAATACTAAAGAAGGTAATTCCCCTTCTCTACCACTATCTTTAATCGCTTCCTCTAGTAGGTGGATTGTTAATGACTCTATATCATAGTGAGAAACAAACTGACTGATACTTGTCCCATAGCAACCTAAACCGGAATCGAAAATTCCCCATACTGCTATGGAGTGATCATCCGCAAACCCCTGGTCGGTCATGATCCCTTGACAAGACGTACATCCATGAATTTTACTGGACGGAAACTGACTTTTTAGTGTCGAGATGATCGTTTCTTTATTATGTCTCTCAGTGAAATAACATAAAATTAAATTTGGAGCAGATTGTTCAGTAGCCATATTTCGGATACAGTCATATACGGCATCATATGAATTGTTTTTTTGCGAAACACCACTAATTATCTTCAAAATTGCTCCAAATAGTCATATTTATATGTATATTCTACATATTTATGTTCGAGCGATTGATTTTTGAACGTTATCTATTTAACCCTATGAAAAGAAATTATTTTTTTGCAGTAAATGTGATTTCTTCACTTTTTCCACCTGTTGCAATCACAACTAACCATTCCATTTCATTATGTTTACATTTAGGTACAAAGGTTGAATAAGACGCTACACCATCGCTCTTTAATTCTTTTGTAAATTTCAATATGCCCATATTCATGTCGACACCTTTCGCTTGAAGGTTAAAGGCAAGATCTTCACCTTTAATGTTAACAATCATTTCGGCATTTTGTTGTATCGGTCTTGAAGCAACATCAATAATGATTTGATTATTATCAATATTAATCAAACATGCTTCTTCCGTTACATCACATATATTTGATAATTCACTGTCCGATGTTAAACCACTTTCAGGAACGTAGGTAATTGTTCTCCAAGTAAATGCGGCGATTAAGACAAATAATAAGAAAATAAGTTGAAATAAACGGGGGCCTGTTAACTTTTCCACTGCCATAGTTGTAAAAACCTTTGTTATCTAGTTCAAAAAAAGAGAAAAAATGTTGCTTAACCGTAAATTTAATGTGGCCACCAACTGTCATTCAATTTTTAAGTGAAGTATCATTGATGCCGAAAATGCCATTTTTGCATTAAAAAAGGATATTTCAAAATAAAAGAGTCACAAATTTAATTATTTAGAAATAGAATTTTGGATGGCATTGCGAACATTTTGTTCGCACTAAGGAAAGTAAAGTGTAGTTAATAATAAAAGTGGAAGCATGCAATTATGAGCCAAGTACAGCAGCATGAACAAAACTACAACTATACCGTTGTTCGTCAGTTCTCTTTAGTTACCATACTTTGGGGTATTGTTGGCATGGGTGTAGGTGTACTAATTGCCGCTCAGTTAGTTTGGCCGCAACTAAATTTCGACACACCATGGCTAACGTATAGCCGTTTGCGTCCTCTGCATACCAATGCAGTAATATTCGCATTCGGTACAAGTGCCCTGTTCGCAACATCTTATTATGTTGTGCAGAGAACTTGTCAAACACGTTTGTTTGGTGGTCCATTAGTTGCGTTCACCTTCTGGGGATGGCAAGCAATTATTCTAGCAGCAGCAATTACGTTGCCTCTAGGTATTACATCAGGTAAAGAATACGCAGAATTAGAATGGCCGATTGATATCGCTATTACACTAGTTTGGGTTGCGTATGCCATCGTCTTCTTTGGAACCTTGTTTAAGCGTAAAACATCTCATATTTACGTAGCTAACTGGTTTTTTGGAGCCTTCATTTTAACCGTTGCTGTTCTTCATATTGTGAATAGCCTTGCGGTTCCTGTATCTCTAACAAAATCGTATTCAATGTACTCAGGTGCAGTAGATGCGATGGTTCAATGGTGGTACGGCCATAATGCGGTAGGTTTCCTTTTAACTGCTGGTTTCTTAGGCATGATGTATTACTTCGTACCGAAACAAGCAGAGCGTCCAGTTTACTCTTACCGTTTATCTATTGTTCACTTCTGGGCATTAGTTTCTCTTTATATCTGGGCTGGTCCTCACCACTTACATTACACCGCACTACCTGACTGGACTCAGTCACTTGGTATGGTGATGTCATTAGTTCTATTCGCACCATCATGGGGCGGTATGATTAATGGTATTATGACGTTATCTGGTGCTTGGCATAAACTTCGTTATGACCCTATTTTGCGTTTCCTAATTGTTTCTTTGTCCTTCTATGGTATGTCGACATTTGAAGGCCCAATGATGGCAATTAAGTCTGTAAATGCCCTATCTCACTATACTGACTGGACAATTGGTCACGTACACTCTGGTGCTTTAGGTTGGGTTGCAATGGTTTCAATTGGTTCTTTATATCACTTAATTCCTAAGCTATTTGGTCAAGAGCGTATGTACTCTGTATCACTAATCAATGTTCACTTCTGGTTAGCAACAATTGGTACCGTTTTTTATATTGTGGCAATGTGGATTTCAGGTGTAATGCAAGGCTTAATGTGGCGTGCAGTAAATGCTGACGGTACATTAACGTACAGCTTTGTTGAATCATTAGAAGCGTCATACCCATTTTACTTCGTTCGCTTTATAGGTGGTTTAATCTTCTTATCAGGAATGTTCTTACTTGCATACAATACATATAAGACCATTACTGCTCCGAAGAACAGCCTAAAAGCTATTCCACAGCCGGCACAATAAGGAGACCATGTTATGAGTTCTAATCGTCATGAAATCATAGAAAAAAATGTTGGTCTTCTTGCGGTTCTTATCGTTGTTGCTATTAGTTTTGGTGCATTAGTTGAAATTACGCCTCTAATTTTCCAAAAACAAACAACGGAACCAGTAGAAAACCTACGTACTTATACTGCTCTTGAAATGGAAGGCCGTGATATCTATATCCGTGAAGGTTGTAATGTTTGTCATAGCCAGATGATTCGTCCATTCCGAGCTGAAACAGAACGTTATGGTCACTACTCAGTGGCTGGTGAAAGTGTTTGGGAGCATCCATTTTTATGGGGTTCTAAACGTACAGGTCCTGACTTAGCTCGTGTTGGTCAGCGTTACTCTGATGAGTGGCACCGTGTTCACCTTATCAACCCTCGTGATGTTGTTCCTGAATCAAATATGCCTGGCTTCCCTTGGTTGGAAGAAAACGTACTTGATGGTGAACTAACATCGAAGAAAATCGCCATTTTCCGTGATAATTTTGGTGTTCCATACACTGAAGAAGACGTAAAAAATGCTTCAGAAGAAGTAAAAGGCAAGACTGAAATGGATGCATTAATTGCATACCTTCAGTCTCTTGGACATGCAATGAAGTAAGGAGGTCCCTATGGACGCTGGTACTATTCATGCAATTTGGACGGTCATACTGTTTTTAAGCATGGTAGGCATTATTTTCTGGGCATACAGTAAAAAACAAAAAGCACGCTTTGAAGAAGCGGCGAATTTAGTTTTTGCTGATGAAGAAGAAAATACTACTTCAAGCAACAAAACGACAGGAGTTGACAAACAATGAGTACTTTTTGGAGTCTCTGGATAAGTGTCATTACCATTGGTACGTTGGTTGGTTGTGCTGTTTTACTTCGATTCTGTTTAAAAAATACAACAGGCATTGAAGAAGGCGAAGACATGGGCCATGAATACGATGGTATTCGTGAGCTTAACAACCCGTTACCAAAATGGTGGTCTTATCTTTTTTGGGCAACGCTAATATTCTCGATTGTGTATTTAATCCTTTATCCGGGATTAGGTAACTTTAAAGGAGTATTAGGTTGGACAAGTTCGGACCAAACCGTTCGAACTATTGAAGAATCTCGCGCATCTATCGAGCGCTCTCATAAGGAGAAAACGCTGGATCAATTTGCACGAGAACTGGACGATGCAAATACGAACTTTGGTGAAACATTTTCAAAACTTGCATATAAACCAGGAACGTCTGATTTCCGTGAAATTACAGACATAGCTAATGATGATGAAGCACTAAAAGTTGGACAACGTCTATTTTTACAAAACTGCTCTCAGTGTCATGGTTCAGATGCGCGTGGCATGATTGGCTTCCCTAACCTAACTGATACAGCATGGTTATATGGAGGTGAACCACAAGCAATCAAAACGACTATTATGGAAGGTCGTATTGGTAACATGCCTGCTTGGGGTGATGCTTTAGGTGCCGATGGTGTAAAAGAAGTTGTTTCTTATACTCTTAGCTTATCTGGTCGTAAAGTAAATGCAAAAGAAGCGGCAGCAGGAAAACAACGTTTTGTTGTCTGCGCAGCTTGTCACGGTACAGATGGTAAAGGTAACCCGGCATTAGGTGCTCCTGACCTTACTGATCAAGATTGGCAATTCGGTGATTCACGAGCTGCTGTAACTGAAACTGTGACTAATGGTCGTCAAGGTGTTATGCCTGCATGGAAAGACGTATTAGGTGAAGAAAAAGTACAACTTCTATCTGCTTACGTTTGGAGTTTAAGCAACAAATAATATAATAAAAGCCTCTGTATCATCAGAGGCTTATTCTTTTCTTATTCGTTTTGAATAAGAGTCTTTTATAGGAATTATTACTATGCCTCAACCTTGGTATAAGCAGTTCTGGCCTTGGTTTCTCATTATCCTTCCAGCCACTGTTGTCGTTGCATGTATTACAACATTTGTCCTTTTTGTAGAGAATGATGTTGATCTTGTTGCTGAAGACTATTACAAAAAAGGAAAAGCGATTAATGTTGATCTTTCTAAGATTAAAGTCGCTCAAGAGCTATCTATTCACGCTCAAGTTCGTAACCTTAATAACGTTATTGAAATAAAGTTAGATAAAGGTAAGTTAGAACATAATCCAGCAATTAAAGCTATTTTTACTCATAGAACATTACCAAATCATGACTTTTCGCAAGTCTTAACTTCTGATGCGAAAGGCATTTACCGTATTACATTACAAGAACCTATTACCGGCCCTTGGTTTATTGAATTACTACCACATGACAGTTCATGGATGGTTCAAGGCCGAACTAACTTCCCTAGCAAAGACTTTTTCCCTTTAGGTAAATAATTAAAATAAGTAGACCATATGTCGAAGGAATGTTACCACTGCAATGAGCCTGTACCATCAGGCTCAAATTTTCATGTTGATATCTTAGGTGAAACTCGCTATATGTGTTGCCCAGGCTGTGAATCAGTAGCGCAAACTATCGTTGAAAATGGCCTGTCTTCTTATTATCAATATCGTACGGCTCCAGCAGACAAAGCTGATCTAATTCCTGAACAATTAAAAGCACTCACTCATTATGATCATGAAGAAATTCAAAAAGAGTTTGTGAGAACAAATGATAATTATCGTGAAGTGACATTGTCACTTGATGGTGTATCTTGTGCAGCATGTGCATGGTTAATTGAAAAGCAACTTTCTGTCGCTAAAGGTATTCATCAAATTAAAGTGAATACTTCAACACATCGTGCATTGCTCAGTTGGAATCCAGAAGAAACTGAGCTTAGCTCCCTACTTACTTTAATTCATCAACTAGGCTATAAAGCCGCCCCTTTTGAAGCTGATAAACAAGAAGAAGAATATCATCGTTCAATGAAGCAATATTTATATCGTTTAGGTATTGCTGGATTAGCGACAATGCAAGTAATGATGCTTGCCGTTGCTCTTTATCTGGAAGTATTTGGTGATCTCGACGAAGAGTTCCGTAATTACTTACGCTACGTCAGTCTGGTTTTTGCAACGCCAGTAATGCTTTATTCCGCCTTACCATTTTACATGAATGCGTGGCGTAGCCTTAAAGCACGAACATTAGGTATGGATGTCCCTGTTTCAATTGCTATGTTATTTGCTTATTTTGCAAGTGTCGTTGCAACCGTAACTGAAACGGGAGAAGTTTTCTTTGAATCTGTGGCGATGTTTACTTTCTTCTTATTACTTGGTCGTTTTCTTGAAATGCGCGCGAGAAGAAAAGCCGCTGCAATTACAGGTAACCTCCTTAAACTTATTCCAGTAATGGCAACGTTATCTTCAGGAAAGCGAGTTCCGGCTCGTACATTAGATATCGACGATATTGTTGTTGTTCCACCAGGTGAGCACCTTCCAGCTGATGGTATTGTTATTTCAGGAACAAGCGCTATTGATGAATCCATGTTTACCGGTGAATCAATGCCAATAGCAAAGAATGAATCCGATACAGTTTATGCAGGTACGATTAATGGTGATGGCAACCTAACCATCAAAGTTACCAAAACAAAAGCAGACTCGCTCATCTCTAATATTGTGAAACTGCAAGATGAAGCGCAAATGTCCAAACCAAAAGTGGCAGAAATCGCCGATCTTGTTGCTCGCTATTTTGTTGCTGGAATATTGATAATCTCTGCATTTACTTGGTTCTATTGGCATGAAACAAAACCAGATGACGCCTTCTGGATTATGCTTTCAGTACTTGTTGCAACCTGTCCATGTGCCCTTTCATTAGCCACTCCGACAGCCATAACCTGTTCCACATCACGCTTAGCTCAATTTGGACTGATGTTACGTAGAGGACATGTTCTAGAAACGTTATGTAAAGTAAATCGCCTAGTTATTGATAAAACAGGAACTTTAACCGAAGGTAACATTCGCTTAGTTAAGGTGAATACATTCACGAATACGACTGAAGAAGAATGCAAAGCGCTTGCTGCAGAACTCGAATCTTTTGCTAATCACCCAATTGCACAAGCATTTTCATCATTTAGAAAGCCTGAAACTACCTATTTTGAGCGTGTTGAAAATGTAATAGGCTCTGGACTCATTGGTTATCACAATAACAGTGAATGGAAAATTGGTCATAAAGCGTTTGCAGCTCCGTCAGCTCAAATTGCCGATGAAGATAACTATCAAGTTTGGCTATCTAAAGATAATCAAGTTGTAGCTGCATTCTCACTTGATGATCCAATAAGAAAAGAGAGTAAAGAGTTTATTGATGCCTTGCATAAGTTAGGCATCAAAATAACTATGCTGACTGGAGACAGTAGCTCTGCAGTATCTAAAGTTGCTAATGAATTGGATATTGATACCGTCGTTTCTGGTGCTTCTCCGCAAGGAAAATTGGAATATCTCACCTCATTACCAAAGCATGAAATTAGCTTAATGGTTGGTGATGGAATAAATGATGCTCCGACTCTGGCTGGCGCCCATTTATCCATAGCAATGGGATCTGGAACCGATGTTGCTAAAGCCTCTGCTGATATGATTCTACTTGGTGACCAATTAACTCGATTAATTGATGCTCGAGAATTAGCAATGAAAACACGTAAAATTATTCGTGAGAACCTAGCTTGGGCTTTAGGTTACAATGCAATTATTCTACCACTTGCTGTTATGGGATTAGTTGCACCATATATTGCCGTTATCGGAATGTCTGGGAGCTCTATTATTGTAGTAACTAACTCATTGAGGTTATTAAAAGAAAATGGCTAGTTTATATTTATTAATCCCTATCGCGATCATGTTAGTTTGCGTCGCTGTCGCTATTTTCATCTGGGCAGTAAAAAGCGATCAATTTGAAGATTTAGATAGACAAGGTTCCGAAATCCTTTTTGATGAAGAGACGAAAGCCTCAGTAAAAGATAAAAAAAATGAACATTGATTTTGTTGCTGCATTTTTTGTGGGCTTAATGGGAGCTGGCCACTGCATAGGTATGTGCGGTGGGATCTCTGCAGTAATTTCCATGAACGCTTCTACTAGCCGCTTTCCTAAGTGGCAATTTATAGTTTGTTACAATATTGGAAGACTCCTTTCTTACTCTATTTTTGGAGCAGTGATTGGTGGTGTTTTTGTATCGATAGCGAGTGCAAGTCAAAGTTATAGTGCTTTAGTTTATTTGCGTATATTTGCAGGCTTATTAATGTGTTTGCTTGCGCTTTATATTGCTAACTGGTGGAAAGGCTTAGTCTACATCGAACTATTAGGCAAAAAATTATGGCAATACATCTCACCTCTTACTAAACCACTATTGCCTCTAAAAAGCCCATTTCATGCAGTTCCTTTCGGTTTTCTTTGGGGTTGGCTACCTTGCGGATTAGTTTATTCCACTCTAAGTTGGGCTGCAGTTTCTGGAAATGCCATTAATGGCTCACTATTAATGCTTTCATTCGGATTAGGAACTTTACCCGCAATGTTACTTGTTGGTCTTGGCGCAGATGCACTAAAAAAATGGTTAAATCATGTTGTTACCAAAAATATTAGTGGATTGCTATTAATGGGCTATGGTTTACAAACGATATATATTGCGCTAAATCAATTAAGTTAATCGCAAATTTTTTGCATAGTCTTATTTTTATGCTACCACTTTAGTGCGACTTAGTTTAAAATTGACCTATATCAAATATAAGAGCATTGAATGAGATGATGTCAGATAACTCAGCAAACAAACGAATTCAGTCAGGCGGTTGTGCTATTCACTGTCAAGATTGTAGTATCAGTCAGTTATGTATCCCATTTACTTTGAATGATTCTGAATTAGATCAGTTAGATGAGATCATTGAACGTAAAAAGCCAATTCAAAAAGGCCAAGAGCTATTTAAAGCTGGTGATGAACTTAAGTGTTTATACGCTATACGTTCAGGCACCATCAAAAGCTATACGATTACAGAACAAGGTGATGAGCAGATTACTGCATTCCATCTAGCTGGTGATCTTGTTGGTTTCGATGCGATTACTGAAGCTCAACACCCTAGTTTTGCTCAAGCTCTTGAGACATCGATGGTATGTGAAATTCCTTATGAGATCTTAGATGATTTATCAGGAAAAATGCCAAAACTTCGTCAGCAAATCATGCGCTTAATGAGTAATGAAATTAAAGGTGACCAAGAAATGATCCTTCTTCTTTCTAAAAAGAACGCAGAAGAACGTTTAGCCGCATTCCTTTACAACCTATCAACTCGTTTTCATCAACGTGGTTTCTCTCCAAGAGAATTCCGTTTAACAATGACTCGTGGTGATATTGGTAACTACCTAGGTTTAACTGTTGAAACAATTAGCCGTTTATTAGGTCGTTTCCAAAAAACTGAAATGCTAACAGTAAAAGGCAAATACATCACAATCAATGATCATGATGCCCTAGCTGAGCTTGCTGGTTCTGCGAAAGAAATTAAGTAAATCATAAACAATTACTACTTTTAAAAAGTGAGGTATATCTCTTGATGTACCTCACTTTTTTGCATCTAACTTCCCCATTTTCACTCCCTAACTGCTACAGTATAAGTAACAGAACAGTTTTATGAATTTGGTTTTTACCAAGGAGGTTAGTATGAACCGCTACCGTAAAATACTTGTTGCTGGGATCATAGATCAGGAAGAACAACCTGCACTAAAACGTGCGTTAGATATTGCGAATCGAAGTACAAAGCCAAGTGAGATCACCTTGTTTTGTACCACTTATGATTTTTCTTATGAGATGACTTCTATGTTATCTGCGGATGAGCGGATGGCAATGCGTAATGGCGTAGTTTCTCAAAAAGTGAAAATGCTCAATGACGTCATTGCTGATTACTCTAAATCAGATCATGTCACCATAACCATTAAAGTCATTTGGCATAACCGCCCTTACGAAGCCATTATTAATGAAATATTCGATGGCAGTTATAACATATTGATCAAAGCAACACGTCAACACGCAAAATTAGAGACTGTATTCTTTACACCAACGGATTGGCATTTATTACGTAAGTCTCCTATTCCTGTTTTATTGGTTAAAGAACGCCCATGGCCTGAAAATGGCAACATTCTAGCCTCAGTACATGTTGGGTCTGAAAACCCTGCACACTTACAACTGAATGATAAAATGGTTGATGAAGCCATCTATTTCGCTGAAGTGTTAAACTCAACACCTCACCTAGTTAATGCTTATCCATCAACACCACCATCTATTCACGTAGAGTTACCTGAGTTTAATGCTGTGCAATATAAAGATGCTATTCGTGGTCATCATTTGACACAAATGAAAGCATTAAGACAAAAACACGGAATTCCAGAAGAGCAAACTCATGTTTATGAAGGGCCAACTGAAGAAGTAATTTCTGAAGTTGAAGACGAACTTACCGCAGGACTTGTTATTCTTGGTACCACTGGCCGTACTGGCCTATCTGCAATTTTTATTGGTAATACAGCTGAAAACACTTTAGATTTACTTAACTGTGATATTTTAGCATTAAAACCAGATGGTTATATTAGCCCTTTGGACCCTAACCATATCAGCTAAATGTCATTAAGGCCTAATTCTGAACAAGTTTTAGGCCCTTTTCTCCCAAAATAATCCCGTCTAAACTCGCTTATTGATCTTGTTTGGGTATAATACCCGCCTTATCAGTTCCACCATTAGTTTAGAGTAAGTAAATGAGCGAATTAACTAAAGCGCAGCAATACAATTTCAATAAGCTTCAAAAGAAAATCCGTCGTAATACAGGTAATGCTATTGCCGATTACAACATGATTGAAGACGGTGACCGCATCATGGTATGTCTATCTGGTGGTAAAGATAGCTTCACTATGCTTGATATCTTAATGAGCTTAAAGAAAAGTGCGCCGATCTCATTTGACTTAATCGCTGTAAACCTAGACCAGAAACAACCAGGTTTCCCTGCTCATATTCTTCCTGAATACCTTGAGAAGTTAGGTGTAGAATACAAAATTGTAGAAGAAGATACCTATTCTATCGTTCAGGATAAAATTCCTGAAGGTAAAACAACTTGTTCTCTATGTTCACGTTTACGTCGTGGTATTCTTTACCGCACAGCAAAAGAACTAGGTGCAACTAAAATTGCTCTTGGTCACCATCGTGATGATATCCTAGAAACTATGTTCTTGAACATGTTCTATGGCGGTAAATTAAAAGGCATGCCACCAAAACTAGTTTCAGACAATGGTGAGCACGTTGTAATCCGTCCTTTAGCGTACTGTCGTGAAAAAGACATTATCAAATACGCTGACATGCGTGATTACCCTATCATTCCATGTAATCTTTGTGGTTCACAACCTAATATGCAACGTCAAAACGTTAAGCAAATGCTTAATACATGGGATAAGCAGTTCCCTGGACGTATTGAGACTATGTTTACTGCAATGCAAAACGTAGTTCCAAGTCATTTGGCTGACTTTAATACGTTTGACTTTAAGAGCATCAACCGTGATTCAGGTGTTATTAACGGTGGTGATATTGGTTTTGATAAAGAAGAAATGCCAACATTACCCGTTGATGCTGACGATGCAGTTGCAGAGTTTGACCCATCATTAAAATTAGATGTTGTAAATGTAGATTAATTATCTAATACCAAATAAAAAAAGGCGCAAACGGTTAACGTTTGCGCCTTTTTTATTTTGATTTATTCAAACTATTTGACTAGCCACGGTGTTACTTTTAATACTTCAGTTGGTAGTTCAAATTTAACATCATCATTGTACTTTCGAAGATCAATTATTACTTTCCCATTATTAAGTGGCAGTAACTCACCTGTCGAAGTGCTAACACCCTTAGTGACAGTGTCACTAAAAACAAAAGTAACGCCTTCTACATCAGGCATGAAATATTTGGAAAACATTCCACCAATATCTGCAAGCATCGCATCCATCTGAATCGTTAATTCTTTAAGCTCTTTAGCTGATACAGAACCACGGAAAGATTTGTTTGCTAATACCTCCATCGAGATATCACATTGCTTGCCTTCTTCAGTTTGAATATAAACTAATGGATTAGCTGACTTTAAATTGTTATCAATAGGAAGAGGTAATTCTTGGTTACTTGGAATCGTAAATTCCTCATAATGCTCTTCTTTTTCCATCCATGCTTTTGTTATCTGACAAGCCTTACCTGTTTGTGCATCATTAAAGAAAAGCGCCATACGTACATCTTCATGCCCTTCTTTTTGATTTACTTTTAGCTGGTAATAAAGCTTTGTATACGTAAAACGATACTGCTCGGCTTTTACCGGTAGTGCCAAACACAATAGTGACAACGTCGTCGCACTAATCCATTTTTTCATTTTATCTCCAGTATTGACTATTATGGCGGATCATAGCTTGAATCTCTTCTACATATGCCTCGCCACGCTCTGAGTAACGAATTAAGCCATTCGCTAATACATTCGCTTCTTGCTCTGGTGTTAAGTTTTGTGGAGAAGCATGCAATTCCATACGAATTTTACGAAGATCTGCATACGCGTTATTGCGATTTACATTCATAAAATATGCATGTACCGCTTCTTGAGATGAATCAAACTTAGCAACCTCATGTGCAGCACCTTCATTACGTTTACTCGGTACAACACCACAACCTTTAGTGTAACACCACTGACCGAAGTAGTTATTAGCCTCACGAGCAAAACGAGATGTGCCCCATGCAGATTCGTTAGCCCCTTGGCTAAGAACTAGAGGCGCAGGAATGTAATCAACCTTAACAAGCATATTATTAAGCCACTCAGCAGTTATGCCTTTATCAGTTAGCTTTTCTTTATATGCTTTTGATAACTCAGTAGCCTTTTCTAACTCTTTTGATGACAAAGCAGTATCGTTGTCGTTTTTGATAACTAAAGACTCAATAAACGCACGCTCTTCTTTAACACGAGCGTTTTCAGCAATAACCGCTGGATACATAAAGTTAAAAAAAGCAGCCTTTTTTTCTTTTACATCTTTAAATGCCTTAAAATCCGGCACATCTTCTTTAGGTGTACACGCCGCCATCATTAACACTGTAGATAAAATTAAGATTTTTTTAATCATTATTAAACTCACGCATTGAAAATATCATTTTGAACAGATTGATCAGGTTTATCCTCATCATCTCCATTCTTATCTTTCACCATCACTTTTAAAGTAATGCCAAACATATTGCGGTAAATAATTCCCTTCACGTTAAAAATGAAAGGCATAACTACAATCAAACCTACGCCATATAATGCAATACCGAACACTAACGCCAGCATAATAACAATATGAATTAACAGCATTGACGCCAGTTTTTTATTTGTCGCTCTAAATGACAGCAATAACGCTTGTAATGGCGGAACCTTTTTCTCGCACACAAGTAGAATAGACATACCAAAAGCCATCGATAAATATAGGGCTACCATAGGTAAATAAATATTTACCATGCCTTGCAGCACTTCAGACAAAATCGTAACTAGCGCCACCATACCAGCTGAAGCGATCCCTTTAAAAATGTAGCTTGTACGACATTTTAAACCCGCTGCATGGCTCATTCCCATTAAGCTTGCTCCTGCCGTTAACGGAGAAACAATGACTTGAGCACTCAAACCAGCGACAAATGCAGCATATGAAATCTTTGTCGTTAGTTCAGTTTCACCTAAAAATGCCTTAAATAAAACAGCAGGATCGCCAAGTTGGATTTGAAGCGCTAAAAAGAATACCGCCATATATGAGAATGTTAGCAATAATATTGCTGGAGAAAAGACGAAAAAATGTTTAACCGTATTTTTCCAAGCTTCTTGAAGAACACTCACAGGACTCAGCTCAAATTGACCTGAAACTGCCTTTTCAATACTGCCACCTAAGATAAACGTTTTCTCTTTTGGTTGTTCACTCATTTCTGTGTACCACAATAAAACATGGGGCGATTATACGTATTTCAAAGCATGAGTGCAGTATTCATAAAAAAGAAATTATCTAAATACAAAGTTATTTGTAACAAATGACACCAACTTACTGATTTTCGTCTATAATAAAGCTCAAAATAGATACACAAACAGATTGAAAATCAACGACTTTTAAAAAAGTTTGCCATATCAAATAAAAAAAACTTTTCATATTGTGAGATGGGGTCTATTATGCGCCCGAAATCCCCATTTATAATCAACACTTAAACGCGGTATCACTACCCAAGGCGGAGATAAAAAGACATTGAACGTTACACAACAATCCGAAAAAGAAGCAGTTATTAAATTAACTGGTATTTCTAAAAGCTTTGATGGAAAAGAAGTGATTTCTAATTTTGACTTAGATGTAAATCACGGTGAATTTTTAACAATTCTTGGTCCTTCAGGTTGTGGTAAAACCACAGTGTTACGCATGATTGCAGGTTTCGAAACCGCTGATGCTGGAACAATTTTATTGGATTCGACAGATGTAACGTCAATGCCCGCAGAACAAAGGCATGTGAATACCGTATTCCAAAGCTACGCCCTATTCCCGCACATGACGGTGTTTGAGAACGTTGCGTTTGGTTTACGTATGCAAAAAGTTGCAGAATCAGAAATTGAGCCTCGTGTAACAGAAGCTCTGCAAATGGTTCGTTTAGCTCAAATGGCAAACCGTAAGCCTCATCAGTTATCTGGTGGTCAACAACAACGTATCGCAATTGCTCGTGCAGTTGTAAATAAGCCTAAGGTTCTTCTTCTTGATGAATCTCTATCTGCGCTTGATTACAAACTACGTAAGCAAATGCAAATTGAACTTAAACAATTACAACGTCAGTTAGGTATTACTTTTATTTTCGTAACTCACGACCAGGAAGAAGCTCTTTCAATGTCTGACCGTATTATCGTAATGCGTGATGGTGTTATTGAACAAGACGGTACTCCTCGTGAAATATACGAAGAACCAAAGAACTTATTTGTTGCTCGCTTCATCGGTGAAATCAACGTATTTGCTGCTACAGTGCAAGAACGTCTTGATGAAAAACGTATTAAAGCAGAAATCGAAGATACTTCAGCTATCGTATATTGCGACCTTGATGTTGCTCCTGGCGATAAAGTGAAAGTACTACTTCGTCCTGAAGATTTACGCCTAGAAGAAATTAAAGAGTCTGATAATAAAGGCATCACTGGTTATGTACGTGAACGTACGTACAAAGGTATGACTTTAGACTCTGTACTTGAATTAGATTCAGGTATGCGTGTAATGATCAGTGAGTTCTTTAATGAAGATGATCCAGATGTTGATCACTCTTTAGGTCAAAAAGTAGCAATTACTTGGGTTGAAAGCTGGGAAGTGGTGTTAGCAGATGAACAAGAAGTTTAATCTCCAAAATATCATCATCACAATTATTGTTAGTTGGTTACTGCTGTTCGTTTTCATTCCAAATGTAATGATCATCGGTACTAGCTTCTTAACTCGTGATGAAGCAAATTTAATCGAAATGACGTTTACGATAGATAACTATCTACGTCTTTTTGATCCACTATATGCAAAAGTGCTATGGCATTCATTTTATATGGCCATTGTTGCAACGTTAATCTGTTTGGTTGTGGGTTACCCATTTGCCTACATCGTTGCAAAAATGCCTGAAAGATGGCGCCCATTTATGCTGTTTTTGATTATTGTTCCTTTTTGGACTAACTCGTTAATCCGTACTTATGGGTTAAAAATTGTGTTAGGTACTCAAGGTATTTTAAATAAAAGCCTAATTGCAATGGATATCATCGATAAACCATTACGCATTATGTACACAGAAACAGCAGTAATGATTGGTTTAGTTTACATTCTATTACCTTTCATGATTTTGCCACTGTATTCAGCAATTGAAAAACTTGACGGTACTTACTTAGAAGCGGCTCGTGATCTAGGTGCAAACAAACTTCAAACTCTATGGAAGATTGTATTGCCACTAACAATGCCAGGAATCATCGGTGGTTGTTTATTAGTATTACTTCCAGCTCTTGGCATGTTCTATATTTCTGACCTATTAGGTGGTGCGAAAAACCTACTAATTGGTAACGTAATTAAGAGCCAAGTATTGAACGCACGTGATTGGCCATTTGGTGCAGCGACCAGTATCGCCCTCACCTTGGCGATGGCATTAATGCTTTATGCTTACTACCGTGCAGGCAAGTTATTAAACAAAAAGGCGGATCTAGACTAATGGGACGCACAATTAGATTTAGTTTTATGAGTTTGGTATATCTTTTCTTATACCTACCAATCATCGTTCTGATTGCGAACTCATTCAACGCAAGTAAATTTGGTATGAAATGGGGCGGCTTCACTACAAAATGGTATGAAGCGCTAGTAAACAATGACAGCTTAATGCAAGCAGCTTGGCACTCTATTACTATCGCAGTAATTTCAGGTACTGCTGCAACCATTATTGGTAGTTTAACTGCAGTTGCCCTTTTCCGTTATCAGTTTAAAGGCAAAAAGTTTGTTAATGGTCTACTGTTTGTTGTGATGATGTCTCCTGATATCGTGATGGCAATTTCATTACTGGCTATTTTCCTTGTAATCGGTTTTGAGCTTGGCTTTTTAACACTATTAATTGCTCACATCACTTTCTGTTTACCATTCGTGGTAGTAACAGTTTATAGCCGCTTAAAAGGCTTTGATGTGAAAATGTTAGAAGCTGCACGTGATTTAGGTGCAAGTGAATGGGTGATTCTTAAACAAATTATCCTTCCTCTAGCAAAACCAGCTGTCGCTGCTGGCTGGTTATTAAGTTTTACCCTTTCATTGGATGATGTAATCATCAGTTCATTTGTAACGGGTCCAACTTACGAAATTTTACCATTGAAGATTTACTCGATGGTTAAAGTTGGTATTTCACCTGAAGTGAATGCCTTGGCAACAGTAATGTTGTTTGTTTCTCTGATTTTAGTTGTACTGTCACAACTATTAGCAAGAGAAAAAATTAAGTAATAGTTCTAATGTTTTAAATTAATTGTTTCATGTAAACCATCGTTTCATGCAAACAATAAATCTGGAAGACATGCCTTTTGTTCGACATGTCTTCTTTTTTATCACTCTAATGGAGAGTCAATCAATGAACAAAATGGCTGCGTTTTTTACTGGAACCGCCTGCGCTTTAGCACTAACAATGAATGTTGCAAACGCAAAAGAAAATGATGAATTGGTATTCATGAACTGGGGACCATACATCAACAGTGATATTTTAGAAGAATTTACTAAAGAAACTGGCATTAAAGTTATCTACTCTACTTATGAGTCAAACGAAACTTTATACGCTAAAATGAAGGCTCACAATAAAGGTTATGACCTAGTTGTTCCTTCAACTTATTTCGTTGCAAAAATGCGTGACGAAAAAATGCTTCAACCAATTGATAAATCAAAACTATCAAACTTCACTCAATTGGATACTAACTACTTAGACAAGCCATTTGATCCTAAGAATGAATACTCTATTCCACACGTAGTGGCGATCACTGGTCTTGCAGTTAACACAGAAATGTACAACCCAGATGATTTCAATAGCTGGGGCGATCTTTGGAATCCAGAATTTGAAGGTCAATTAATGCTTATGGATGATACTCGTGAAGTATTCCACATTGCATTACGTAAATTAGGTTACTCAGGTAACTCAACAAACCCGAAAGAAATTGACGAAGCGTATGCTGAGCTACAAAAACTAATGCCAAACGTATTAGTATTTAACTCAGACAACCCAGGTGCACCATACATGGCTGGCGAAGTTGGTCTTGGTATGCTTTGGAATGGTTCTGCAGCAGCCGCTCAAGCTGAAGGTTTACCTATTAAACTTATCTTCCCTAAAGAAGGTGGTATCGGTTGGGTTGATAACTTTGCAATCCCTTCAGGCGCAAACAATGTAGAAGCCGCTCATAAGATGATCGACTTTTTACTTCGTCCAGAAATCGCAGCACGCATTTCAGCAGATACTGGCTACCTAACAGCAGTTAAAGCATCAAACGACAAGTTTAAAGACGTTGCACCTCTGTTCCCATCACAAGAAGATTTAGACCGCGTTGAGTGGCAATCTGCAGTTGGTGACATGACAGTTAAATACGAAGAGTACTTCTTAAAACTGAAAGCCGGACAGTAACCTAACCCTTACTGAACCTTACTAATGGCAGCGTATATCGCTGCCATTTTTGATCTCCCTCGCACAAATTTCCTTACAAACTAATTTATATTACCTTGATTTAAGCCAAGTTATTGATTTGCAATGACATGCAGTCTCCTGCAAAAATTGCTATAATGCGCGCTCAATTATGGATACTCCCCTCATATATAGGAGAAGGAAATGAAAAAGTGGACAACTCTCGTCTCTACAGGACTGTGCGCTGCAGCCTTAATCGCTGGTAATGCACAAGCTGCAGATAAAGAGCTCTATTTTTATAACTGGTCAGAATACATTCCAAATGAAGTTCTTGAAGACTTCACTAAAGAAACTGGTATCAAAGTTTATTATTCGACGTATGAGTCGAATGAAAGCATGTACGCTAAATTAAAAACTCAAGGTTCTGGATATGATCTAGTTGTTCCTTCAACTTACTTTGTATCGAAAATGCGCAAAGAAGGTATGCTACAAAAGATTGATAAATCTAAATTACCTCATTTCAAAGACTTAGATCCAAACTACCTAAATAAGCCTTTTGATCCAAATAACAACTACTCTATTCCTTACATTTGGGGCGCTACAGGTATTGGTGTAAATGCTGATATGATGAACCCGAATGAGCTTCATTCTTGGAATGATTTCTGGGATGAAAAATGGCAAGGTCAGTTAATGATGATGGATGACTCACGTGAAGTGTTCCATATCGCATTAACTAAACTTGGTTACTCAGCAAATACAACAAATCCTGAAGAAATCAAAGCCGCTTACGAAGAGCTGAAAAAACTAATGCCTAACATTTTGGTGTTTAACTCAGACTTCCCTGCAAACCCATACTTAGCGGGCGAAACAAGTGTTGGTATGCTTTGGAACGGTTCTGCTTACATGGCTCGTGAAGAAGGTGCAAACATTCAAATCGTATGGCCAGAAAAAGGTGCTATCTTCTGGATGGATAGCTTAGCAATCCCTGCTGGTGCAAAAAACATCGATGCAGCACACCAAATGATGGATTTCTTACTACGTCCTGAAAACGCGGCTAAAATTGCATTAGAAATCGGCTACCCAACGCCAGTTAAATCAGCATACCCTCTTTTACCTAAAGAGTTTGCTAATGATCCAAACATCTTCCCTCCTCAATCTGTAATGGATTCAGGTGAATGGCAAGACGAAGTTGGTGAAGCAAGTACGCTTTATGACGAATACTTCCAAAAGCTAAAAGTTGATATGTAATACTCATCTATTACATCGTAATACAACACATTTAAAAGCCAATGAATCTAATGATTTATTGGCTTTTTTATTAAAGGTTATATTTCTAATAGTTCCGAAACCAACTCAGGTACTAACTCACCCGCTTTACCATAACGCTTCTCTTCAAACTCATCATCTACAGCACTTGGCTCCAAGTTGATCTCAATGGTATGTGCACCATGTAAACGAGCTTCATGCACAAAACCAGCAGCAGGATAAACAGAGCCCGATGTACCAATCGAAATAAATAAATCAGCCTGATTTAACGCTTCATGGATTCTGCCCATTTCTAATGGCATTTCACCAAACCATACGACATGAGGACGTAATTGAGCTGGTATTTGGCAACAATGACACAAATCACCAGTATGAATATCATCTGTACACTCAAACACTTGATTCGATTCTTCACAACGAATCTTGTTTAACTCACCATGCATATGAATCACATTTATGCTTCCACCGCGCTCATGTAGATCATCAATATTCTGAGTCACGATTGTCACCGTACCATCCAACTCTTTTTCAAGCTTAGCGAGTGCCTTATGAGCTGCATTAGGTTGAATATTATCGCTTTTCAATAAAGCTCTACGCTTATTATAAAAATCCTGCACTAAATCTGGATCATTCAAAAAACCTTCTGGTGTTGCAACATCTTCAATTCGGTGGTTTTCCCATAAACCATCACTAGCCCGAAAAGTTTGGATCCCCGACTCTGCCGATATTCCAGCACCAGTTAAAATTACGATATTCTTATACGGAAATAACATAGCATCATCCTTAATCAATTTGATTCTTACTGAAACTCTACCATGAATAACATTACAGTTTCTATGGATACTAAAACAAACACCTAAGCTACTTTATTCAACACAGCCCCTCCATTACAATGGAATCAACCATACTAATAATGAATAGAGATATACATGTTAAAGCAAGCCAAGCAAATGATTGTATTCAACGCCTTAACTCAACAACAAAGCTTTACCAAAGCCGCACAGCTTCTTGATATATCTCGAACTCAAGTAAGCCAACAAATTCAATTATTAGAAGAACGTTTAGGTGTCCAATTGGTTCAACGTACAACACGTTCATTTTCTCTAACTGAAGCAGGACAAACCTTCGCAGTTCATTGTGCTAATATCGCCGATGAAATTAACGAAGCTGAAAATGAATTGTTAACCAATATTGATAACCTGCAAGGAAAATTGCGTGTTGGTATCGCGCAATCATTTGCTACTAACCACATTCTTCCTTATCTATCAGAGCTGCACCATGCTTATCCACAACTAAATATAGAGATCACTTTATTCGATCATAAGATCGATGTGATTGCAGAGCAATTAGACTTATGGATAGGTGTAATGGATTCCCCTCCAGAAGGATTTGTTGCGCGCCACCTCATTGATTGCCACTTTGTATTAGTTGCAAGCCCTCTATACCTGGCAAAACAAGGGATCCCTTACCATCCTTATGACTTAAAAAAGCATAACTGCTTAACTTATATCAGTAGAGAACGTAAAGACGACGTTTGGGGCTTTCATAAAGAGGATGAAAACCTTCAGATAAAAGTGTCTGGTAACTATCGTATTGACTCGGCTGATGCCATTCGTAATGCCACCACTGCAGGTAATGGTATTGGTTATATTGCCACTTATCTTCTTTCTGATGAATTGCAAACAGGTAAACTCGTTCAACTTTTGCCTGATTGGGAATTAAACCAATCAATGCCCCTGTATGCCGTTTATCCAAGACGAAAATTCCTGCCTAAGAAGGTACATGTTTTCATGGAATTTGTTCGTCAGCATATTAATGAAACGCAAATTGGCAAAATTTAATCATTCTGCTGATGGGATTATTAATTAAAAATCCACCACAATTGTTTTATATAATAAAAACTGACTTCTAAATATGTGACAAAAGCCTCAATTAATAGGTTTTTGTCTACTAATTCAACAAATAAGCCTCTTTTTGTTATCATGATGTTTTTAGCTTAACAATTTGATCCTTGTCACATTTTTATTTTTGAATAGAATACCTCCGCAATCATTACACTAGATACTTTTGGAGTTTGACCGTGAACTTTTTGGTCAGTATTTTAGGCATTGTTTGCCTATTCGCGATTGCAATTCTTTTCTCAGAAAACCGTCAAGCCATAAAATGGAGAACAGTATTAGGTGCTTTCCTAATTCAACTGTTATTTGCCGGTTTTATCTTATACGTTCCTATTGGTCGAACTATTCTGAATAGTATTTCTATGGCAGTATCAAGCATTATTGATTACGGTCGTGTGGGTACAGAATTCCTTTTTGGTGATCTTGCGCAGTACAAACTGGGCTTCATTTTTGCCGTCAACGTTTTACCTACGATTGTATTCTTCTCTGCTCTTATCTCAGTACTCTATTACCTAGGTGTTATGGGTTGGGTTATTCGCACTATTGGTGGCGGATTACAACGCTTCTTAGGTACAACTCGTACAGAATCTATGTCTGCAACCGCAAATATTTTTGTTGGTTCTGTTGAAGCACCACTGGTTGTTCGCCCTTTCCTTGCAAAAATGTCACGCTCTGAACTGTTTGCTGTTATGGTTGGTGGTCTTGCCTCTGTAGCTGGCGGTACAATGGTTGGTTACGCAGGATTAGGTGTTGAACTGAGATACTTAATTGCCGCAAGTTTCATGTCAGCACCTGCGGGTCTAATGATGGCAAAACTTCTGGTCCCACAAACAGAAGAAATCAATGAAGCCGATCAATATTCAGAAGATGAAGTTGATGATGCTCCAGTAAACATTATTGATGCCGCTTCACAAGGCGCATTAAATGGCTTACAAATTGTATTTGCTGTTGGTGCAAGCTTATTAGCTATTATTAGCTTAATTGCATTATTAAATGGTGGTTTACATCAATTAGGATTGCTTGTTGGTTTAGACAATTTAAGTTTAGAGCTGATCTTTGGTTACCTATTTGCACCTGTAGCATGGTTAATCGGTGTACCATGGTCTGAAGCAACCGTTGCAGCAAGTTTAATCGGTAAAAAAATCGCGATTAATGAATTTGTAGCTTTTGCTGATTTAATGGCAGTGAAAGATCAATTAAGTGAACATTCTCAAGCTATCGTCACTTTTGCCCTATGTGGCTTTGCAAACTTAACCTCTATTGCAATGCTAATGGGTGGTTTAGGTGGTGTCGTTCCAAGTCGCCGCCCTGATATTGCACGTTTAGGTATGAAAGCAATCTTTGCAGCAACATTAGCAAACTTAATGAGTGCAACCGTTGCAGGCATCTTCCTGTCTTTCTAATAGTAAGTAAGACAATAAAAAGCCACTTGTGAATAATCATAAGTGGCTTTTTTTATAAATGAATAATGGATTTAAAGCTTAGTCATTCGATTCAAAAAAAACGAAGCAATAGAACCATCCACCGCTTTTACATAATTAATAATATGAGGCGTATCTAAATGAGCTTGAAGGCACTCTTCACTTTCCCACTGCTCATGAAACACAAATACATTTGGATTCTCATTATCTTGGTGAAGATCATACTGAATACATCCTACTTCTTTCCGTGTTGGATCAAGTAGTTTAAGCATTTCGGTTTTCACCAATTCTGTTTTACCTTCTTGCGCTTCAATTCTTGCGACAATCGTTAATATTTTAGTCATTGTATAAGTTCATTCTATTTAAAAAGCTTTGATTAACTATTAAAACACGTCTTTATTCAGGAAGTACAATTAATCCTAACGGTTCTAACAATTGCTCTTGTTGCCATCCACAAATTTTCACACCAGTTAAATCAACACGACGAGGATCTAACCCTTCTAATTCACAATGGCATAAATCACTCTCTTGAAACTTAAATTGCTCCCATGCATCTTCTGAGAAAGAGCTTCGACTTAAGTCTGAGCCTTTAAAGGACGCACCTTGTAAATTCGCCCCATTCCATTTATTTTCAAACAAATCACACTTTTCAATGCATAAGCGTTCAAGATTCGCATACGATAAATTACAACCCGTAATGTAAGCAGAACAAAAGTACATTTGATGATTAATTTGATTTGAAAAGCTCGCTTGAGAAAAATTAGCGCCTTTTAAATCACACTCTCTGAACTCAATACCAAATGCATTTGCACCTTTAAAATTAGCCATTGCTATTTTACAACTCTTAAAGGACGAATCTCTTAAGTCTGCATATTCAAAGTGACAGCCTTCAATTGCTCCTTGCTCAATGAAACTGCAATCAACAAACTGAGCATCTCTTAAATTTGTTCGAGAAAAGTTACATAGGTAAAACTTACACCCTTCATAATATGCGTTACTCAGATCTTGATGTGAGAAATCAACACCATCAAATGTTTCATTATAAATAGCCATAAATACTCCTTAAGCTTATTAAGGAGAAGACTACCAGTAACCATGATAAACTCAACAAAAACAAACCCTTTAATATCAACAAGTTAAAACCGTCATATTTACCCCCTAGAGCGAGCTATAAAAGGGGTTAACACCGTTTTAAACTGACAACCGAGCCAGACCAAAAAAATAATTTTACAAGCCAGCGATGCATATAGCGCGTTGATACATAACTTTCTGCTCATACTAAGAACATACAAACATTTTACTCTTTGCTCTTACGAACGCTGATACTTGAATACTACGTGGTAAATTAAGCTTCATTACATTCTCACAGCATGTCATTAGAACTTCTGTCGCTTTCTCTTCCCATTCATGTTCCGTCTCTAGCGAGTGAAGAGAAACGCAAGGCTCTGTCTTTGAGTTTTGCTGAAAAGTAGTAAAAGATTTATTAAAAATAACATCTTCACACGCTCTTGCCTGAGATTCAGAAATGAGTTTTTTTCTTAAAATTGTCTGCGCAGAATTACTTAATGTAATCGTACAAATAAAGTCACGCTCATTAAAATAAAGATCAATCGCTCTATTTAACTGATGTAATGCAATAGTCACACTGTCCATAGTTACCTCCTTGTGGTTATAGATATATTCTAGGAAATTTTTTTAAAACAATGTGCCGTTGTGATCACTAATAAATGATATTGTTCACAAATTATTCAATTGTGTGTTTTATTGATAATAATAATTATGTTAGACCTGCCCACATTTCATCAAGTTCATCATCAGATGGCATGTCTGAATGAGTAATTGTCTTAATCACTCGACAAGGATTACCGACAGCGACACAGTCTGGTGGAATATCTTTTGTCACTACACTTCCTGCACCAATCACACTTCGATCACCTATTGTCACACCATCCAATATAACAGCATTAGCACCAATCCAAACATTATCTCCAATCTTAATTGGGTTAGCTGAAGCAATCGGTAATACTCGTTCCGCTAGATCAAAAGGATGCCCTGCTGTACTTATCACAACATTTGGTCCAACTTGAACATATGCTCCAATAAAAACAGGAGCAAGATCTAAGATCTTAACTCCTGCATTTAAAAATCCACCACACTCAAAATGTATGTTCTTTCCCATATCACAATAAAATGGAGGAACGATAGTCACTCCCTTGTATTGACCAAGGATAGATTGCAATACATCGGCTCTTAATTGATGTTCTGATGGCCGAGAGTGATTAAAGTCATACAGTTGCTCTTTTACTTCATCCTGAAATGTACACAGTTCTTTATTAATAGGAATTTGAACTGAAAAATCTGACAACTTATGACTCATAACCACTCCTTAGTTAAGCTTGCTCCTACTTATTGAGTAACTTGGTTTACCTCATTAATAGGGAATGCTTTATCATAAGCTAAATTATAAACATACGCATAAAACAGATAGAAAACCACGAGACCGATATCAAGAATAAACGCTTCCAAGATACTAATATTTAAGAACCACGCCATAGCAGGAATAGTCAGAATCAATAACCCGCCTTCAAACCCTAAGCTATGAACAACACGGTTTAATGTCGATTTTACCGTGCTGCCTGTTTTTCTCAGCATGTACTTATCAAATAAGATGTTATAGACATAATTCCACCCAGTAGCGACAAGTGAAAATACGACACCCATAATGCCAACATGGCCCATTTCAAAGCCAAATTGACTTAAAACACCGACAATAAGAATAAGACCAATCAACTCAAACATAATAGCGTGACGAATTCGGTCAAAACGACTTCTCATAATAAAAACTCCAAAGGTTAATGTTGGCGTCATTATATAAAGAAAAATAGAGAGTAAAAGTTAGAACCTATCCGCTATCCGTATACTAATTTTAAGCATGATTAAAAATATACTCATAAAATACAACCATAGGATGCTTTTCTTCTTTGGTTGTAAATCCAACTTTTTCTAGTAGCTTAGCAGAGGCAATATTATCTTTATCAACAC
Organism: Aliivibrio sp. S10_S31; assembly: GCF_014694495.1. Taxonomy (NCBI): domain Bacteria; kingdom Pseudomonadati; phylum Pseudomonadota; class Gammaproteobacteria; order Vibrionales; family Vibrionaceae; genus Aliivibrio; species Aliivibrio sp. S10_S31. The sequence goes on along the minus strand of NZ_JAAUWR010000010.1, from coordinate 107,682 downwards.
CACCAACAAGTCTCTCTATAAATGGATGTTGATGCAGGTAATCTAAAAGGCCACTGAGTAATTCTGAACCATAGCCTTTATGCCAATACTCGTCACCCAATAAGTAACCTAAATGAACTTCCTCATTATCTGAACCTGATAAAAATAAAAAGCCGATAATATCGTTAGTATTCTTAGCCGATACCGTAAATAGCTGACTTTCATTCGACATCTTTTTCAGCCATATCTCAGCCTCTTTTAGCGTGTCTATATCATGAAAATAAGGAGGCAATCCTTGGGTAACTTGAGGTGTTAATAGCACAACAATCTTATTCAATACGACTTGGCTTGCTTGCTCGGTTACTATCACAGAATCTATATGTTCAATGATAAGGCGTGACGTTTTATAATTCAGTTCAGCCAATTGATCTTGATGATGCATACCTATAATTATTCCTATTGTTGGTTAAATCGAATTGGTCAATTCGGAAGGTCTTAAGAAGTCACCTTCTAGTTTTAAGATTTCTCGATAATACATTTCAAACATAAAAATATTCTTTACGTATACTCGAGTTTCTTTAAAGGAAATAGACTCTATATAACCAAATATATCGATCTCTTTACTTGCTGCTCTTCGCCATACCGTCACCATAGTTGGTCCTGCATTGTAAGCAGAAAATGCGTAAGCTCTATTGTTCTTATAGCGAGCAAGCAAATGACTTAAGTAACGGCTACCTACGGCAACATTTTTATCTAAATCAAACAAGTCACTCGAATGTCGATAATTTAAATTATACTTCTGTGCCATAAATGCAGCAGTACTTGGTAGCACTTGCATCAATCCGCGAGCACCAACAGGTGATTTGGTAGTTAGCTCTAAACCACTTTCTTGTCTTGAAAGGGCTAATAATGTCACAGGCTCCACATTATATTTAGCGCCATATCGTGAAAATTCTTTCCAATAGCGAACAGGAAAACGCAAATAAATATAATCCCATAACTCCCCACGAATAGTGGCTTCATGTGTAAACAAATGCCAATGCTTCTTTTTAGCATAACAAGCTAAAACTGCACTCTTGGCTTGATTCTCTTTTGCGACTACATGACGCCAATGTTTTCTTGCAGGATACGTTTTACCTAATGCTAGTAATTCCTCTACACGATCAATATCATCTTGATATGGCTCTATTTGCTCTTTGTTACACTCTACACGGGCAATAGGAAATCGAGGTTCTCTTTTTAGTGCAATAGATGCCGCAATACTATAAAAGTGTCTATTACCAGCAATGCGCTTTAAGCGTGTTTCACCAGACTCAGTATCCCCTAACTTCATTTCACTACGAGCTAACCAGTACTGCCATCGATATGACGCTTGTTCTTCACTAGTAAGCTTATTAATCCAAAATATAATTTCGTTCCATTCCGTTTTTCTAATTGCTAAACGGATACGCTGCTCTAGAACGAGATTATCACTTGAACGTTCTAAAATCTCATCTCTCCATTGGATTATTTCAGGATCTTTTGTATCTAGTAACCTAACGGCAAGAAACTCAAGTGTTGATTGAAGTTCATTATCTTCAAACGAAAAATGACTCTGTACAAAACTCACCTTATCATAAGCAGAATTTATATTGTGTTTTGCCAAATGCTTTAACGCTGTTTGAACATAATTACGATTAAATTGCGTATCTTCTTTAGTTTCAAAAAACACAGTAAACTTTTCAGGCTGACGATACAATCGCAGCATTTCCGTTAGTGTATCTTTACTATCAACCGTAGAGGCTAATTTTCGCAAATAGGTAATCAATCTAGGGTTCTTTTCATCAACAGCGTATAACGCACGCTCAAGTATCATATCATCGGTACGCTCACCAGCCTTATCCCAATATGAAAAAAGCGAATTACAAGCGCTAGAAACACTCTCACCATCTAACCAGAGTAGCTTTGCCCCATTAAAGGCGGTGTCCAATTCATTCTCATGATAAAAAGCAGTGTAATACCAACATTGGTAATCTTGATCACGAGGTAACTCTGTTTGATAAGCGATTAAATATGGCCAATTTTTGGTGGCAATCAATGCATTAAGGTAATCAGCACGAATGGAAACGGAGAATGGATAATCAGCAAACTCTTTTGAAAAATGATTTACTTCTTCTGGTGTTTTATTTTTTAAATCAAAAAGAAAGGCACGATAATCAGCATACCCAGATAATGGATAGTTATCTAAATCTCCGCGCTTCTTATGGTAAACAGAAATGTCTTTTTTATTAAACCCTTGCTGAATCGCATCATAAGCGTAACGATCAAGCCATAACTCTGAAATCGCAAAAGCACTGTTTGAAACACACCCGAGCATTAACCCGACAAATCCTTTTTTCATTAGTCGCATCAATCATCCTTTTTCTGCATTTAATGAGTGTGGTATAGAGTTTCTAAATCTTCCATTAGTTATGATAAATAAATTTTAAAAAAGAGAGTGTCCCAATTTTGTAAAATCCGTTTTTTAGACATAAAAAAGACTGGTTCCCCAGCCCTCTTATAAAACAAGAATGATTAAGTAATTACACCCCTAGCGGATTAGGAAATTGCACTACTTTAATGTCATAAGTTTTTGGCTTATACGCTTTACTGCCTTCCATTACATAAACTATTTCTACTTCACATTCCAAAACAGACTTAATGTTGGATAAACAAATAAGCTCAGCTTCAGATAAGTGTTTTCCGGCCTTTTGTACTTTCACAAATAGCAATGAACCATCAGGCTTAAATAAAAACAATTCAGGCTCACCAGCAGTTAACCCAGTTCTTATCCCTTTTAGTAAAGAAAGCTTCACAGGACAAATATACTGAGAAAGCAAAACTCGGCCTGCGTCATACAGAGAGTTAGATGTCGGCGTACTCCCTAATGCATAAAACGCAGTCCCATACCATCCATTATCCAAATAATGCGTTAGTGCATAACACTCATGAAAATATTTATTAAAGTAACTTTTGCAATCAACAAGCTCAGTTAAATCAATGGGTAACCACTCTTTATTTCCTTTCTGCCACTCTTTTAATACCGGCTCTGGATAGGTAATCACTTTTTCTTGTATCGTATAAATCATCATAAATCCCTTTTATGAAATACATAATATACGTACAAAAATATCATGATTTTTTAGCCCAATTTGTGAAGTATTTTAAAAATACAACAACTTCAGTTCTCTATTTCTTCATAATGAGTTTTCACTCGTGCAATCGATACCAACAACTGCACCAACAACAAAATGCCTGTGACTCCTAACCCAATGCCAATCCCAGCCCATATGCCACTTAATCCGAATATAGGCATTAAGTACCAAGCCGCGGGCAAACCACATACCCAATAACCAATAGCGGTCATTACAGTAGGTAAAGAGACAATTTTCATTCCTCGTAATAAACTAATCGCCAGCAATTGCCACGCGTCAACAACAAAACATAAAGCGACAACCCAGATTACCGACGTAAGCAAGGCTGACATATTATTTTCGCCATTATCTAATTGGAATAGAACCGCAATACTCTCAGGCCAAATGATAAAGACAGCAGCAATAAACACACTCATTACCGTAACCAGTACAAAGCTATGCTGTGACGTTTTCTTAATTCCATCCACATTGTTTGCACCAAAATCTCTTCCAACTAAGATGGCAGCAGCTTGCGAAAAACCAAAGTTGAAGTTCCAAGTAAAGCTCAAACATTGCAATAGGATTTGGTGCAAAGCTAATGAGGCAATACTAATGGTACCCGCCATTAACGTACCACCATAAATCAACCCATGCTCCAATAAAGCAGCAAGAGCAATGGGTAGCCCCATCACTAATAAAGGAGTAATCAACTTTATTGAGTACTCTTCTAGATTTAACCAAGGGGCAAACGGATTGTATTCTTGTTGTTTAAAGACCCAAAGCCCATAACCTAGCATCACCATCAATGCAGCAATAGCGGTGCCTAGCCCTAGCCCATACAATCCCATGCCAAACTGAAAAGTAAGTACATAACTAATTGGAACATTAAGAATAACCGTGATCACGGACATCACCATAATAGAACGAACGTTGCCCAATGCGCTTGTTAGTCCACGTAAAACCAACAGTATTAGTGACGGAAACATTGCCCACTTTAAAGCATCAACGTATTCCATCGCCAATGAAATCATTTCTTCTGGTTGTCCCGCTAAACGCAGAACATTTGGAGCATAAGAAAAGGCAAATAGTAAAATAACACTCAATATTACAGATAATAAAACCGCCCCCTTTATAGCAAGCCTAATTTGTTGGTTCCCAAACTCAGGTCTCGCCAATCGTTGCCCATAAGCAATAGCAATCAAATTAGCGACGCAACCTACCGTACTGCTTGCTACGATAAAAATAAAAAAGTAAACCGATGCCCCCAATCCACCACCAGCTAATGCCGAAACACTTAATCGTGACATCATCCAAACATCAGTAAGAACTAACGCCATAGAGATCAACTGAGAAATAATAAGAGGAAAAGCGAGCGTAAGAATTTTTTTCATAAAAAAGATAGATTAAATAATTTCACATCACGTTATCGTTTAAAAAAGTAGTATTCAATTAATTAATCCGTCAGACTGACATTCCAAAAACTCATGCGAGAATCCAATGACACCCTATCCAACATTACCTTACTCACATAATGGCTTTAAAGCGTTTGAATCTGTTGCAAGGTTGATGAGTTTTACCTCCGCGGCAAATGAGCTTAATGTGACACAAAGTGCAGTCAGTCGCCAAGTAAAACAACTTGAGGATGATCTCAATGCATCTCTAATCATACGAAAACACCGTTCGATTGAACTGACGACTCAAGGTTTAGAACTGCACAAAACGTTACAGGATAACTTTACTTCCCTCGAAACAGTACTCTCTTCCTGGCAAGACCCAAAGCCTAAACGTATTGTTATCAAAGCAGCATTAAGCTTTGCTACCCGTGCTCTCTTACCTAAAATTAAAGAAATGAATGAGAGATATTCAGATTATGAAATCGTCATCATTCCTTCTTTAGAAGAAGACGAAGCCCTCGATACCGATGATTATGATTTATTGATTTTCCATACAAGATTAAAGAATCATTACGATAATAGATCTAATTTTTCTCTGTTACGTGAAGAATTTATGGCGCCGGTTTGTGCAACCAGCATTACAACACAAGAGACGGTGTTAGATGACGTTCTTCAATTACCAAGGTTGCATCCTACGGTTGATCATCTCGATTGGATTACTTGGCTAAATAATGAAAAATATGTTCCCCATCAAAAAGTGAGAAACACCAGTTTTCACTCATTAGATCTCGCATTAAGTGCGTGTTTGTCAGGTCAAGGTGCAACCGTTACTGATCTCTTATTGATCTTACCGGAATTAGAAAGAAACTTTTATTACTGCCCACAGCACACCACACTTCAGCACAGCGCATGGGTATATTATATCCATCAACACACACATTCTTCAGCGATTAACGAACTTGTCGAATGGTTACAGCAGGAGGCAAAACGTGAGATTGAATCATTAAAATATTTAGCTAAGGAACATCATTGGGGAGGAATTATTAACCAGATCTAAGCTCAACTGTTTTATTACAACTCACTCTCTAGTTGAGTTAAGTAATCGCGCATATATTGAGTGCGTTTTTCGGCTTCAGCTACCGCAGATGTCGTTTTCATTGTATTCGCTAGTGTTAGTAACTTGGCATAAAAATGATCTATGGTATAAGCCTTATCATTCGGCTCTCTGTGATAACAAAATGGATCATCAATGGAGTAAAGCGGTAAATTTAATTTTGTACTGACTTGTAGACAACGAGCGATGCCTATTGCCCCTAAAGCATCCAACCTATCTGCATCTTGAACAATCTTTGCTTCTAACGTTCTCGTTTCTACTTTAGCACTAAAGCTATGAGCAACAATCGCATGGTGTATCTCATCATAATACCCTGATGGATAACCAATCTCCTTTAAAAACACCAACGCTTTATCCGCAGCAAATGCCGAGCTTTGAGAACGATTAGGATGATCTTTAGCAAAAGAAAAGCAATCATGTAAATAAGCTGCTGGAATAACCACCGCCTCTTTTCCCTTCTCTTCAACACATAAACGCTTTGCCATACTAACAACCCGCAATACATGGTTAATATCATGCGCTAAGTCTTGAACCATCTCTTTTTGGATAAAACTCAAAAACTGAGGCTCAAAGTGTTCTATAGATTGCATTGTTGTTTCTCCAACTTAAGTTCAGCCGATACTTTGGTCACTCGAACTGAAATCGCAATACAAATTAAATAAGGGCTTAAATACCAGAATATCTCTTCAAGTGGGTGTTTCTTCGTTTCTTGTAGCGTAGTTTCATAAACCTGTTTTTGAGTTTTATAATTATCAAACATACCACGCAGCCAAATCACATCGGATTCAATAATGCTTTGACTAAACGTAATTGGCGGTAGACTTTCAAATCCAATATTGGGTAAATCATTAAATCGAACAGATTCTAAATATTTTGCTGAATCAAGAAACCAAGAACACGATTGTTTTGATACAAGATCATCCTCTACACCCGTCGCTCCAGAGCACAAATAGCTTTTTAATTGATTAACGGTATAACTATTAATGGATTCTAGGCTGGTTACTGCTCGTGTGTGTTCAGTTTCAGCCCAATCGGTAGCCACTCTTGAACGAACCTCTGAAACCGTCCCCATCAACCCAATAGCGGCAACCAAAGGCCAAAGGTAATCCACTTTCTTCCATTGGATCTTAGTTAAATTTTTACCACACCATAATGGAATATGAAGAAACCCAGTCAGCAGCAATGTCATAAAGAAAAAGAAAGTCGAATGCGCAAGAATAATCTCACTACTAAAAAAACTATCCATAACTACCTAAATATGTTCATTTTTCTAAATATGTTCATTTTTCTAAATATACAATCCAAAAAATAAGTAATGGTGCCAGAATAGGACACCATTACTTAAATAAAACTCAGTGATTTAGCCGAAAGTATGTAATTCAAAAAAGTTCTTTCGCAAATAGCCCACACTAAACGGATTTGATGACTCTACAAGGATTACCCACCGCAACGCTATTATCAGGAATATCGCGGTTAACAACGCTTCCAGCGCCTATCACACAATTATTTCCAATACGCACACCAGGAAGAACGGATACGTTTCCTCCTAGCCATACGTCATTACCAATAGAAATACTCGCGCCGAACTCCGTTTTTTGGCGCTCGATAGGATCAATCGGATGTGTACCAGTAGAAATCATCACATGTGGCCCAAACAGCACATTGTTTCCAATAGTAACCTTACATACATCCACAATCGTCAAATTATGGTTAGAATAAAAATTACTTCCAATTTCAATGTTATAACCATAATCACAAAAGAAATTTGGCTCTATATGTGCTTTATCCTTTATACACAGTAACTCATTTAAAATGGCCATTCTTTCATCAAGCTTAGTTGGGTCAGCTAAATTAAATTGGTGGCAAATCGCTTTGGCATTCATTCGGTCATTTAATAGCGTGTCTTCCCAAGCATCATAAGGAAGCCCTGCGAGCATTTTTTCTTTTTCAGTCATTGAAACCTCAATACATAAAACAACTGAGGCTCTTATACCTATCTTCCACCACACATTCTGCTAGAAAGATCACTAATTTACGCTCTTTACTAAAAGCTTACACAAACCTCATCAATTTCGGCTAGCGGTAGACAATAAAGCCCCTGCGCCGACAAAAACGGTTCCGCTTAATTTGTTAAACCATTTGGCACGCCCTTTAACCATTAACCAGCGAGACGATGTGGAACCTAGATACGCATAAAACAGTAACCAAGAAAGCTCTAATACAATAAATGTACTCGCAAATATCAGGTATTGAGGAACGAGAGCCGCAGATGGATCAATAAATTGAGGAAACAGAGCAGTAAAAAACAAAATCGCTTTCGGGTTACTGGCACCAACAATAAAGCCACTTACAAAATGTGCTTTAAATCCTGTTTTAATCTCTGTATTTTCAGCCGATGATGTATAACTTTCTTGTTTTGATAAAAAAGCTTTTATTCCCATATAAACAAGGTACGTCGCACCAATCCATTTAATGATTGTAAATACCAATTCAGATGAAGCGATGACAACCCCAAGCCCAGTAAAAGAAAGTGACAGGATAATAGTGATGGCACTTAAGCTACCTAACGCCGTAAAAAAACCGTGTTTCCATCCATGTGTCACCCCTTTTGTCATGCATAATAATGAACTGGGGCCCGGTGAAGCAGTAAGAACCAAGACCGCTAACACATAATAAATCCATATTTCTAACGCCATAATAGAATCTCCTTATTCCATTTTTTATCCATAAAGGATCTATTAAAGCGTATATATGGAATTTTACAAATTACACATCCCGTTCATCTTGCTTTAACTATTTCAAGTTACCCAATAGTTATCTAAAAGTGATTGCAAATTACGTATAAAAATCTACCATCTATCCATATTTTAAGTGATAAATTTCAAGTGATAAGGCTCTTTCTATGATTGATCGTATTTATAATGCTTATCAAGGTGAAGTGTATGGCATTGCTTTTTTTACTTACTTCTCCGAACACTACTCTATGCTCAGCAAAAATGAGTTATGGGATACGTTAATTAACGTTGAGGTGCTTACGGCACAGCTACTAGAACCGACACTCACAAAACATAACGTTCAGTTTGATATCAAAGATCAAGCGATGTTAGTAAAAGGCACTTCTGATGCAAAAAAATGGATTCATTTAGAATGGAATGAATTAGTAAACACATTGGCTCACTGGGTAGAGACTTATGAAGTGAAATATCGAGAATGGGCAGCAGAAGCCAGAGAAGAAATGGAAGCGTTTCAACTCATTGCTGATCATGAAACCGCTATTTATGAGTGTTGGAAAGCCGAGCTTAATCAACAATCAGGATTACCTATTCTGCTCTCTTTTATTGAAAAGTATCGTCAGCGATAAGTTAGCTAAGCGTATTTAGGCTTTATCACTCGATAAAGCCTTCTTTAACTTACTGATTATTATCCCCTAAAAGGATGTCTGAAAGTTTACTTCCAATACTAAAGCACGCAATAAGTACAACAAAAACAATTAATAGCGATACGACATATCCCATAAGGACGGATAATCCAAATCCCCATACGACAGAGAACACTAATCCTTGAAGTGCCTCATACGGCCATTGGTAAACCGGAAAATGAGAGCCTCCCGCTAGTAACAAGATAACTCCCAACAAACCCAACAATGACGCCAACAACCCAAATACAGTTGCTCTTTTCATTTTTCTTTCTCAGCACAAAATCGAAGATACTAATTTACCGCATAACTTCAAATTATCAGAGCTTTTTAAACGATTTAAATTGATGGAAAAGACACCACAACCTACAGTAGAAACAATATATTGATATGTTCAATCGTTGTTTTGGAGAACATCATGAAACTGATCTTAAATGCTGATGATTTTGGTTTATCAGAAAGTGTAAATAACGGCATTGTTGAGTGTTTTCGAGCAGGCACAGTGAAATCAACGACCGTTATGATGAATCAGCACGGCATCGATCATGCCATTCAACGCTATAAACAAGGTTTAGTGCCCGACATTGGTTTGCATTTTACGGTGACCGCAGGCAAACCCTTATCCAATCCAGAAGATGTGTCTAGCTTAATTGATGAGAATGGATATTTTCTCAATAGACAAACACTCATGACCAAACAGGTTTGCGAAGAGGAAGTCTTTTTAGAGCTGAACACACAATATCAAGCGGCACTTAATGCGGGTTTCAAGATCAACCATATTGATAGCCACCACTTTGCAGGTGTTTACCCGCCATTAAAAAATGCGTTTATTCGCTTTGCTAATGAAATTAACTTACCGGTGCGTAGAGTTGATAACATCGTTGCAGGTCAAGATACGCTGGCAGTGCCGACCCCAGATGCATTTGATATGCGCTTTTTTGATAGTGGCGCAACGTTTGAAAATCTAAAAGCCATTCTTTTAGAATACAAACTCACACACCCTAATGGCATCGTTGAGTTAATGTGTCATCCAAGTAGCGAAAAGCACCACGATCTGATTGAGCTAAGTAGCTACAATGAAATGCGCAGTATTGAAAAAAACATTCTAACCTCACCTGAGTTATCTCATTGGTTAGAAGAACAAGGCATTGAGTGTGTCGGGTTTAATTATCTAAATTAAACACAACCTAGCGATAGAAAACAGCAAGCCACACTGTCGTCTCATTTGGTGCTGTGGCTTGCACCTTATGCTTTTCGTGCGCTTTAATATTAAGGTAATCCCCTTTATTTAGGGTAATAACACGCCCATCATCAAACTCAATAACACCAAACCCAGATAAAACTAACACCCATTCGTTTTCATCTTGATCATACCAACCTTGTTCAGGGGAACTATGCCCATGAGATAAAATCCGCTCAATACGAATGTTGGGGGTAGATAAAATATCTTCAAAGATCTCACTAGGTAATTCGTTTGGGATTTCTTTAAATAAATTTGGCATCGTCTAATCCGTAATTATGCGTTCTTATAGTAATAACGATAATAGCCAACTAAATTACTACTAATAAACAAGGCTTCCATTAATACCGCAGTTGGTGAACCAATAATATAGTTATGAACAAGCCAAAAGCTAGTGCCAATAACCATCAACTCTCTTAATCGTTTGTCATCTTTATTAAATGCCGCAACCGTTTGAAAAACAGATCCAATACAACTTAATACACTTGCAATGCCTGCATATGTGACGACTGATGTAACAATAGATAAGCTACAGAAAAGATATTTAAGCTTACTAGAAGTAGAAAAAATACTGGTTAAGTAACGAATGGTAGCAATAATCATTAAACCCGCAGCAGTCCATTGCTCTAACAAAAGAAAGTGGCTTGAAATTAAAATCCCAGCGCAAAAAAGACAGCCAACAATTTTTTTTCTTTCTTTGAATTGAAAAGACATCAAATCAAATCCAATCGCTATTGCAACTAATACCTGAGATAAAAAGAATAATGACACAACAGCTTTCTCCGAAAATTAAAAGATTTGCTTACATAACAAACAACAATTCAAAGAAATTAACGGATAGATATCAAACATTCAATAAAGAAATCAAATAAACCTACAGTATCCAACAATTATCCGTAATTAAGCTCTCCATATCTTCACTAAAGATAATTACTGAATATATTCAAGGCAAAAAACATAGAATAACGCTATCTAAATCCATCTACATTTTATTTTAATAATGCATTTTCAAGGTTAGACGACACTAGCTCAAATTTATCTAGGATCTGTTTATAGCCATATTCTGAAGGCAATTCCCAATCGTGACAGCCTGAAAGACTTGGTACCCCAGATAAAAGCTTAAGTTGTAGCCGAGCCTTGTTATCTCTCGCCATAAACCGAAAATCATACGCTGAGTAACAATATAAAGGCGTTGTTGGTGATATTTTCCACTTAACAATCCCTTTCCCAATAAATGACGCATTAGCGCGATCCATTACCCTAATTTCAGTTTGATGCTGTTCATAATGATTCATCAAATACTGATGGGTTATCTCCCACAATTCATTCTGATTTTTATTCAGATCAGAGTAAGTATACATTTAAGCTTTTACATTAGCTGGATCAATCTGCATAGTTAGGGGATCTGATGAGCTGCACCCATTTAAAAACAATACAAAAACAGACATTATAAGGTGTCTTTTTAGAATGATTACGCTCTTATTTTTCACAATAATTACTACTCAAATTAATTATAGAATTTGTCTTTCCATTACATAGTTGATTAACTGCTCGCCTCTCACATCAATACATTGAGGTTTAACAACCGTAAAACCAAAACGCTCATAGAAAGGTTTTGCTGTAATACTGACATGAGAATACACACGAGGCAGTTTTCGCTCTTTAGCAAGCTCAAGAATATGTGTCATTAAAGTACTACCAACCCCTTTTCCTTGATGTTGGTAATGACAAAAGAAATGATCTATCAAACCATCGTCTTGCAAATCTGAATAACCGACAATCTCACCGTCTATCTCTGCAATAAAAGGATTCAACGATTGCATTTTGTTCTTCCAAACATCGGTATCAAAAGATTCAGGAGCCCAAGCACTCACTTGCTCATTAGAATAATCTTTACGATTTATCTTTCGTACCGTATTAAAAAACAGATCCCACAAAGCTGATGCATTCTCTTCCTGATATGTTTTGATTATTATCATTGGTGACTATCTTTTATTAAACCATAAATAGCATGGTCAATAATGCGGCCATTCAAGTTCTCACTACTTGTGATAATCTCTTCTAATGTCATTCCGAGTCGTTTACAGACCGCCCGGCTTGGTTGGTTATCAACCGCAGCTGAAATTTGAACCTTATTAAGACCAAGCTCATTAAACGCAAGGTCAATAAGTTTAGATACACAACGAGTGATGATCCCTTTCCCTTGAAAATCCTCATTTAACCAATAACCAATTTCTGCCGTTTTTAGGTTTTGATTAATCGAATTAAAACTGATGTTCCCGACTAATTCGCCCTGATAAATCATGCCGCAAACCATGCTTTTTCCTTCAGCATAATCTAATAAAGATTTAGTTATAAAAGAATGGAAAAAGGCTTCTGAATCAGCATGTGGTGGCCAAACTAGCCATTGAGATAGATACGCTCGTTGTCTTGATACAATATCAAAGTACTTAGGCGCAAAAGAAGGCTCAATAAGAGCTAAATTTAATTCGTTATCGACTTTTAACGTAAACATAATGAGTTACCTTCCATTGGCCTTACTCTCTTTAAGAGATTTCAACATAAAAAAATCACACGCAACACGGTTTGCCATTGTTGGTTGATCCCAAGCACCGCATAAATCCTTTAAATTATTTGGTGTACGAGTAAACTGACGACACTGTCCGCATTTATATATTTTCCCATCCATTGGGTTATCCTCATCCCTTATTAATTAGGCTTTAGGCTTTCTTTACAAACTGAGCCGTCACCATCATTTCACCAACACCATCAACCTTACAATCTAATTGATGATCTTTTCCATCAACAATACGTTTAATAACCGCTTTTGTTCCCACTTTAATCACTAAAGAGCTGCCTTTAACTTTTAAATCTTTAGCTACCGTTACCTTATCGCCTTCTTCCAACAACGTACCGTTAGCGTCTTTAACGATCACCTTCTCTTCCATAAGCGCTTCTTCAGGGTTCCATTCATGAGCACACTCAGGACAGATAAGATGGTTTTGATCTGGATAAACAAATTCAGAGTTACATACAGGGCAAGGAGGAAGAGACATATTGGATTACTTCTTAGTTAATGAGCGTAATCTATATAGTAATAGGTCTATATAAAGAATGAAATGCCTTCATGAAGATCATTAAACCGCAAATACAAAAACGCCCCATTCAAGATGAGGCGTTAATATTTAAAACGGCTTTTACGCTAATTGTTTTAGCTTATGCTCAACTAACGGATCATCAGGCACTAATAATTGTGCCATTTCTAAAAGCTGAATGGCATCTTTAGGATGCTCATCTTGGTGCTTAAGTGCAATATCAATTAGAGGTTGAACATCTATCTGCGCTTGGTGCTCTTGTACGTGCGCTTCTTTCTCACCAATAACAATATTATGTGCTTTACTCAATAACCCCAGTCGGTGCTCAGAGCTTGAGTTCGCTTTATTAAGGCGTTTGTAATAATCTTCTTTAAAACGTAACGTTTTAGTCTGCTGACGAAATTGGGCAATATCAACCTTTTGATGGCGCATAAAATCAACCGCCACCTGCTTATAAAAGCCGAATTTATTAAGATAAGTAGCGTGAGTACCATGTCCCATACCAAACACACGTAAATGCGTCAGTTCAGGATAACGTTTAGCGTGCAAACGATCAATGCGGTTTGTTGGGTCATAAATGATATAGCCCTTCGCTTTTCCTAAATCAAGATCGTGATAATCGCCTTCCCAATCAAACTTCTGTGCAATTTCAGTGCTTGATCTGTCATCCCATGGTGCAATGTTTTGATTTTTAGTACTAACAGGATGAAACAGCAAAACTTGGTCAAGTTGCAACAAATTAGCAAATGCACCAATAGCGAACCCACCACGACTCAATCCATAACCTAAACGATACGTAAATGGTTCAAGCAAGGTAGATAATTGCTCTAAAAAGAAGATTAAGTTTCGGCTACGGAACCAGTTACTTTGGCCCAAGTGCTGAAATGAAATCACATTAACGTCTTGTTTGCGTGCTAAATGATAGCCCCAAGGCGCATAATCTTCATGAAGATCTTGCTCTTTTAGGTTGGTTCCCGCAGGAGAAAACGTAAACAGTAGTGGCTTGTCCAAATCAACAAACTCATACTTAACAAACACATCGTCAAGTAAATCGCTGCCCGTCATCGGAAGTCGCGCTTGTTGTTGTGAACGTGAGTTGGTTAACCACTCATCTAACCAATACAGTAATTTCATTTAGCTCTCCTTTAAAACAGGCGCGAGATTGTATCAAAGATAACCGCTGAACGAAAATTTAGTTTGAACACTAATATTTATAACTGGAATGATTTTAATAAACAGTTGATACAAAAGAATAAAAAATGAGCACTCGTTTTTTAAACAATTCAATGAAATGGGTTATTCGCAGAACTACTTTAATCTGCCAGCCGTCACATAACAGTAAAAATACCCTCTCAATAATAAGATCTGAATGTATATTTATATCAATTCTATTGATAAAATAAATAATACTGATTTTTTTTGATATTCCTGCATGAACTTAAAGCTTTTAACAGCTTCGCTGATTTCTCTTATTTTAATTGTTATTCTTTCTATTACCTTTTTATCAGAAGATGCATCTGTACATTCAACTAAAGAATCACCTTCAATTAAAAAAGCCATTGAATTAATCCTTAACATTCAATCAGCCCGACGTGGTGAAAATCTGGATTATTTAGAGTCTGTTGTCTCTCAACACGCAAGGTTAAAAGCAAACAAATCAGATACCTTCTATATAGAATTTCTTAAAGGTTATATCGCCTCTGCCAACAATCAATTTGATTTGGCTGAAAAGCATTTTAATCATGCTCAACAATACATCTACCCGGCACTTCCTTCGCATGTATTGTCTCGTTTTTACTATGAAAGAAGTTATATTGAAATAGAACAAGATCAATATGAAAGATCGAAACTTAGCTACCAAAATGCAGAAAATTTATTTAATTCAAATCAAGACTATAGTCGTGCTTTCATTTCGATCTCATTAGGTCGAACGTATGATCTTGCACACGTAGAACAAGGCAGTTTACTCAGTATTCAGCAAGCCAAAAAAACACTCGAATTTGCACAAAAAATCAAATACCCAGAAATGGAGAACGTTTATTTCATCCTTGGCCTTTCCTACTGGAACAATAACCAAACCATTCTCGGCATTGATTTTAAATTAAAAGCGTTAAATATTTACATAGAGAAAAAACAGTATAGCGATATCGTTTACACCTTAACGGATATTGGTATCGATTATCTATTTTTAAAAAACTATGACGAAGCGATTCGCCAATTAACGCAAGCACTTGAATATCAGAACAAAAATAACCACACAGAGCCTGATGAAGCCTATTACATCGTATACAAACTATATAGTGCTTATCTTCAAATCAACGACATGGAAAATGCAAAGTATTATTTAGATGAAGCTGCGAGACTCCTAAGAATACAAAAAGACTCCATTGTTAAAGAGAATTTTCAAACAAACCAATTATTGCTAGAAGCTGAATACCTATCGATTACAGGAAAAGCGAAAGAAGCACTCATGCTGCTAACCCAAGCCAATGAGCGCCATAAAAATGGGCTTTCAAACAGCTTTTATCATTTTGATGTCACCTTATATAACACTTATGGCAAGGTATACAATCACTTAGGTTTGTATGATGACTCTATTTATCACCACACTTTAGCCAAAGATGCGATTCAACAACGTAAACTGTTTTACCTAGAAGATGAAACGTATTTCTACTTATATGATGCTTATCAAAAACAAAAAGACTATCAAAAAGCGGCTTTGTATTTAGCAAAAAGCCACGCAGTAAAAACCAAACAGTTGAATGATAATAACCAAGCACAAACGCAGTTTTTACTTCACTCTTTCGATAATAAAAAGAAAGAAAATAGGATTTTACAACTTGAAAGAAACGCCAGTAAGATCATGTTCTTCTCTGGTTTCCTTCTTTGTATTTTGATCGTTATTGCCGCTTTCGCCCGAATTTTGATGAATAAAAACAAAGAGATCAACGCACTTAATCTTAAATTGCATGATCTGAGCTTAACGGATGGTTTAACTGCAGTACCCAACCGCAGAGCATTAGAACTTCATCTATTAGAGAATAAGCAAGATTTAACAATTCGCTCTGTCATGATGATAGACATTGATTACTTTAAAAAATACAACGACACCTATGGTCATAAAAAAGGTGATGAAGCATTAATCGCTGTCGCTAAGGCATTAAAAGAAAGCTGTAAAGAAAATGACTTTCTTACAAGATTTGGCGGTGAAGAATTTATTATTGTGATGAAAAATACCAATAAAGCAGAATCAATACAGATGGCCAAAGAAATTCAAGCCTGTATTACTTCTCTATCTATTCCTCACGAGAGTTCTGATGTCTCTTCCTTTATCACTTTGAGTATTGGTATTACCACCTACTCTATTAATAAAGAAGATGATTCAAACAATGAAAAGGCGATCATCGAAGCCGATAAGGCGCTGTATTACTCTAAAAATAATGGCAGAAACCAGAGCAATCACTTTTATGATATTTAATCATAATGTTTAAAGCCTGTAATTACACAGGCTTTAAATCATGCATTATTTAGCAGGAGCAAAGTCTTCTGCAGCTTGACGGTGCGCCGTGTAAATTGCCTCACCATCACTCTCTGCATCAAAAATTACCGTTACATCAGGTGAGAAAAGAAGCACATCACCTACTTCTGCAACGTATTTATTACCAGCAACGTCACGAACAACGATCTTGCCTTTAGTAATTACTTTGTATTCAACTGAATCATAAAAGTATTCAAACTCAACACCCGGAGACATGGTAAAGTGTCCCATCGTTAATGCGTTGGTGTTATTTGTTACTGCTACTTCTGCCATATCACTTTTTAAGCCAGGCTCATTTAATAATTGGCTAAGATCATTCAGTTTAAAGCTACCAGATTTAATCAGCGTGATGCCTGATTTTTCAGTCAATGTTGTCATATTAATATTCTCTTTGTAATTATATCCAAACTTTACATACCAGTAGGCCACTGATATTTAAAAGGTAATACCTCTAAAGCATGGAAAAGAGTTTAACTATATTTAAAACACGAACAATATGACCAAAACGTAAAACATTCTTACGTAACCTGTTGTAATAACAAACATAAGCTCATAATACGAAAATGATGGTTAAACGAGCGATGTTTTGAGATTAAAAGCACTCACAATACCGTGAATACACAAAACACTTTTACAGTATTGATAGTAATATTTTGGCTTCATTTAAATATAAAAAGCCGAACAAGTTACCCTGCTCGGCTTTTAGGTGTATTTTGATAATACAATCGTTTGTTATGTATTGATTACGCAAGCGCCCTAATTACAGCTTTAGGATCTTTAGCGAGTACATTTAATAGCACCAAAGCTGGACCTCTAGGCGTTCTATCTCCACGTTCCCAATGACGTAACGTTCCTAAGCTAATACCAAAAGTAGATGCAAATTCAGCTTGAGTCATTGCTATGTTATTGCGAACGGCTTTAACGTCAACAGGAGAAAATTTGTGGACTGTCGCACTTTTAGTTTCACCTTCAGCAAACTCAATTGCTTCCATTAAGCCTTGTTGGATACTCTCAAATGCACTACTCATGATTGTCTCCTGTAATTATCTGCAAGTATTTTGGTTAATTTATTAAGAACATTACATTCAGCTTTGGATAGATTTGCTTTCTCATTTTTTCCAAAGAGTGAAAGCATAAACAGTGGTATATCTTCATTATGATAATAATAAATAACTCTTACACCACCACTTTTTCCACCGCCTTCTTTCGCCCATCTCAGCTTACGAACTCCACCAGTACCTTGCATTAATACACCTGCTTTAGGATGCTCTGCAAGATAACTGATGATTTGTTTGTTCTCATCTTCAGAAAGGAGTTTCTCAACTCGTTTCTTGTATTCGGGTAATTCAACGATAGTATGCATAAGCTCAGTGTAAGCCAATGGATTACTTCTGGCAAGTTCTGCTTACATCTACCCGATAAAGGGCATTAACGGGCTTTTCTACAAAATACGACCACACATGCTTAAACACCGCATGCTGATTTGGAAATGGAGCTAACTCAAGTGCTTCTTCTAAACTACACCACTTATATTCGGTATGTTCTTCATTTAGCACCACCTCTTGCTGTGGTGGACACATCACAACAAAAACAGGGATGAGTTGAATAACATTAACACTGGCTTCGTAAAATTGTTCTAGATACTGAGCATTATATAAATTTAAAACGTCAATTTGAGTCTCTTCCTTAAACTCACGAACGATTGCATCAATACCCGTTTCACCCTGTTCAATTGAGCCAGCAACATGACACCAAAAGCCACCCTTTACTCTTTTCATGAGTAGCATTTTTACTTCGCCATCAATTTTTGATAACGCCACACCAGACACAACAGACGAACTTAGTGGGATCATATTTACCTCGAGTTTGAAATGGTGAACAACACAAACCTATTTATTTTTTTCTTTGTTTTGTAAATATTCGGCATATTTCTTAGAAATAAACTTGTGTATATGAAGCCCTGTTTTACGAACTAAATACCAATCTATCGCAATTAATATGAGTAAGCCTATTACCGTTCCCATTTGAAACCCTCCTTGAACATAGAATCATAACTCTACCAAACCATTGGTAAAATTTATAAACCTGAAAGTGATTTATGCTAAGTAGCCATGATTTTAGAGAAGTTAAAGTCTATTGAGGGATAAAAACTACTTGTTTGAAGTAGAGAGAAAAGATGCGGCATTAAAAACTAAACGCAACGCATAGTAAAAATGCTACACGTTGCGAATTACTTAAACAGATTGTTAGTCAATATCTCACAACAACCACTAAAGTACGTTGCCAATAATATTTTGCACAAACATCGTTCCTGATGAGGTAAATGTCCAAGCAAAAGCGCCGATATTCATAAAAATGGTGATCCACAGGATCGTTTTAAAAGGCTGTTTTTTTGATTTGTGGCGAAATTGATTTTGTGCAAACAATGCTCCAGGCCAACCTCCTAACAAAGACAACACATGAAGAGTGTTTTCTGGTGTTCTCCAGTTACCTTTTTCCGCTGCATTCTTGTCAACTGCATACATTGCATATGTTAGTAAAGACATCCCTAAATATAATACTAGAAGCATCTTTTCACCATTAAACATGGCAAGTGCAACGCTCGCTAAAACAAGATAAATAAAGCAAAACATTATCGTTGACGGGATAGTATTTACACCCGCAATTGATACATTATTTGCATTGAAGCGTCCCTTTATTTCTTCATTTATATCGAAGCTAACTTCATCACCAATCTTAGGGCGACGATTCTTGTTTTTTAGTTTTGAAATATGAAGGAAAACCTTCAGCTCACCATTTAAAGCAGAAATGAATCCATAACCTTTTGAGTCATTCCACTCTACAACTCTACCTTTCATCATTTTCCACTACTCTATAAATATTCGCTTGTGAGCTAACGCTCGGTTAAGGTGTGAGCAAAGCAATGTCGAAGCCTCTGCATACCACCTTAAACACTAAGCGCAACGCATAAAAAAATGCCACGCGTTGCGAATCCCTCTTGAACAATTTGTTAAGCGATTTGTACAACGCCAAAAACCAGAAAAGAAATGACCCCAAGAACAAACATTACCAATTGCGTAGCTGTCGAATAGTGCGACCACTTATCATAGTTTTTCAAAGAGTTGATTGTTTGCGATGTTAAATCAAGTACAGCTTCATCAAGAGCTCCAGTTAGTTTTTTCTTATTTTCTTGGGGACCTATAGCCCTAAGCCTTTCCCCGATAATCCCTTTACTATTGAAGAAAAGAACCTTGTAGGAGTTAAGGTGGTAAGAACACCAGAGACTTAATACAGCCGCAATAATCGATAATACGAAAAAGCCCCAAGAGGAAATTAACGCTTGATAGCAAACCATTTCTTCTTTACCCGGACCTATTAACGAACCAGAGAATGAAATAGTACCAACTAGTACTGCACTAGTAATCGTGAGTAATGCTTTACAAACATCTATCCTTGTATCCCAAAATGAGCTATGAATTGACTCCATTTTTTCAGCAGTGTCTGTCACTGTCTTACTTACGACTGGCTTTACTCTTTCAACATCGATTTCTATCATATTTCACCCTTGTCGCTTAACGCACTGTTGAGGTGTGAACAACGCATAATTAAAAATACCAAGCGTTACGAATCACTCTTAAACAGTTTGTTAGGTTATTAATTGCTCAGCATATGCATTCCAATCGATAGCTGATACGGTTCCCAAAGATTGAAGCTTTTGTAACAGTCTGAATAGGAAATAGATCAGTGAATTATCTGTTGGCCCATAATTAAGCCCACCTTCAGTTGAAAAAGCATCAAAACAACCTCCTGATACTGCTAGACCACAATCTAACTTATTTAAATCAGTCAACTCTGCATAATTACGTTCAAAAGTTCCACCGAACCCATCAGACCACTCGATATCAGTAGCAACAATTCCTGCTACAATATCAAATAAAGGCTTAGGTGGATAAACTCCACCTGCATGAGGTATACCTACGCTAGTCCGTTGTAGTTCTCTAACAGACTTTGCTTTTTCTCCAGCATATTCAAGATAACCTTTGTTGATTTTTGGCTTTACCTCGAGAACAGCATAAACTGATTCTGCCGGAATGAACCGATGACCTTGCTGGTCAAGCAAAGTTGGTGTGTATTGATTATCGTAGATAATCACATCAATTTGATCACTTGTTTTACCTAGAGCATCAATAACAATACCAGTGTCTACGGCATATCTATCAGGCAGATATCTTCTTATGATATCAATAAAATGCTGTTCATTAACATCTCCCATTACACCGTTATGAGTAATAGTAGCTGCAGATAAATCTAACTGTGACTTAAGCACTGTTTGTTGCATCGAAAATGACTGTTTGAGGAATTCCTTTCCGTCTGATTCTGATAACGCTTTAGCTACACTACTCACGATACAATGTTCTCCCAATATTGTTTAGAAGCACTGGACTTGGCTTGTTGGGCAATCTCTGATTTAACTTGGTACGAAATTTGGTCCGAGATGCAATTGTTAGTATTGGAAGGATCCATATATACAGCGGTAGTAATGTTTTGCGAGATATAATTTAGAACGTTCATGAAGTTAGTAGCCACATTACCCTTAGTGCTATATTTAAGTGCATCTATGACCATTAGCTCTAAGTAAAACGAAGGGAAATCTAGATTGTGTAGATTTCTCCAAATTTTCGTTAATTTTATTTCTTCTAGACGTCCAGAATTAGCAACTTGGGATATGTGCGTTTCAATATTAGTCTTCGTCCATGTACTTTTTTTACTCACATAAAGACTATGGTCGTTACCATATTGACTTTGACGCTTACTTGGAACGAGATCGATTTGGTCGGAGTTAAAATCCACACCAATAGAAACATTTTGTTTACGTACGTTGAAACCCTTACCTTTCATGTAATCGAACAACGAGTTATAAATTTCACTAAGTGTATTGTTAGTAGTTGAGGTCAACGAAATAAATAAATCCACATCCGTACCATTAGCGACCGCCGTCCCCTTGCGAACAGAACCTGAGATTTTCAATTCACAAAGACACCCATTTGCCCAATCACGGATATATGGCTCAAACTTTGTTTTATATTCTTCCGCTAGAGATGAATCGACGGCGTACTTAACAAGTACATTTCTTAAATATTGATCAGCTGTCATTTTAGTTCCCATTAATATGCCCCCCTAACCATACAGGGTGACACATAACACATTTAAAGTATGGTTATTTGATAAACTAACGTCCTGTTAAGGTGTGAACAACACAATACGAAACTTCCACATACCACCTTAACCACTAAAACCAATGCATAGTGAAAATACCACGCGATGCGAATCACTCTTAAACAGTTTGTTAGATATTTATCTTAAACAACTTTTTAGTCAAATCAGCAACAATGAATTCACTTGTAAGTTTTGAAGGTTTCACTTTTTTGGGTAATAACATTGCCGCTACCCGCTTGTTAGAAATTGACACTCTTTTAGGAATCGTCATCTGAGCCTTTAACTTTGAGTAATAGAATGTTGCCTGTTGCGCATAATTATTTGCCGTAAAATGCTCCTCTGAATCAACACTTCTTTTGAATATTAGCTCCAAAAGCTCTCCATGTTTTTTACCATCGTTTAGTATTTGTTTTTTTACCAATCCAAAATCATTTAAAATTACAGTCAAAAGTTGCTTATCATTTATGATGATCGTTATAACATTATAAGGATAACCTATACTACTTAATGCAAATGACGGCTCTATATAATCTGGTAGTTCAGTAATAATAACTGACCCAAATGGAGCTGGATAAAGGCTAAAACCTAGATTTCCAAAGTTCGCTAAAATTGATTTTGCAAATTCTATTCCCCTAAAAACCTCCTCATAAGTCAACACCATGCTTTTTGACTTGTCTTTCCTATCTTCAGGGAATTGTGAGTCCTTTAAATTCAAGCCAACATAAATTTTTAACGCCCATACAAATAATTCTTGTTCTGTTGCATCACCATTTTTGATTTTATCTTCTATTTGAGAAAATCTTATTCCATTACACGCCTTACAAGCCGGTAACACCTCATTGATGTATTTAACTTCAGAGTCATTTCTGATCTTTAGCTTTGAATGTTTAATACCATATTTACGATGCATCCACTGAGGTATTACATGCTCTTTTGTATCTGGGTCCTTACCACAAAACATACAACCGTTCATTAATGTATCAACTCCTCTAAATGCTTCACACTTTGTTAAGGTGTTAGGCACGCAATACTGAAGCCTCCTCATAGCACCTTAACCACTAAAACAACGCATAGTAAAAACACCACGTATTGCGAATCACTATTAAACAAGTTATTAAGCCGCAATTTTATCGCTGTCAATTTCTCTTGGAAGAACTACAGCTAAACAATTTAGAGAGGCTTTAAACTTTTCCGCTGGTCCTCGAGTTGATAATTGAATTAACTCATTAAGACCTGATTGACTTGTGAATGACATTTCCTGGTACAGGCAAATTGGTAGCTCATGGTTATCTTTAAACCTGCGGTCTGGTCCACCGGACTTATTTACGTATTTCCACGTTTTATCAACGATCAATGCATCAGCAGGAACTGATTCGTCTTCGATAAATTTTTTATCTCCGACCATCACATCCAAGTCTTGGTAACTCACAGCTCCAATACCTGTAGTGTCATAGACCAACACTCGGTCAGGAAAGAAATGTAGTGTTTGACGACCTACTGCAATAGAAACTGTCCTCACATTTGTTTTTAATCGAGGAGGTTCAGAGATCATAATCGATGTCGGCTTTCGATTTATAAGATTGCTTGCACCCGCATGATATTTTTTATCAAGGACTTTGCCTGAAGCTGATATATGCCAACATTTGTTAGCTTTTGCCATTTGTTCCGCTGCCGAAAACAGCTTGTCATAAGCAAGTTCTATTTCGGAGTCAAAGTCATAGAAAAGTACTGTTGTCTTAGCTAACATGTCTCTCGTATAACAAATCCAAGTAGAAACAATCCCAAACATAATAGTCAAAGCGACAACCCATTTAGGAAGTTCGGCATTATTAATTCCAAAAGCAACAGCGAAGAATAGAATAAAAATAAAAGGCCATAAACTAGATTTTTTTTGTTTATCATTGAGCTCCTTTAGCAGCTCTGCTGAAGAAGAATCTACTATCTGAGAAACATGCGCTGACTCGATTTCTTTCAGTGGTTCATGAGTCGGAGCTTCGAAAGACTCTTGATAGTTGGGGTGAATAGTGTTGTCGACAATTCTTTCCTGAGAACCAATAGGAATAGTCGAGCGATAATAAATACCATTTGCTCCAATGCGGACATAGTTACCTCTTGGGCCAGTTCCAACTCTCAAGCCTTTAACACCTGCTGAAACACCAAATCCAGATTTTGACAAATTGAAACGAAATGGACCAACGCTGATACTCTTTCTTATGTAGAGTCCCATATATTCTCCGAACTTAAAGACACTTTTGTGGCATAACGCCGCGCTAAGTGGTGAGCAATGCTGCCACCTAACCTAAAACATCAAACTGAGAACAAACATTCTCAGTTGTCCACTCAATATATTCTTAAATGCCTCCCGGCTTATTCATAGCTTCTTCATTTGAATCTTAACTGTAAACCTAACGCTCCTTCTATGACAAAAGTCTTATACTTCCCTATCACATTTGTCGCGAGTTATTCTATTGAGACAGCTAGACTTTTTCTAAACTTTAATAAATCAACACTACAAATTATTCATATTGATAGCAGAGCTGTAAGCTATCGTTTTATGCGGTTAGCTCAAACTCTTCTTTCACACATCATACCCTTTAATGGGTAGGTTTCATTTCCTTTTTTCTTGTTTTGCTTGTAAAACCTCATTTTTATCAAAACCTAAACTACTGATAATATTAACAATAAATTGTACGCGTTCTCTTTCACTAACCATCAGACACAAAAAAGCCGAGCAAGTTACCCTGCTCGGCTTTTGAATTTATGACAATAAAAGTGATTAACTTATTTAGTCTACTTTCTTATCTTGTGGTTGGTTTTCAGGAAGGTCTTTCACTTCGTGATACCATAAGTCATGGTGCTCTTTTGCCCATGTCTCATCAACATCACCGGTTACCATGCCATCTAGACCCGCTTCCATACCGAACAGGCCGATATAGATGTGGAAGATGAAACCACAGATCAGGATAAGTGCTGATAGCATATGCACAAGGTTAGATAGCTCCATGTCACGACGTAATTGGCCGAACATTGGGAAATCTAAAACAAAACCACTGAAAGCAACAACAGTACCGAATACAATTAGTAACCAGTAAATTGCTTTTTCACCGCCATTAGAGAAACCTGCTGATGGGTGTGAACCTTTGTGTTTACCCACCATGCCGCCCATTTTCATGAACCATTGAATGTCTGTCTTGTTGAAGATAGATTTTCTCCACCATTTCAGAAGTACACACATTAGTAGGATAAAGAAGATCGGTCCCATGTAGTTGTGGTATTGCTTCGCGGCATAAATGATCATGCCCCAGATTTCACTTGGTAAAATCGGTTTTAAAAAGTGTTTACCATAAACTAAACATAAACCACTGAACGCTAGAGTTAAAAAGCTAAATGCCATGCTCCAGTGTAAGGCGCGATCCATACGAGACCAACGTTTGATCTTACGGCCTGTTTTTGGCTTGCTTAGTTTTAATGGACCAACGACAAAGTACGCCAGTGTTACCATTACTAAACTACCAAAAATAGCAAGTGCACCTAATGGTGACATCCACTTCTCTTTTAGTACAAACCACGTTTCGCCTGCCGTACTAATAAGTACGCCATGTTCAGGCCATTGCGAAGTTGTGTAGCCTTCTTGACCTGCTCTTACTTCACGCCAGATATCTGCGCCAGCAAGTTGGGTCATTTCTTTCTCTGCGCTCTTCGCGGCTGCACTCTCATTTGCCATGCTTGGCATAGCAAATGAAAGCGTTAATGCTGCCATTAGCGGCAGCAATAACGAAAGAGAAAGACGTTTTAATTGTTTCAACATCACTCTCTCCACCGGATTAGCTCTTAGTCGCATCAAACGCAAGATCTTCACCGTCAGTCCAACCTGCGTCTTTCGCGCCACGCTCAACTACACGTTGACGGAAGATGTCAGATACTTTCTCTGCATCACCAGCCAATAGTGCTTTTGTTGAACATAGAGAAGCACACATTGGTAATTTACCTTCAGCGATACGGTTTGCACCGTATTTCTCACGTTCTTCTTTAGAACCTGGTTCTACACCTGGGCCACCAGCACAGAATGTACATTTGTCCATTTTACCACGCTCAGCAAATGCACCCTGTTTAGGGAACTGAGGTGCACCAAATGGACAAGCAAACAGACAGTAACCACAACCGATACAAAGATCTTTGTTGTGACGTACGATGCCGTCTTCTGTGTGTTCAAAACAGTCTGCAGGACATACTGCTTTACATGGCGCATCAGTACAGTGCATACATGCTACTGAGATTGATGTTTCACCTGGTTCACCGTCGTTTAGTGTTACTACGCGACGACGTTGAATGCCCCATTCTAGAGCATCGTCATTTTCGTTTTTACATGCAGTGACACAGCCGTTACATTCGATACAACGCTTGGTGTCACATAAGAATTTCATTCTAGCCATTTTATATCACCCCTTACGCTTTTGTGATTTTACATAGTGTCACTTTGGTTTCCTGCATTTGCGTTACAGGGTCATAACCATAAGTGGTTGCTGTGTTTGCTGCTTCACCAATAACGTATGGATCAGTGCCTTCTGGGTATTTATTACGTAAGTCTTCACCTTGGAATTTACCGCCAAAGTGGAATGGTACGAATGCTAAGCCAGGCTTAACGCGACGAGTTACCATTGCCTTAACGTGAATGCGACCTTTCTCTGCACCTTCAACCCAAACCATGTCACCGTCTTTAAAGCCGATGTCGTTTGCGTCTTTCGGGTTAACTTCAACGAACATTTCTTGTTGAAGTTCAGCTAGCCATGGGTTTGAACGTGTTTCTTCACCACCACCTTCGTACTCAACAAGACGACCAGAAGTCAGAATAATTGGGTATTCTTTTGACTTATCTTGGTCTTGAATTGTTTTGTACAGCGTTGGAATACGGAAGTTCGCAGCGCGGTCATCCCATGTTGGGTAATCAGCAACAAGATCACGACGTGGTGTGTATAACGGCTCACGGTGTTGTGGAACACGGTCAGGGAACGTCCATACAATTGCACGCGCTTTTGCATTACCAAATGGCATACAACCGTGTTTAATAGCAACACGTTGAATACCGCCAGATAAGTCAGTTTTCCAGTTTTTACCTTCTGCTGCTACTTTCTCTTCTGGTGTTAAATCGTCCCACCAGCCTAGTTGTTTAAGCAGTTTGTCAGTGAATTCTGGGTGACCATCTTCGATTTCACAACCTACTGGGTAGCTGTCTTCAGCTAGTAGGCTTTGACCTTCATATTCCACACCAAAACGTGTACGGAAGTTACCGCCACCTTGAGCTACAGGTTTAGACGTATCATAAAGGATATGCGTACCTGGGTGCTTCATTTCTGGTGTACCCCAACAAGGCCAAGGAAGACCGTAGGTTTCACCATTTACTGGGCCGCCTTCTGCTTCTAGCGTTGTTTTGTGGAACGTGTGCCAGTTTTGTGTGTGCGCTTTAATACGCTCAGGGCTTTGACCTGTGTAACCGATTGTCCACATACCTTTGTTGAATTCACGTGTGATGTCTTCAATTACAGGTTGGTTGTTTTCATCAATTTGAATGTTTTTGAACAGTTGATCTGCATAACCAAGTTTTTTACTTAGTAGGTACATGATCTCGTGGTCAGGTTTTGATTCAAACAGTGGCTCAACGATTTTTTCACGCCATTGGAATGAACGGTTTGATGCCGTTACAGAACCGTGCGTTTCAAATTGCGTTGTTGCTGGTAGTAGGTATACACCATCAGTACGGTCGTTCATTACCGCTGCAACCGTTGGGTATGGGTCTACAATAACCATCATATCCAGCTTGCTCATTGCTTTTCTGATTTCAGTACCACGTGTTTGTGAGTTTACTGCGTGACCCCAGTAGAACATTGCACGGATATTGTCGTTTTGTTCGATGTTTGCTTTGTCTTCTAAAACACCATCAACCCAACGAGATACAGGAATACCAAAGTTATTCATTGGCGTTTTGCCGTTGTATTTACCTTGGTCGAAGCGGCCTTTCACCCACTCGAAATCCAATTCCCATACTTTAGACCAGTGTTTCCATGCGCCTTCACCAACACCGTAGTAACCAGGAAGCGTATCAGAAAGAACACCTAAGTCCGTTGCACCTTGTACGTTATCGTGACCACGGAAGATGTTTGCACCACCACCTGATTTACCCATGTTACCAAGAGCAAGTTCTAGGATACAGTATGCACGTGTGTTGTTGTTACCTGTTGTATGTTGAGTACCACCCATACACCAAACAACACAACCTGGACGGTTTTCAGAAAGCAGTTTTGCTGTTTCGTAAACTTCAGCTTCAGTGATGCCTGTTACACGCTCAACTTCTGCTGGGTTCCATTTTGCAACTTCTGTGCGGATCTCATCCATACCAAATACACGTTGGTTAATGAATTCTTGATCTTCCCATTTGTTTGCAAATACATGCCATAGTACACCCCAGATGAAAGCAACATCTGAGCCCGGACGCAATGCAACATAGTGATCAGCTTTTGCTGCTGTACGTGTACGACGTGGATCAGCAACAACGATCTTACAACTGTTCTTCTCTTTTGCGATCAGAATATGTTGCATTGCTACTGGGTGCGCTTCTGCTGGGTTTGAACCAATGAACAGAATTGACTTACAGTTGTGCATGTCATTGAATGAGTTTGTCATCGCACCGTAACCCCAAGTGTTTGCTACACCGGCTACAGTTGTTGAGTGACAAATACGCGCTTGGTGGTCAATGTTGTTTGTGCCCCACATTGCTGCGTTTTTACGATACAAGTATGCTTGTTCGTTGTTGTGTTTTGCAGAACCTAACCAGTAAACTGAATCAGGACCTGACTCTTTACGGATCTCAAGTGCTTTGTTACCCACTTCTTCGATCGCTTGTTCCCACGACAGTTTTTTCCACTTACCGTTTTCAAGCTTCATTGGGTATTTTAGACGACGCTCACCGTGACCATGTTCACGAAGTGCAGCACCTTTTGCACAGTGACCACCTGCGTTGAATGGGTGGTCAAATGCTGGTTCTTGACCAGTCCATACGCCATTTTGTACTTCAGCGTAGATACCACAACCTACTGAACAGTGTGAACAGATAGTACGTTTCACTTCTGTAGGTGCATCAACTGGCACTTCTTTCGCTTGTGCTTTTTTCATCATGCTTGGAACAAACATGCTTGCACTTGCTACTGCACCCGCAGCAATTGTTGAAGTACGCATGAACATACGACGTGTAATGCCCAGTTGGTTCTCTTGCTTCTGTACCGAATCGGAACGTTTAGTCAGTTTCATTATTATGCTCCGTTATAGGCTGTCGTAATAATCACGAATGTGTTGAGTTTCACGATATCCATCGCCTTTTTTCTCAACGTTTTTAGTTTCCGCTACTGTGTTTGCATTTGCAGTACCAGATACCGCTGCGGCTACTGAACCTGCGGCAGCAGCAGTTGCAAGGCCTTTCAGTAGGTTACGGCGGTTTAGGTCCGTTTTTTTATCGCTCATTCAATGCTCCTATGATTCCAATGTATTTGGAATGGGCTTTTGTTTTTATGGTTCTAATTCTCGTTAAATGAATTGATTTACGTACTATTGCACTTCTGTAATTTCAATTTCATTTGGGTTCTTAGCAAATCGTGTTTGCTCTACGCTGAAAAACGCCAGAGTCAAACTCACTACCGATTTGTAGAAATTTGCATGTTCAGCCTGTGTAATTTGATCACAAAGTGAAACAAACCAAGGTTGAATATGTCGATTAAAGAATCGCTGTTGCAGAACTTCTGCATCACCTGACTCGATAAGCATAGCCATTACTTCACATAGTGCTGAAATATGATCTTCTGGCTCTTTTACTTCTTCTGCACGCTCGAAACCAAGCTGCATTAGATCTTGTCGTAATGCGACTAATGGTTTTTCCATTAATGCACCAGCCATGTGCCATGAGCCAAACGGCATCACTTCACCACGGCCTACACCAATAAATAAGTTTTGATACTCATCTTCTAGTGCTTCTTGTTCTGAATTTTTTGCTGCATCTGAAATCACAGACCATGCTTTGCTCATTTCGTGGCTGTCATCGCCTTCGACTTCAATACCACTTAACCAATCAATCACATTTTGATCTGGTGCTACTCGGTATAAATGCGCTAATAAACCGTAGATTTCTTGTCGAATTTGTTGTTGTTCATTCATGCCATTACACCTTTAACTGTTTTTCAGGGTTTGCAGACAAATCGGTAAAGATGTCTCGAACTCGACAATCTTCACACATATATAGACGTTTAATTGATGCTTCATCGTTGAAGTGAGGGTTACCCTGTAACTTAGAGCGTAGTATTTCAATCATTGATGCTGGAGCAAAAGGCGCACCACAGGTAATACAGCATGCCGCGTCTTCTTTATGTACAATTTGTGTTTCTTGACGTGTCTCTTGGTTCCAGTTCATTTGCACTTTCATGCTTAACACTTTTTCTGGACAAGCACTTACGCAAAGACCACATTGAACACAATCTTGCTCAACGAATTTCAGTGTTGGTGAATCTGGATCACTATGAAGAGCACGTGTTGGACACACAGCGACACAACCCATGCACAAGGTACAATCTTTAGTTTCGCAACTGATTGTTCCGTATGGTGCGTGTGATGGTAGAGATTGGATCTCTGTGATTTCAATTTGGTTTGCTTTTGAATCGGCAGCAAGGTGATCCAATGCACCCATTAGACGCTCACGCTTGTTACCTTTTAAAGGTGCATCCATTACAGATAGCGGCGTATCAATCAGTGTCATCTCATTTAACGCTTCCATGTAAACCACTTGGATTCGTTGAGGATCTAAACCTAGTTGAGATAAGAAAGCCTGAGCAATTTCCACTTCTTGTGTTAATACACGTTGAATGGTTTCTGGCATTCTGCGACTTGCGATAAACAGAACTTGCGCTGCGCCATTCACTAGTGCAGAGAACCATGTATCAATACCAACAGACAATAATTCATCAAGAACCACTGGAATAACATGGTCTGGCATGGTTTTCAGTGCCATTACATTGAAGTTCTCGTGGCGATCACTACAAAATGCGATGATAGGTGTCTCTCCACCCTCTTTTTTGTAGTTTGCTAATAAGCGAGTTGCAAAGTTTTGCGTTTTCTCTGCTTCTGGTAATGCGTAGCTGATCGCTTCTGTTGGACACGCGGTTGCACATGTACCAACACCTTGGCAAAGGTATGGGTTAATTTGGATATGGTGACCCGTTTGATCTGAACCTTCACTGGTTAATGCGCCAGCAGGACAAGCATCAACACAACGCTCACACCCTTTTACGCCACGTGAACTGTGCGCACATAACTCTGGATTTAAGCGAAAGTATTTTGGTTTATCAAACGTACCAACAAGACCCGGTAACTCATCAAGCACTTGTGCAAGTGTTGGATAACCACGGCCTACTGGGTAGTAACCCGGTACTGGCACTTGTTCTTTCATCACGCTATCTAGTTTCATATCTAAAACTAAATCAAAAGCGGTTTTTCCGATGGTTGTTTTAGCAAGGTTTACTCGCTCACCATTAACCACGCACTCAACATCAAACGCACCTAAGAAGCCTTTAATGGTGACCTCTTTTGCGTGATAAACGGTTTTGTCCGTTTTTTTATCTTGAGTATCTGATTCTGTCGATACCAATGTGATGCTGTTTAATTCAGAGAACTGCTCTGCTACATCAACAATGATGCTCGTAGGCCCGATAATGACCAAGTTACCACGGCTTTCGTAGCTCACCGTTGGCGGGATCAAGTTGTTTAACTCAACGGTTTGCTCAATAGCGAACTTACGCGCTTTGGCATTCGTTGTTTCTGATTGTGCTAAAAATTGGGTTAACATTGCTTCACCTATTCTTGACCCCACTCGGGCCTATTCAGTTCTATGACTGGTTTATAGGTTCTATATCGCAATATCCGTACCAACTTAATGGCTAATTATGAGAAATATTAATAGGTTGAATTGATGATTATTTAGACTATTTGGCGGGAGTTATTTTTATCCGGGACATTTTGTCGCAACTTGGTTCAAAATGTCCCGATTCTTTATATGGTCTTTTTTGTCTCACTTGGGTCAATATCGTCGTCATTAACGTATTGATATTCATTATCATTTTCATTTGTAGCATCAGTATCAAGAGCGATTTCTTCGTCTGAAATCTCCTCTTTTTCTTCTTCAGGCTCGACTAACCATTCACGTAACTTGCTTGCTGTTTCACTGTCCAGTTTTGGTGGTGTTGAGTAGTTTGGCTCATCTTCCATCGCAAATTCAGGATTCAAAAACATCTTACGAAGTGCTGCTTTTTTCAAGTTTTTGTCTACGCCTTCAGCCATAAATTGACTGACGTTACTTGTACCTGTGATAGTGACTAAATCTGCTTCGGTAGGCAGTTCAGACTCTATCTCAGTTTCGCTTTCTCTTTCAACAGCAACACTAGGCTCAACAAGGGCTTGTGAATCTTCTACCGTGTCTGATTCAGTAGTTAATACTGGCTCATCACTGACTTCTTCACCCTGCTTAACCTTTTGTTTTCTTAAAGACCATCTACTTAGGAAGTTGCTCACTTGCGCGCCCCGCACCTTTACGTTTTTTCTTACGAACTTCTAATAACTCACCGTGTTTACCAATATAAGCTTCTAACCATGCTTGCATCGGTAACGGCATTGCTGTTGAAAGGACTAAATAATCACCATCCATATATTGTCCGATCATACTTTGTGATGCAGTGATCATAACTGGTGTTAGTTGGTCATTATCGTTTTCAAAAGCAAAGAACAATTTAGGATCTTGTGAGCTTAGATTGAAACGATAATCCGTTCTTTCATCGCGGAAAATTTCTAAATCACGCTCAAACAGTGAAACATTATCTTGTGTCTCATTTACCTTCTCATAAAGATGAATATCACCAAGTCGCCATGATGGTGCACTCCAACGACCAACCTGTTTGATTTCTTCAATCACTTCAAATTGTAATGGCCATTTGTTTTCTGTTTTCTGTTCCACAAGTTATCCTTCTTTTGATGAAGTTTTGTATTGCTATTTATACTCTAAAGCAAAGCTTGTACCAACCACGCTTTCTTTTTTTACTCTATGGTATAAAATTTGCCTAACCTAGATAAATAATCAAATCTCATTCATTTGGAGCTTACTTTGAGCCAATCACCTAAAATAATTACTACTGGCACTGTACCAAAACAAACCATTTCTGTTGATGTTTATGATGAATATGGTGAAAAGCTAACAAAAGAGATCGCATGTGAACAACCTTTAACCGTAATGCTGAATTGGCAAGAAGTCGTAACGTTAATGACCCTTGGCGCTCGCCCTGCTGAGTTGGTTTTAGGGTACTTAAAGAACCAACATTTTGTTACTGATGCTTCTCTTTTAGAATCGGTGATTATTGATTGGGAAACCAAAACGGCTGCTGTAAATACGAAAGAAACCACTGAACACGTTAAAGAAAACTTGAAGAAAAAGACGGTTACGTCAGGTTGTGGTCAAGGCACCATGTATGGCAACGTAATGAAGCGACTTGAAAACTATCAAGTACCACAAGTAACTATCAATCAATCTGATCTTTATGAATCATTAGAAGCGCTGACATATCACAACGATACTTACAAAGCTGCGGGTGCGGTTCATGGCTGTGCAGTGTGCAAAGACAATAAAGTGCTTTCATTTGTGGAAGATGTAGGTCGCCATAACGCAGTTGATACCTTAGCTGGTGAGCTATGGTTAAAACAAGAAGCTGGTGATGACAAACTCTTCTACACCACTGGTCGTTTAACGTCAGAAATGGTTATTAAAGTCGCTCAGATGGGTATTCCTGTTCTGCTTTCACGCTCTGGTGTAACTCAAATGGGGTTAGACTTAGCTCAAAAATTTGGCATTACCATTATTGCTCGTGCAAAAGGTAAGCGTTTCCAAGTATTTGCTGGACATGAAAAAATCAAATTTGATGTGAAAGGTTAAGTAGAGCTTAGGGACTAAAAGCTAGGGACTAGGGGCTAGAAAAACAGGGACAAGTAAGAGCCGAAAGCAGATACTAGGGGCTAGAAAAGAACAGGGACGAGTGAGAGCTAAAAGCAGTTACTCGTCCCTGCTCTCACTCGCCACTAGCCCCTCAAGACTAGCCCCTGCTCTTATCTATTGATTTTTCTCAAAAATAGCTCTGAACTCTTCATGGTGCTCTAAGAATATATCGACTATCTTAGGGTCGAAAGAAACGCCCTTTTCTTCTTCGATGATCTTAATCGCTACTTCATGGGTAAAGCCTTCTTTGTAAATACGCTTTTGTCGTAATGCGTCATACACATCCACAATACTTACAATTCGAGCTTCAATCGGTATCTCTTCACCCACTAAACTCAAGTACCCTTTACCATTCCATTTTTCATGATGGTAAAGCACGATGTTTTTAGTTATCAAACTCAAGTCAGTATTCTTGATAATCTCATAACCAATGTTTACGTGTTTTTTCATTACATCGAATTCATCTGAATCCAGTTTTCCCGGTTTCTTCAATATGTAATGAGGTATACCAATCTTTCCAATGTCATGCAGCGAAGCAATCATACGAATGTCTTCTACAAACGAGTTTGGCATTTTCAATAACTTAGAAAGATGCTCAGAATATACGTTGATTCGCTTGTTATGCTCACTGGTTTCTTCATCACTGTATAACGAGGCCATCTCCAATGAACCAATCAATGATTCGTTCATTCTTAAAAGACGAGCTTGTGCTTTTTTCTCTATATAAACACGAGCTATCAACACGCCAATGATAAATAAGCTGACAAGTAGAATTGCAATTAATAGCCAAAAATCATCTTTCTGATACTTTTCATTCTCATTGATATAGATGTTTTTAATCAAACGTTCATTATCTGATGATGTTGATATCAAATTAATGGCATTAAATAGCGCTTCATGCTCTTTCTTTACTGCGATATACACAGAGAATATTTTGGTCAAGGTTCCTGCGGTTTTTAAATCATACATGTCATGGTTGATGGTATGATTCATTAATAAACGTTGGTCACCAAAAGCATAATCAACTCGTCCGTCATCGATTGCTTCAATGATCTCTTCAAAAGTATCAAAAAAGACCATTTTCACATTTAACGTATTGTTTTTTATATAGTCGTAATAATAAGCATTTTTCAACATCCCTACCGTCGAGTAGTTTATATCTGCAATACGAGATATAAAGTTTCCTTCTAACTTATTAAATACTGACAATTCAAAACTGTAATACGGTTTTGTTAGAAAATATTTATCTGTGATGCACTCATTTTCAAATGTTGATAATAAAACATCATAATCTTTACACTCGCCAACACTTGGCTCAGTAAAGGTGACCGAATCTTTAAATATTCGCTTAATACTGTCGAACAACGTAGGTGCAATGCCGTGATACTCTTCATTAACTAAGTAGCTTGCAGGAAACTCATTAACGCCATAACCAACACTGATGCTTGCTCCTTTAAGTTCATTATTCCCTTTAAAAAGATACAAAAAATAATCTTCACGGGATTGTTTAACAAACTCTTTTACTTCTTCAGATTTCAACTCTGTAAAGTATTTCACTAATATACTGTACAACTCAGATTGCGATTTTGGTATTGCAAATGACGTATATAAGTTATTCAACCTTGGTAAGTTTAATGTCGGAAATGCTTTGTCTGTTATTTCTTGTGTATCAGCAACAAAAGCGTCAATCTCCCCGGAATTAAGAGCGTTTATCAGTGAATTAACATCCGCAAATTTTACTGGCGTATATTGTATAGAGTCAGAGTATTGCTCAATAAAATTCGTAGTAGAAAACCAATCTTCAACTAGGCCAATTTTCTTATTATTTAAACTTACAAGATCAATAATTTGATCCGTGTTTTTATAAAAAACTTTGGTGCTCACACGGTACAATGTTGGTACAAAAAAATAGTTTTCTTTTCTACTTTCTGTATCAGCAAAGTCTAAATAAGAGCCTTTTTCTAAACGATCAAACATTGCATGTAAATCATCAATGTCTTTTACTTTTAGCTGGAAGCTTGTATTGAGTTTTTTGTTAATATCTTTAATTAGGTTGCTGTAAAGTCCTTTTGGTGCCCCATCCTCAATAAAAAATAATCTTGAATTATAATCATCATTATAAAAAACGAAATCTTTATTATTTTGTATCCATACCAGCTCTTCCTTTGTTAAATCCATTGAATAAACAAATGAAGAAAAAACACACATGATAAAAACGAAAATTCGTTTCAATTTGCATACACCATAACAATCAATAAACACAAATAAGTGCAAAAAACGCACACTAACAAAGCACTCTGCAAATGTATAATGGAATTTATTGCACCTATCAATCAATAAATTTTATCTAACTTTTCTCGTTAAATTCTTTTTGAAATTTAAGGACTTTTTCTAAATATCTACGAGCTTCTGCTTTAGGATGTTTGTTTGTTAGTGCCCAATAAAGCTGATTTGGTTGCAAACTATTTATCTCATCAATGGCTTTAGTTCTGCTTGGGTCAAATGTTGAGAAAACGCCACCTGATCCACCGTTATAAGCCGAGATCATACTGTAATGCTTATTGGTTGGCTGTTTGATGTCTCTTAAATAACGATTCTTCAAAATATAGAAATACGCTGTACCGGTATCGATATTATGCGCAGGATTAAACAGGTATTCTTTTGTTGGGATCCCCGGTTTATTCTTAACTAATTTAAAGACATCCGCTCCTGCGGTTTTTGGGATCACTTGCATTAAACCATAAGCGCCTGCATGGCTTACAGCATAAGGGTTAAAGCTACTCTCTGTCTGAATAATTGCATAGATTAAGTCGATTGAAATATCGTACTCTTTTGATGCTTTTTTAATTAAATCAGCATATTGGAATTCACGTTGCTCTAAATGGTCATCAACCATAGATATCTCAACGTAATACGCTTTACCATTTTTAATGGTTTTAGTTTGTAACTTATTTTCGATTAAGTAATCAGCATAACGGCCTGCTCGCCATGGCCATTCAATGTCTTTGTTCTCTTGGTCTTTAATTTGGCCAAGTAAGAATGGACGTCCACGCAACGGAATCGATTTATCGCTAAATAAATCCACATGTGATGGATCTGCTGGCATTAATACGGTGCCAATAATCGCTTTTTTCAACGTCTCTTTCGGCTGGTATTGAGAGATCGTCGAAACGTAAATTTTGCCTTTATCAAAATCGATATGCGCGCGAGTTCTATATCCATCCAAATACTTAACGTAACGGTGCTTACCCGCTTCTAAAAACTCTTTATCTCCCCATGTTTTATGAACATGATTAGCAAGATTTTCTAACTGCTCTTCAATGCTTTGATTTGGTTTTGATGTGCTAGGTTTCCAAGAATCTGGCTTTGAGGTTGTGCTATTGTTCGAGTTGGTAGTGTCACTCTCACAATTGCATGAATTCGAGTTAGGTCTTTGGAAATTGCCATCAAAAATAGGCGTACAGGAGACTGTCGCTAAAGAAATAATAAAAGGAATTAATACGTTTTTCATCGATGTCCTAAATAGCGAATTGAATGAATTTTTCAATGCACTGGGATAGATTACACATTAGGTGTTGCTAATAGGAGGCGTATTTTACACATTGTTTATTTTTTTGGAATAGCATACGAAACAAACTTCATAAGTTTTTTTACAAGGTGTTGCCTTACACAACATTGGAAACAAAATCACACTTTTTTGACGTAAAAAAACCGTCACTATTGGACGGTTTTTTACTGTTTATTAATAAGTTACAGTTTATATCGTTTAATTTCTTCTTCTAATGAATCAGCTAACGATTTTAATGACTCAGCCTGTAATGCCGCGGTCTCTGCTTCATGTGCCATTTGGTTAGCTACCTCTTGTACCCCTTCTGTATTTCGACTAATTTCAGCCGTAACACTTGACTGCTCTTCTGCAGCAGAAGCAATTTGAGTCGCCATATCACTGATCACATTAATTTGCGCAGCAATATTCCCAATACTGACTCCCGCTTCATCGACATCTTTTACGCTTGTTTCTGCCAAGTGATGACTGTCCGACATGACTGAAACCGCTTCTTGTGTTGTTGATTGAAGCGTTTCTATCATGGCTTGAATCTCTTCTGTTGAAGTATGAGTACGTTGAGATAGAACTCGAACTTCATCAGCCACAACCGCAAATCCTCGACCTTGCTCGCCAGCACGTGCCGCTTCGATTGCTGCGTTTAATGCGAGTAAGTTTGTTTGCTCGGCTATCGAACGAATGGTGGCCAAAATTGAGCTGATTTTGAGTGCGTGTCCGTTAAGATCTTCAATAATGCCTACCGCGCTATTTACCTCACGAGCAAGGTTTCCGATAGATGCTTGGCTTTGATTTGCTTGATCGTGGCCTGTTTGTGTTAACCCCACCGCTTGCTCTGCCGATTTAGCTGTGTTTTCAGCATTTCCAGCAATCTCTTGTGTCGCACTCGCCATCTCAGTTACTGCAGTAGCAACCATGGTTATTTCATCTTGTTGATGACGAATATTTTGACTGCGTTGAACGGCTGAATCTGCACTTTCTGCTGCTGAACGATTTAGCTCAAAGGTTATTTCACGTAAATTTGATGCCATCGCATGCAAGCGTGATACGAACTGGTTGAAGTTATCAGCTAACTTACCTACTTCATCATCAGATTTAACATTAATACGAACCGTAAGGTCGCCTTCACCATTTGCGATATCCGCTAACGCATCCGAAACCGTACCAAGCTCTCGTAATTGACGAGTTACAAGCCATCCTGTGAACATAGATACAAACAGTAAGATTAACGCTCCAATAGACAGCAATTCAAAAAGCATCGAATTTAATGGCGCTTCTAATATGTCTTTGTCCATCACCAAGGTAATTGCCCAATTGGTATTTGGAACCGCCGTTATCATGACCGCTTTCTCTTTCCCATTCTCTTTGGTAAAGAAAAAACCATCAGATGCAATTTCATTACTTAAATTGTTAGCATCGAATCCATTGCCAAGTTCTGAAATTGGTTTTAACGCCATTTTCTCATTTGGGTGAGCAACAACGATTTTATTGCTCACATCCAGTAGCATGGCATAACCATTGCCTGGAACGGGAATATCAAGAACATCATCAATTAATGCCCCTAATGCCAAGTTAGATGCAGTGACACCGACAATACGCCCATTTTCACGAACCGGTTCTGTTAAGGTAACAACAAGAGCTTGCATAGTATGACTAACATAAGGTTTTGTTGTTATCCCCTTATTAGCTGCCAATGTTTCTTTGTACCAGCCACGAGTTCGCGGATCATACCCTGCTTTATTTAACGATGGATCTTGGCGTTGCATCACGCCATTTTCGTCACCGTAATAACTTAAACCAAAACCGCCTGATGTGAATGTCTGTTTTAAATGAGCAACCATATCCAAGTTAGGATCTCGCTCTATTGCTTCTTTCATGGCAACAATCGCATCTTGACGACCTTTAAACCAATCGCCAATACCTAAGCTATAAGCCTTCGCTGTATTTCCACTTTCACTTTGAATGGCATCCCATGCTTGAGTTTTCATTGTCTGATACGAGAAAGTACCAAGAGATACAATGGTTAATACAATAAGCGAAAGACTCGTCAACACGAGTTTAGTTTTTAATGTTAGATGCATAATACGTCTACTTCTAATAATTTTAATTGGTGATACATGCGGAAACAGTAAAACGAACCTAGCCAACCTCGGTTTACTGACATATATCTCATAATTGAAACAAATAGTTACACAACGCATCATATAACATTCGACGCACATCAAAATGTGTTCATTTTCACAAACTTAACTGTCTATCTCGTTAAATCTCTTATAATTTCTTCAGGCATAAAAAAACCTAAGAACAATAAACATTATTCTTAGGCTTTAAAGAAGTGAGGTTACTTATCTTAACAGATCGTTCCTGCACCTTGTTGAATATCAGAATCGTTATCAATGATGGCTTGTGCCGCTATTGCTAAACCTTCTGCAATTTGCTCAAGTTTCATCGTTGGTTGTGAACCAT
The DNA here is from genome assembly GCF_014694495.1 of Aliivibrio sp. S10_S31. Classification (NCBI taxonomy): domain Bacteria; kingdom Pseudomonadati; phylum Pseudomonadota; class Gammaproteobacteria; order Vibrionales; family Vibrionaceae; genus Aliivibrio; species Aliivibrio sp. S10_S31. Next base: position 67,440 of record NZ_JAAUWR010000010.1, on the reverse strand, counting down.
CAACCGATTGCCCTGGTAATAATGGAATATGTACAAAACCATGACGAACATTCGTGTCTTTTAAGTAATGTTGTATTCCATAAAACAGATGGTTACACACAAATGTCCCTGCGGTATTTGAAACCGTGGCAGGTATGCCTTGCGCCTGAATTTCACTAACCATCGCTTTGATAGGAAGTGTCGTAAAGTAAGCGTCTGGCCCACCAGCGACGACTGGCTCATCAATAACTTGAATACCCTCGTTATCAGGGATTCTAAAATCGTCTACATTGATTGCAATACGCTCAGGTGTAATGGCTGCACGTCCTGATGCTTGACCAACAGTAATAACCGCATAGGGTTGTTGCTCTTCAATTGCTTGTTTAACGGTTTCAATCGATTTGTATCGAACCACAGGAACCTGACAAATAACGATCTCACCACCATTAAGCTTGCGCCCTGCAATTAACTTAACCGCTTCCAATGCAGGATTGATTTTATCGTTACCAAATGGTTCAAAACCCGTAATTAAAATCTTTTTCATTGCCTAATTCCCTAAAACGCAAACAGATACATAAATGTAGTATTAATAAGTAACATGATAAAACCAGGAATAAACTGAGTAATAATCACTTGGTTTTTATTCTCTAACTCTAATAGTGCGGCAGGTACAACATTAAAGTTGGCCGCCATCGGTGTCATTAAGGTTCCACAATAGCCAGAAACCATACCAAGCACACCAACGATCACTGGATTACCACCCATTTCAACTATGAGTAGCGGAATACCAATACCTGCAGTGATAACAGCAAACGCAGCAAACGCATTACCCATAACAATGGTGAAGATAGCCATGCCGAATGTATAAGCAATAACATAAGCTAAAACGCTACCATGAGGCACAATTTCTTTTACGATTTGTGAAACGGTATCACCAACACCCGCTTGACCAAACAGATAACCAAGTGCCGCTAAGAATTGCGACAAAATAGCCGCCCACCCAATGGTATCAATTAAACGACGACCTTCATGTATGCTTTGAACAGGTCGACATTTGGTCATTCCATTTGCAACTAATAAAGCCGCAACAGAGCTTATTCCTAAACCAATAAGCGCACTTTCACCGGTTACTTGACTCCATAAAATGGTACCGACAGGAACGATGATCGCAGGAAGAAATAGCATGTTTTGTAATGATTTCGCACTGGCTTTTCTAAATTCATTATCACTTGAATGATAAGAACCAATTCCCATTAGCCCAGCAGAAGCAATCAGTGTCATAAGTAACACCAAAACGCCGACAAACCAATCAGGTAAAATGCTTCCTAAACAGAAAGAAACACCATATGCCAACCAAAATAAACCTGTACCAATTGCTTTTGGATTTTCCTTATCCATAAAGCTTTGAACCGAAAAGGCAATTAATAATAAACCCGTTGCTTGATAAATATATTCTAACATGATGAATCCCTACTCTTGCTTACCAGCTTTTGCCAAACGCGAATCTTCTATCCATGCTCGAACATAAAAGACAACACATGATGCCAATGCAGTTGGAATTGCCCACATAAACATATCGTTTAACGCTACACTGTAACCGTGTTCTTCCAACACACCTTTGATAAGCAACAAACCACCAGCACCAATAAAGATCAGCTGACTAAAGAAGTTAGCAAAGTTTTCACTCATTGCAGCTAAAGCGCGCAAATGTTGTTTCTCTTTATTTGTTAATGGTTTTCTACCTTTTTCTGCTGCAGCTTCTGCCATTGGAGCAACCAACGGACGGATCATTGATGGGTGACCACCCAGATTCAAACCAAGTGCGTTTGTCACTTTACGTAATAATAGATACGTAAGCATTACACGACCTGCGGATGCTTGTTTAATTGAACCAATCAAGGTTTCTGCTCTTTCTCTTAATCCAAAACGCTCTAGAACCCCTATCATAGGTAGAACAAGAATGAATAAAGACATATAGCGGTTTTGCGTAAAAGAAGCCCCGAGGATTGATAAAATCTCGATAAAATCAATCTTAGCAACCAAACCGGTAACAATACCGGCAGTTAAAATAACTAATAAAGTGTTCAAGCGTAATGCAAGACCGACTGTGATGATTAAGACACCAATTAATGGCCAAAAATCAATCATATTACATCCTTATAAATAGTATCTTTACTCCCATAGCAAGATACAGTTAGTTTTTAAAATGGGTAAAACCAAACAACCCCAAAACGTTATAGGACGTTTCGGGGCATTTAACGAGTATATTCAAAATTAAGTAGATGAGAAGTTTTTAAATATTTTTTATTATTAATTTGTGCAAAATATTTAAGAAAGTGTGCCTCACAGGTTAAATAATCAACATATATAAGGTATATACACTCATTGCTGCCATCATTGCAGTAATTAACCACCCAAACACCGACATCCATAGCGGGTGCTTATAGTCTCCTACAATTTGCGCTTTCTTTGCCGCTATTAACATAATGCCTAAGGTAACAGGTAGAATAAATCCGTTTAGAGCACCAGCAACAATAAGAAGAACAACAGGCTTACCGATAAAGCAGAAGATAAAAGTAGAGATAACAATAAAACCAATAATAAATTTACGAGAGTGCAAATCAATCATCGGGTGTAATGTTTTTAAGAACGACACTGACGTATATGCAGCACCGATAACGGAAGTAATGGCCGCAGCCCAAAGAACTAAACCGAAAATTTTGTAACCTATATTACCGGCAGCGTGTTGGAACATTGATGCTGGCGGATTTGAAGGATCCAGAGTGACCCCTGTACTAATTACACCTAACGCTGCTAAAAACAAAATAACACGCACGATTGAAGCCACACTAATCGCAGAAACTGAACCTCGATTCACTTGTGGCAGCGCTTCTTTTCCTGTTACTCCAGCATCAATTAATCGGTGTGCCCCAGCAAAAGTAATATAACCACCAACCGTGCCACCAACTAACGTGATGATTGCAAGAACGTTTAATTTTTCAGGCCAAACTGAACGATACAATGCCTCTCCAATCGGTGGAGACGTTGAGAAAAGAACATACAGAGTCATTACTATTAATGCCGCACCCATTAAAATAGTAAAACGGTCCATCACTTTAGCGGCATCTTTTAACATAAAAATGGTTACAGCAATAACGGCACTGATTGAGGCCCCTATTATCGGAGAAATACTCGGGAATAACACGTTCATCCCCATCCCTGCACCACCAATGTTACCGATATTAAATGCTAACCCTCCTAGAGCTACGGTTCCTGCAATTGCATAACCTAAACCAGGAAGTAAATCATTTGCTATATCCTGAGCGCGTTTTTTGGAAACAACGATTACACGCCAAATATTTAATTGAGCACCAATATCTAAAATAATAGAAACCAGAATAACAAACGCAAAACTAGCCCCTAATGTTTGTGTGAATACTGTTGTTTGAGTTAAAAAACCGGGACCAACTGCTGAGGTTGCCATCAAAAAGGCAGCGCCCATTATCAATGACCAACTAACACCTGAACTTTTCGGTAGCTGTCCTTCCTTTGTGGACGCATTTGACGACTCACTCATGACTTTTTCTGATGACATATCATTTCCTTTTGTTATCACGTCACTGCATCCTTATTGTTGCAGTAGTTTCTCGTCTATCGACGATATTTATTAGAATTATTAAGAGTTATAAGAAGTAAAAAACTGACGTTGAATATGTAACTCTGCTTCTGCGTTATGCAGTTCTTTTTCGTAGAACTGAACCGTTGAACCCGGAACACATTGAGATAAACGACTAATATCAGCGTGTATTACACAGCCAATTTTCGGATAGCCCCCAATCGTTTGACGATCACGCATTAGTACAATAGGTTGACCATCATTCGGAATTTGTATTGCCCCAAGAGCAACCCCTTCTGAAATCAGGTTATTACGTTGACATTGAATGGCTTCACCAGATAGTCGGTATCCCATTCGATCAATGTTATTTGACACGGTATAAACCGTAGAAAAAAATCGTTCACGCTCTTCCGGTAAAAAATCATCATATTGATAACTCGGGATCACTCCTACCTTTATATGTTTACCATATGTGGGAATAAAACGATTTGGAACTTGTTTACGTAATCTTGGTTCTGAAAATACCGTTGATAACTGAGATACATCTACAGAGTAACGAATAAGTACGTTTGCTTTGAGTGGTTTACCATTTCCTTCGAGGCCGCCTAACCCATCACGAACCACTGTTGCTGTACTGCCTAAAATATTATCAATTTTAAATCCACCACTCACTGATAAATAAGCTCGCAGCCCCGCACTCGCAACCCCCATTTCAAGCCTATCACCTGAATTAATCGCATAACTCTGCCAAGGGACTATTGGGTTACCATTTAATTTGGCCTGCATATCCGCACCAGTTAATGCCATCGTGGTTGCAGCATAAAAAGTACAGCTAAATTGCCCTAGTGTGATTTCAATTTGAGTTGCATTAAGATCATTACCAAGTAACTTATTTGCCCAATCAAACGCATGTTCGTCCATTGGACCACCCGGAGTCACACCAACGGACTGGTGACCAAATCGTCCTTTATCTTGAAGTAATGCTAATGGGCCAGTGCTATTAATTCGTAACGTCATTTATATCCCTCACAGACTCTGGTTCACATGGTAATTCACCACCCATTTCAATATAGGTTTCACGAGAAATTGAAACAAAGGTTACTTTCGCTCCCATCTCAAATAAGGTTAAGTTTTTACGATTAAAATCAATAAGGTTGACAGGCGTTCTTCCTATTATTTGCCAGCCACCAGGAGATGATTTTGGATATATAGCCGTTTGTTGTTCTGCAATAGCTAAACTTCCAGCAGGCACCATTAAACGTGGTGTGCTTTTTCTAGGGACATGAATTCTAGAATCCGTATTCCCCAAATAAGCAAATCCGGGAGCAAAACCTATGGCATAAACTCGATACGTTTGAGATGAATGTATTGATATCACCTCTTCAAAACTTAACCCTGTATGTTCACAAATCTCATCAGCATCAAGCGACACTTCTTTTCCATAATAGACTGGCAGTTCTATTTCTACTGTAGACTTACTTGATTGCATCTTCTGTAAATCAGAAGGTATACACTGACGTAACTGCATCATAAAGCGGCGTAAATCTACACTAGAGGTATCATATGTGATTAATATAGAGGTGTATGAAGGAACAATATCGACAATAAGTGAACCGAGCTCTTGAGTAAAAAGAGTGACTGATTCAGCAATCATGTCAGCGACTTCAGGACTGACTTTATCAGCAAAGGTAAGTAACAAAGTCGATTCATTGACAGCGGATATTTTCATCATGACTCCGACTTTGATTTTAATTTTTTTCGTAGATATTCAGCCGTAGAGACAGCAAATGGTCCGTCCCCATGAATACACAATGTATCTGCGTGTATTTTTATAATGTCGCCATTTAAGGTCGTTACACAGCCTTCATCTATTAATTGATTTGCTTGTTTTTGTATGGCTTCATCTGAGTGATGGCTTGAACCGGGAATACTTCTTGGAACTAAACGCCCTTGCTCGTCATATGCTCTGTCTACAAAGGCTTCAAACCAAAGTGTAATGCCATACTCATTCGCCATATCTACATAACGTTGATGATCAGGAACGGCCATAATAACCAAAGGTAACGTCACATCATATCGCTTCAAGGCTTCTAATAACGTTTGAAGAATGACGTCATTTTTCATCATTGCGTTATATAATGCGCCATGTGGTTTTACATAACTCAACGAGGTCTGCTGACTTTGGCAAATCCCTTCTAATGCACCTAGCTGATAGATAAACAGCGCGGCTAAGTCGTCTGAATCCATTGAGATATCACGTCGACCAAAACCTTGAATATCGTTATAACCAGGATGAGCACCAATCGCCACGCCATGCGCCTTTGCCAGTGCCACCGTTTTCATCATGACACTTGGATCTGAAGCATGCATACCACATGCAATATTCGCCATATCTAAAGCCGGCATCACTGCACTGTCATTACCTAACTGCCATAAACCGAAACTTTCGCCCATATCACAATTAATTCTCATTCCCTGCTCCTTAATTATTAAATTTGGTAGTAACAATAAATGTATGCTTTAAAGCACGGCAAACTGAGAACTTAGGCGATCAGTGATCAACATTTTTCCCGGTGCATGAGTAATACAAAATGGCGGTCGACTCTGACGAATGACATTTTGTGGTGTAACGCCACACCCCCAAAAAACAGGCACTTCATTTGGCTTTATTTCAACGGCGTCGCCATAGTTTGGATTTGATATATCGTTAATGCCAATAAGGCTTGGATCGCCAAAGTGAACTGGTGCTCCATGTGCTTTAGGAAAACGAGTTGTGATTTGAATGGCGCGAATGGCATCAATGGAAGTAAATGGGCGCATTGACACCACATAGTTTCCACTGAATTTTCCTGATGATTGGCAAGGAATACTGGTGTCATACATTGAGACGTTCTTCCCTTCATCGATATTTCGGATGGATAAACCAGATTGTATTAACACCTCTTCAAACGAGAAAGAGCACCCTAAAACAAAAGTAACTAAATCTTCTCTCCATAATGTGGAAAGATCAGAGACTGCGGTTTCAAATTCCCCATCATAAAAAACATGATATTCAGGAACGTCAGTTGATAAATCAATATCCCTTCCGATTGATTGCAGGTACTTTTCTCCTGGTTGAGTAACATCAATTAAAGGACACGCCACCGGATTTTTTTGACAAAACAGCAAAAAATCGGTTGCCCACTCAGCTGGCAATATAACAAGGTTGGCTTGTAAATATCCTGCAGCACACCCCGTTGTTGAACCCGTAAATTGATTATTTCTAATAAGATTACGTAATTCTTTAAGAGGCAGTGTATTGAGCGACAGTCCTTGATCCATATAACAATCCTTTCGTTATTTGTAATTTTATCGTTAACCAAGAGTTACATTACTGCTTATTTATATAATGTCTATTCGTATTTTTCTGCTATTCTTGATAAAAAAAATTTATCCCCCCTCAACAAATTAATAAAAGAGAGGCTTAAATGCTCAATTTAAAACAGCTGGAAACGTTTGTCTGGATAGCGCATTTGGGGAGTTTTCGCCAAGCAGCAAAGCATTTATGTACAACACAGCCTGCCATCTCTACGCGTATTGCAAATCTCGAAGAAACACTTAATACGGCATTGTTTTATCGTGATACTGGTTCAATTTCATTAACAGCCAAAGGACGTGAATTATTACCTTTAGCCGAAAAGTTATTGAACAATGCCGATCAATTCCAAATTTTAGCAAACAGTGCTGAAGCAATATCTGGGATTTTACGGATTGGAGTTTCGGAAACGGTCGTACATACATGGTTACCGCACTACTTAGCGCTTATTCATCAGAATTTACCTCACTTAGAGGTAGAGCTTATCGTTGATGCCACCATAAATTTACGAAAAGAATTGCTAGCACGTAATATTGATATCGCGATTTTATTAGGAGTAGTTGATGAACCGAATGTGGTTAGTCAAGCCATCTGTAATTACGATTTACACTGGGTGGCAAGTCCGGCATTACAACAAACACAAAAAAATAAAGTGCTTAATTTTGCTCAATGGCCGTTGATTACCTACGCCCGAAACACGTCACCATACTATGAAATAGAACGTTATTTTCATACGCACAATAATCAAGCAACACGCTTTTACTCTGCGAGTTCTCTATCCGCTAGCATCAGACTCGCTGAGAGTGGCATTGGTATCGCTATCCTACCTAAAGAAGTCATACATACTTCTCTACAAAACAATACGTTAGAAATAATTGAAGCAGACTGGTCACCAAGTCCGCTTCAATTTTCTGTTGCTTATATTGATACACCAGTAAATCTGATGACAATGGAGTCAGTTAAACTAACTTTTGAGGCCGTAAAACAATATAAAAACGCTAACTAGTTTAACAAAGAAGGATATCCCCAACCGTTTTCATTTTTTATCACTTTTTCTTCAGTTAAATATTGATACAGTGTTGGAGCTAAAGAACCGTTCTCTTCAATGATGAGTGGTGCCATCTTATTCTTTATAGGCTTACCCCAAAACCCTAAGAACGCATCTTTCTCTAAATAATGCTCTCCAGCATGGCGGCCTGGCACCTTGGTGTTAAAGCCAACACCAAACTTAGGAAATAAATTGATCGTTCCTGCTCTGTCTTCTTCATACAAATAAGCTAATTGGTTTACCACATCAGGACGAGCGGTAAATGATGTTAATGTTCGCCATTCTTGCTCAGTACACCATGAATTCTCTTCATTAGCATCAGCTGAGATCATGCAACGTTGGTATAATTCATCATATTGCTTTTGTTCAGTCTCGTTTAACTGTGGTTTATAGATATTAAGTACATCGACCTCAAGTAATTGAGATGAACCAGCAACAGGTTGATAAAACAATCGGTTGCCCTTCTTAGAGATCAATTCATCAACTCTTATATCGCCTTTAAAGCCAATAACTCGTATCTGACATTCATCCAACGAACAAGGTGTTTCTCTCACAACCAGATAATCTAACGATTCTTTTAAACGTGAAGCAATTTCATTCACAATATTAATCGGTTGATCTTCAGGTGCATTAACGGGTATCCATGTTGTGAGTTCGCTATACGTAGGTTGTACTTTCCATCCTTGTTGAGAATTAAAAAAGTCCATCATAAAATTACCACCAGCAGTAGAAGCCACGACAACATCGACCTCTTTATTACTTTCATAATTTAGGGCGTTCGTAATTTTTGGACCTTCTCCTTCATCCGATGATATTTTCTTAATGACTAATGGGTAATCTAGCTCAGCCTGAAGCGTTTCAAATACTTGTTTCTCAGGGTTTAATGAATAATAAACTGGAGCCAAACCATGATCGCCCGCCATTCCCCACAACGTGCGATCATAAACATTAGCGGATTTATACACATCTGAAATTTGCGTTAACCAATAGTCCAAACGGTTAAGCTCCCCCGTAGGCATCAATATTTCATCACTAAAAGGACCTGTAAAATGAGCAAAGTGATCTGGCCATGGGTTATAAATAAGGGCGTAATCCGGCATTCCTTTTTGCTCTAATTTAGAGAGCATTTCTAGTTGTTGCTGAATCTTCCATTTCTGTGTGAGCTTACTGTAAATATCCAACACAAAAATATTTTGATAAATGCCAATCTCTTCAATTAGCTCTGCTCTCATTTCCGTTATGGTTTTTTCTGTTTTTGCTCTTTGGGTTAATTCACGTAAACAACGTTTTTCGCCAAAATCACGCAGGCTTTCTCCTGCCCCTAAATTAACTAAACCATCGTAAGTTGTATGTGCATTCCAATCATACTGAGCATTGCAGTTGAGCGTAACTAAGTAATCTAATCGATCAAACATAGTTTGAACTTTATTTGCATCCATTAATCGATCTAACTGCAACGCATCATTACCAAAAAAGTAATAGGCTCGGTCATCTTGTCTGTCAACAAAATGGAAATTAGGGATCCCAGTTCCTCCCTTGCCAGATACCTTTGCTCCTGTTTTGATTATTGGTAAATTACGAACGCTTATCGTAGGTGTTGATGAAATGCCAACATTAACAATGCTCTTTTCATACTCTTGATACAATTGACTAAAGAAAGGCAGATAGTTTGGGTCTTGATAACCCTTTTCTACAATGGTTTTTAAGAAAGTAAGTTGTTGTTCATGCTCTGGTTGAGAGGTTGGCTCCCCCTGAGGCTTATATTCATCGCGATTTAAGTAATCTTGATATATCTGATTTAAAAACGTTTTTTCTGTTGGTGTAACTAAGCCTTCAATAAGTCCTTGTTGCAGACCATCTACCGTAACTTGTACGGCCAATCGACGCTGTTGACGTGATGCTAAATAAGCAAGCAAGGTGTCAGGATTGTCTTTAAATGTTTCTTGTAACCATGAATTTAATGCAATTTGTCGTTGCTCTTGATACACAAATTGACGATAAGATTTCAGCACGTTAAGACGAACAAAATCAATCAACGTTATGGTCAGGGCTTCTGCTTTATTATTTACTTTGTTTTTATTCTCCGGTTTACCATCTGCAATAATAAGCTCTAATGCACTTCGCATCTCTCCCTTATCCATACCAAGCACAGATTTCTCTAAACCAGATAATATAATTGGCTTAATCTTATCGATAATGGCTTTGTCTTCCGGGTTATCTGAAAGATACGTATAGCGATCCGGTAAGGTATTAAGATCTTTCCACTCACCAATTTGAACCAATTCATCATAAACCACGACCATATTGGCGATAAATTTACGATCAACCTTCAAACCTTGATGATGTCCTTCTGATGGTTTCGATGCATCTTCTGCTTTTTGAAGCTCATTAAGTGTGAACAAAGAATGGCTAAAACGATGTAATTCTTCTTCACTGTATTTAGTTTTTAAATAAGCTTTAAACGCATCTTCATTATCCATGTTTCCGTATTTATCAACGAAAGTATAAAGAAAATGCCCAAGAGGAATGGCGTAATAAGGATTAGATAATTGTGCAATAACACGTTTTTTGACGCTACTATCAAGCGGTAGAGATAAAATGTAAGCATCTAGCGTAAGGCCTGCAATAGTAAAAATAGCAGCGTCACGAACGGTGGTTGTCGTATAAGTAATAGAATCATTGATTTGATGTTTTAAGATCTCGCTTGAATTAACAATACCGCCAACAACAGGCACTGCACTGATATTTGCGGAACATGGCAAGCTCAACATAGAAAATGATAACGCACTCATTCCTAATAACGACGACACCGTTCTTTTTTTCACTTTAATTTCCTTTATTCATCTCATTAATCTGTTTTATTAAGTTATAGTTCAAGTGGGATATCAATATTATTGAAAATAATAAAGATAATGAGATGAAGCTTAACGTATAACGATTCATGGAAGTCCTCTACAAAACTCATAACATTGAATTTTATAGAATACTCCCACCACATCTTAATGTTGTAACTTGAGTCGGAATTACGATTTACAATTCACTTTTATGCAATTGATTTACTTACCAATTACATTGGCTTTCATATTATAAACCGAACCCTATCTTAGGCTGACGACGAACAGATCGCACGCCCCATGGGGTTAAATCAGGTTTTGGCTGCCCTTCAAAATCACCAAGACAAATGTATCCCTTAGAAAGGTAACGATATAAGAAGTCACCTCCATCTAATGAACCTGTTTTATCATCACCAAATGGCAAATAAATTCGCTCAACACGAAGATCTGGTGCTTTTTTAAATGCAGGATATGCTGTTGAATTAACTTGGCGTGAATCTAAGCTATTGAGAAGTGCTTTATCTGACATTTTAGCTTTCATACGGCTAAAAATCATGATCATTCGTTTCTGTCTTTCTGAAGAGACGATTATCATTTCCATTATTGGATTTCCTTTTAAACGAGAAAGTATATAGTAAACCCCTTCTCACAACCATGTTTACTCTACATAACCGGTGTCAATTGCTGAATCAGGCAACGATATTCATAACAATCAATAATTTCACCATCGACGAAAGCAAACTCAGGCTTAAATCCAACTTGTTTAAATCCATTTTTTGCTAAGACTTTCTGAGATGCGGCATTATCTGTCGATGCTACTGCATTTATCGATGATAGTTCATATCTGTTTTTCCCTATCTCTAACAGCTCTTTTGTGGCTAATGTTGCTAAACCTTGCGAAGTAAACTCTTCACCAATTCGATATCCGATTGAACCGCTGTTTTTCACTCTATCGATATTGTATAAATTTGCTCTACCGAGTATTTGGCCATTTTCATCTTTAATCAACGTTGGGTAAAGTAGCCCTTTTTTATATTCAGCCAGACAAAAATTAACGTGTTCTTTTATGCCACTATCATCAAAAAAATCATCGTCTCTGGCTTCAATGAAAGATTCAAACCACTCTTTATTATTTAATTCAAACTCAAGTAATGCCGACGCATCACTTTGTTTTAGTAATTCTAATTTGACCATTATTAATCCCTCTTATGTTATTTCCTTTAGCAATGGCGTTAACTGAATTTGCGTTAATATTATGTTGCTATAAATTGATTATAGACAAAAAAAAGCCACGATATGTGATCGTGGCTGACTATTTAAATCAAAGCGAGAATTCGATTAAAGACCTTTCACATACTGATTATGTGTATTAATAGGCACCATTGAATATAACGTTTCTTGAACCGCAGTTTCACCTTTAACCAGAGCCTCAAAGTGCGTTGCTAACTCAACAATATCCGCTTGTTCTTTAGAACCGCCACCAATATTGGTTAGATCAATAAAGAATTCATCAAACAAATCAGATAAGTCATTAACGACATCCATGTTTAAGAATTGCTCATGGTTATAAATACTTGGATAGCCACCTTTTTGCTTGTCTACAGCAAAAGAAACCCCTTTCATGTTCGTAATGGTTGTCGCTTTTTCACACTTAATCATACAACCCGCTTCAATCGCACGCTTATTACAACCAACCGTTTGTTGGAAGAAACATTGACGACTTGTCATCAACAAAATTGGATGATAAATGCTGTAAAGTAACTTAAAGTTTTCAGGGCGACGAATGTGTTTCATTTGCCCTTGATTTATTTCATTAGAAATGAAAGCACCAGCACAATTAAACTCTTCTTTTAGTGTAATTAATGCATGTGAGTTGGTGGTATTCATGAATGGACCCGCGACCCACTCAATTCCCATTTCATACGCTTTATAAGCAATACCTGTATTATTAGTAACAATACGTGCAGGTTTTACTTCTTCAAGGAATTTCACCGCTTCATTATAATCTTTACCAATCAATACCGCAGGGAACCATGGGATCAATCTTGGGTTTTCTGAGAAGATGTTGATGTACGTTTTATCATTGCGTCTAAAGCTTTCTGGTAACTTAAAGTAAATATCTGCATCAGTGACATCACATACTTTTAAGTCGGCAATATCTGCGATAAGCATAGATAACTTAGGTTGTTGTTCAACTTTTGGTTTTTGAGCTAATTTTGGTAATTCAACATGTTTAATAACGGCTTTATTTCCATTTAAACGATACGCAATCTGATCTTTTAGATCTGAAAGCTCTTTAAATGGCAGGATTAAACCTTCATCAACTTGAGAAAAATCATAGCCAGAGAACTCATAATCGCTATTAGAAACCCCTTTAAAGCGTTTCTCTAGCTCTTTTGGTGTAATTGACTTCTCACCAGCAGCCATAAGTAACGATGTCGATTCTAATTCAAAGATCTCTTTTGAAGTTGCTACCACCACTTTTAATGGATTATCAAGCTGTGCTTTAAATGCAATGGATAATGGCAGTTTTGAAATATCCAAATCTTGAATTTTCTCACGTAACTCTTCACCAAGATTGTCTTTTGCTGCGTTCAATTCAGCTTTAACATCATGAATTTGAACCACATCAATGGCATTACTTTTCTCTACCGCATGAGTAACACTGTGATCTCTAGGATTATCGATGAACATGTCTTTGGTTAAGTTACCAGTCAAAAATGAATTGGTAAAATCACGGTTAAACACTTTGTGAAGGTTTGAATCATCTTCTAATAAATCACCAGACTCGATGAATTTATTGATGTTTTTGCGCCAATTATCAATAACTGTATAAACGTAATGAGAACCTTTAATACGCCCTTCTACTTTTAAAGAATCAACTTTAGCATCGACCAAATCAGGCAAATCAAAATACGCTGAGTTGTCTTTTAAGTTTAGAGGGTATTTGTTACCAACCGCGGTTTCTTCGTATTCATCACGGCATGCTTGGCTACAACGGCCACGGTTACCTGAGTTACCCGCACTTACTGATGTTGAATAACATTGACCAGAAAATGCAATACATAATGAACCATGAACAAACACTTCGGTTAGAACATCGTGCTCATGAGCAACAGCAGTCAGTGATTTCACTTCTTCAATATTTAGTTCACGAGATAAGTTAACACGAGAAGCTCCTAACTTAGCTAAGAACTTAATTTGTCCTTCATTATGCGTAGTTAATTGTGTTGAAGCGTGAACATCGAGTGTTGGGAAGTATTTTTTCACTAAATCAAACATCGCTAAATCTTGCACAATAATGCCATCAACTGATGTATTCACTAGTTGATTAAGTAATTTAGCAATGCTTTTAATTTCATGTTCAAGAAGAACGATATTCAAAGTAAGGAATACTTCACAGCCATGCTCATGAGCAAGGCGTAAAATACCTGTCAATTCATCAAATGAGAGATTGGATGCACGGTTACGGGCGTTAAATACATCTAAGCCACAATAAACGGCATTTGCCCCTGCTACGATGGCTGCCTTTATCGCTTCTACATCACCGCCGGGTGCCAATAATTCAAGTTTTCTGCTCATTCTGAAATTGCTCACTTCGTTTTGCTGTAATAATTTTTGAGGGAGTATTCTACTCGCCTCACACTTTTATTACCAGAAGTAAGGTTTTTTATTGATCCAGATCATGAGGTATAACTATGATTTTTATTAGCAATGACACATATTCAACTTCATTCAAAGTTTAAGGTAACGATGACTATTCCTATTCTCTACTCATTACGACAATGCCCATACGCAATGCGTGCACGCTTAGCCATTCTGTATGCAGGGCAAACTGTTGTGCTACGAGATGTAGACATGATGAATAAACCCAAAGAAATGCTATCCATTTCCCCTAAAGGCACGGTACCTGTACTTCATTTTGAAGATACAGTTATTGAAGAAAGTGTTGATGTGATGCTTTGGGCACTGACCCAATCCGACCCAAGGAACTTACTATACCATCATGATTTGCTTCAGCTTCCATTGATGTTGGAGCTTATTCAAAAAAGTGACTCTGAATTTGTGCAAATTTTACAAAAATACAGGGCCGCTTCTCGCTATCATGACGATAACGAAGTTGAGTATAGGAATAAGTGTGTCGAATGGTTATCAGACATTGAAGAGCGATTATCTAGACATACGTTTATCATGGGGGAAAGTGCCAGTATCGTTGATTATGCGCTTTTACCTTTTATTCGCCAATTATCACGAGTAGATAAGAAATGGTACAACAGTGCTCCTTTACCGCATTTGAGATCATGGCTCATTCATCATTATGATGACCCTATTTTCTCAAAAGCCATGACGATCTACCCTAAATGGAACCGTAATGCTGAACCTGTCATTTTCGGTTAAGATTCACCCATATAACCACTGAAACAAAGAGAGCGTTCCATCTCAACAAAATGTTCATCTTCTCTGACAACTTGATAGCCTAACGAAAGATAAAAGTTGATAACCGATTTATTGACTTTGAATGCTGACAAGCAAGATTTCGTGACAACGTCACTATAGTGCTTTTGATAACACTTCATCACTGCGGTGCCTACACCTTTATTTTGGTATTTTTCAAAAACAATCAATAAGTGAATATGAATCGTACTTCTAATGGCATCGGGCTTAGTGCAAATGATCCCTAAGCGCTCACCATTATACATTATCCAATCAAACCACTCTTTTTGGTATGACTGATTAAAGCGCTGTTGTTGATACAATTCATCCCACCCTAGCGCTTCCTCTATCGTTGGTTTCAAGTACTTTTTGTAAATAGAGAATAAGGACGGATATTCACAATCAGTTACGCGTTGAAATATGATTTTATCCATAACATTATCCTTATCTCATAAATCCATGACTCATACTTACAATAGACTCTTTGAGTTTAGACCATCGTGACGGTTTCACTTAACTACCGCTATAATTTCTTTAAAAATTTGATCTTACTAGTATCGCTTGAGCCTTCATCTTCATAGCCTGAAATGTGATATCCACTAGAGATAAGCAATTGCAACATTGCAGGATAACGATTCATTGATTTAACACTGATCGCTTCATAACTTTGCTTTTTAGCCCACTCTTCTTGGGTCACTCTTAACTGAGTTGCAATGCCTTGCTTTCTTGCACTCGGAACGACACCACCTAGCCAACTATAGAACTCAGAGTCAGAAAGTTGGTAGCCCATCTTATACGCTACTGGAATACCTTCAGAGACAGCAACTAAGATAAGGTGCTTTTTATCACTTAGACGTTGTGTCAGTTTCTCATGTGTATTTCGGTTATCAAATTCGGGGATTTGTTGATCAACAATAAGAACGTCAGCCACAGTGCCTTGATGTATTTCTATTTTCATTTTACTTTCCATCTAAAACCATTGCCTTGATTTTATGTGCTTTTTCAAAGTGATCTAATTTATGTGTTGATATCCACCATGTCGCCGCTTCCATTAACAGCTCAGGGTCATCATTTTTATTAGCAAAAAAAGCATAAAAAGAGACACCAACGTTAACTCCCTTTTGTTCTATTTTTTTATCACAAACCGCAATTATTTTATCTCTTAAACTTTGTCGCATTATCTAATCCTTGACTCTTCAAAGAAGGAACTCATTATTCAATCGGTAACTTGTGATTACTTCCCCAATCAGCCCATGAACCATCGTATAAAACGACATTTCTATAGCCAATTGAAACCGCTGCCAAAATTAAAATACAAGCCGTTATGCCTGAACCACAACTGAAAAATACCTTTGTTATATTTGATGGTACTTTTTCTTGAAAAATAGAGTTCAAAATCTCTTTATTTTTAAAGGTCGTATTATCTAACAATATAGCAAATGGGAGATTTTTAGAACTTGGAATATGACCGCTACGAACCCCTTCACGAGGCTCAGCTGCTTTACCTAAAAATCGCATCTCACCGCGTGCATCTAAAATGACGGCATCTGTATCGATAACGTGAAGGATCTCATCTGAATCACAAGCTAAATGCCTATTCGGCTTAGCGACCGCATTACCTAAAGAAGGTATTTGTTGGTAAGAAGTAACGACTTCCCTCTTTTCTTCTTGCCATTTTGGTAAGCCGCCATCTAATACATAAACGTGCTCAAACCCCATTACTTTAAATGTCCACCAAGCACGTGGAGATGAGTAGATCCCTTGGTTATCGTATATCACAACGATGGAATCTGAATTAATACCAAGCTCTTGAACGGCTTTTGTAAACTGCGATTCTGTTGGTAATGCATGAATTTGAGAAGACGCGTGATCGCAAAAATCCAACTCAACATCAAGCTTACGCGACTTCGGTAAACAACAAAACTCGTCATAAACAATCGGTTCTTTACCAACAATATTCGCCATATAAGCATCAACAATGACAAGGTTGGTATCATTAATATGTTCTGCTAGCCACTCGGTAGTAACTAATGGATTATCAGCTAATAATTGATTCATGATGACTCCCTATTCAATCTTTGTTAGCTATCATACGTAATATGCATTACATCAGGGTGAATAAATTCATAGCCTAACGCTTCTTTTATTTTATGATTACTGATGATTTTAAATGTTTGTTCATTAGATTCGATAAACGTAGGTGTTTCAATACCAATACGTTGCGTTGCTTGTGTATAAAACTCACGCTTACTTGGATGAGTATCAGCACACGCATTAAAGATCTCATTCCATTTTTCTTGCTTAATAATTTGAGTGATCAACCCAATACAGTCATCCTGATGGATCATATTTACAGGTGCATCAGGATTGCTCACAGAGCGCCCACTTTTGGCAAAAAAGCGTCCTGGATTCCGTGAATACCCTACAAGTCCGCTAAATCGAATTACGCTTGTTGTGTACTTAGTCGACTGCATAAATAAACGTTCAATCTGTGATAATGCAGAAGAAGGTATGGTTGCATCTTCTTCAGTAACCACTCGATTCGCATCTTCATAAACTGATGTTGAGCTTACAAATAGCACATGTTTTATCGACGAGACTTCAATGATAGGAATTAAAGAGGTAAACCCTTCGATATTTTTTGATGGTATCGCAATGATTAAAACATCGGAGGTTAAAAATTGACTCCATGATTGTTCAACGGCATCGATATCCAATAAATACGGCTTAATGTGATTTTTTTCTAGGTCACTTATTTTGCTGGAACTTCTTATAGAGCCTTTTACCATAAAACCAGAATCAATTAAGTGTTTTGCTAAAGGCAACCCTAACCAGCCACATCCGAGTACGCTTATTGATGTCATAATAGTCCTTATTCTTTATTAACTTATATCTAAAGCAAGTATCAAACGATCTTCACCAAGACCAAAATAATCCTGCTCTTCCTTCAATAAATAGAATCCAT
This sequence comes from Aliivibrio sp. S10_S31, assembly GCF_014694495.1. Classification (NCBI taxonomy): domain Bacteria; kingdom Pseudomonadati; phylum Pseudomonadota; class Gammaproteobacteria; order Vibrionales; family Vibrionaceae; genus Aliivibrio; species Aliivibrio sp. S10_S31. The sequence continues at coordinate 49,209 of NZ_JAAUWR010000010.1, read as the reverse complement.
AGGATTGGTATAATGCGTATGCTTTTTTATTTTTTGGGCATACGGTCAACAATAGTCTGTCATACTCTTCTGCGGTTGCAATTGCCGTTTCAAGCAATTTTTTCCCAAGGCCACAACCTTGTGCTGCTTTTGATACCGCGACCGCTAATATCCAAGCATCACCTTTAACTACACTTGATGGTACTTGCAATACATAACCAAGCGTTTCATTCTCTTTTCTAGCGACTAATAAGCCATTAGCCCAGCAATCAAATGCTTGTCGAATAAAGAAAGATGGATAACCATGCTCACCGAAGGCTTCAGTTTCAATATCAAAAATTCGAGCCAAATCGGTTTTTTCTGCTGTGCGAATACTTACCATCAATACATTTCCCTTTCTACTTCATGAATCACATTGCGTATGTGCTTTTGTTTATATTTCATACTATTTGAAACAACTCGCATTGTTAAAACAGATATAACAGATGAGATAACTAAATCTACTAAAAACTCCTATAGTTATTCCAACTTAATTTCGTTTTTAAATTATCACAAGGAACGTTAATCATGTTTAAACTCGCTCTTTTACCTTCATTGCTAGCATGCAGTTTTGCAGCGAATAGTTTTACAATGAACCCTCAACCTGACCCTGATAATCCAACAGGTTATGTTGTCTCTAAAGCTGAAATTAAAGCAGCTGAAGATGCGAAAACATTAGACCCTATGTACGATGTTTGGGCTAAAGCATTAGAAACTCGTCCTAATAGCGTTGTTGAAGCCATTGATGCGGGCGTTCCTACTAACCCAGATAACGTGAAACGTGTTGAACGAGTTTTTCCGCAATCTGAATGGTTCTTCCTAACCCAAATGGCGGCTCCAGAATATACTTATACTCGCTTCTTACGTGCTATTGGTAAATTCCCCGCGTTCTGTGGTGACTATACCGATGGACGTGATGCTGACGCTATCTGTAAAAAATCCATTGTAACGGCATTTGCGCATTTCTCACAAGAAACCGGTGGCCACATTGCTGTAGATAACGTATCAGACAATCCACTAGGACTTGAAGAATGGCAGCAAGCGCTTGTTCACGTTCGTGAAATGGGATGGTCAGAAGGTCAAGAAGGTTATACAACAGGTTGTGGTCAAAATGATTGGCAAAACAAGCGTTGGCCATGTGCAGCAGGCCAAGGTTACTTTGGCCGCGGTGCTAAACAGCTTTCTTACCACTTTAACTACGGTGCTTTCTCTGAAGTCATGTATGACGGCGATGCGACTGTATTATTAAACAATCCAGGTTTAGTTGCTGATTCTTGGCTAAACTTAGCGTCTGCTATTTGGTTCTTCTTAACACCGCAAGCACCAAAACCAGCAATGCTTCACGTTATTGATCGCACATGGACACCATCACAACGTGAAACAGATGCAGGAATTGGTTACGGATTTGGTACGACTATTAACGTAATTAATGGTGGTATCGAGTGTGGTGAGCAGAATAAGGATAAAGGACAACCCGTTAACCGTATTCGTTACTGGGAAGGACTGTCTTCACATTACGAAATCCCAGTAGAAGCTGATGAGAAGAATACTTGTTGGCAACAAACGCCTTACGGTAGCTTGAACCTAAATGGTGCAACGGATGTACTTTACACTAACTGGGATGGTAACTGGAAATATTACCCAGATCGTCCAGAAGGTGCGTCTTTTGAGTGTGAATTAGTTGGCTTCCAAACCGCCTATTCTGCGCTTGTTCCTGGTGATTACGAAAAATGTGTCACTAACTTCTATGGTTCTCATGCAAATTGGCCTGAAACTCGAGTTGTAGAAACACTACCAACAGACCCATCTGAACCAACGGATCCGACAGACCCGACAAATACATGGGATGCAAACAAAGTTTATAATACAGGTGATCAAGTTGTCGTTAACGGCGTGACTTATCAAGCTAAATGGTGGAATCAAGGTGATAACCCAGCAACAAGTACAACTGGTGTTTGGGAAGTAATCAGCGGTACACCAACAGAACCAACACCTCCTGTAGCCGTTGAGCCAACTCCTGTTGAACCAACGCCACCAGCACCAATTGAACCTACTCCGCCAACAGAGCCATCATCAACATGGGATGCAGCAGCAACATACAACACTGGTGACCAAGTTACGGTTAATGGTGTTACGTATCAAGCTCAGTGGTGGACTCAAGGCAATAATCCAGAAACATCTGGTGAATGGGGAGTTTGGAAAAGAGTTTAATCATATCAAATAAAAAATGGGCCGTTTCATCGGCCCATTCTTATTTAAAATAACTCTATATATAAAGTTTCATTCGACTTAAAGTTTAACGTTATATTTCCAATATGTTGGTCCGGTACTGAAAGAAGATTACGACCATTTATATCCGCTAATATTGAGCACTGATCATAGTTTTCTTTTAACCCTTCAATAGTTTCATTGTAATGGTTCAGCAAATCAAAACTTGCGAATGCAAAACCTTCAGAAACAATATAATTTGGTTGTTTAGATTCTTTACTAAGGGCTACATCTCCATTGCTATAACAACGTAAAGAATGTATATCTATATCATAACGATGATCGGATGCAGCACTCCATTGGATACGAACACTATTAGTTAATTCATAAGAGTTTATTGAAATATCACTAATTGGTTCAGGAAGACGATCAAGAGTTGTATATCCAACAAGTTCATCATTTCTATACCAATTGAATTCATACATTGATCCCATTGCATCGATTGTTGGAAACTCAATACCTGACAAATTCTCTCTACTATGTACAACTCCATCTTGAACTATTTCAACACGATCAATATCTGAAACATACATTTCATATGGAAATATAGGAGGTTTATAATCACTATAAAAATCACCTCTAAAATACATGCTGTTATCATTTCTTAGGTGCATTGTATATCTCAATTCAAGCTGAGAAACAGGATATGTGCATGTCATTTCTTGTGCATTACTGCAATATCCATAAGGAGGATCTGTCTCATCACTTCCACCACAGGCAGCAAGTAGCCCAAAACATGGGATCATTAATAAACTCTTTTTCATAATAATCTGTCCTTGATAAATACCCAGAACAATTTTACAAACAAGAATCATACAGTTCATTTACATAAATTATACCGAATGATAGGCGTCGCAATTTTGTATTTTAATGAAAACAATCTGCGAGCTACTTCATTATTATTAATTGAACAGCAAAATACATAATTGACTTCATTCAAAACATCATACCTAAAAACAAAATAAAGCCCTTTAACTCTATAGAATTAAAGGGCTTCATTTTTTATGCTGTAACTAATTTTAGTTGCTTATCTTGGTTTTCTACATACCAGAAAGCCAATAATGATACCGCCCAAAACTGGAATAAGTATTGAACATCAGAAGCTCCTGCTAATGTTTGTGTAACAGCCATTGATGCCGTTACAAACAAAGAAGATAACAAGCCTGCTTTCAATAACGTTTTAGGCTTATTCGGTAAGATTTCTAATTTCAAAAACGAGGTAATTAATAACACAACAGGTAAAATTTGAAGCACTATTAATACAGGAAATAAATAGTCATACATAGGTACAAATATCGCGTCTGTTAATGGTTTTTTCGACCACGTACCTGCTATATATTCTTTCCATCCATCCCAACTATCACCTTGTCGAGTTCCAAATAAAATCCCATAAAACTTATCGACAACTCCGTTTGAGAACCAAAACGGTGCAAACAACATATAAAATGGAAGATATTTAATAATTTCAATCGCTTTTTCTAATTTTTTCATTGTCATTTCCTAAGTATAAAATAAAAATATTTAATTAAATTTATACTAATTCCATTCACGCACCCGTTACCCTAAACACAACGATTAAGTGGTGTAATTCGCAACAGTTAACGAGCAATCCCTGAAATTAGTATTACTTAGGTTTTTATTCTAGAAAAACACAGAATCTAAGATGCCGACGCCGAACCTTCTGAACTTGTCGTTCTATGGGTTCAATAAAGATTGGAGGTGAATGGAGTAAAGGGATAACAACAAGAGCAATCGCTATGAATAACCAAGCACCTAAAAGTAAATCGTGCATGCTATTTTCAAAGGATAATAAGTGCTCAACCAATTCGCATTTAGGCGCTATCTGCTGCGAATCACTTCCTGTCACCGCCTCTAATTGGTGTACTTTTGTTTGCGCCTCAATCAAGTGTTCTTTACAGCTCGAAGTTACACCAATCAATTGACTAAAACAGATAAACACACTTAAAAGAACTAAGCATAATAATAGCTTAGCTCTAAATTGTTTATTTCTATTTGAAATAAGTGTGCTCATAAATATCTTAGTAATAAGTTGAATATCAATTACACCAACCCTAACAAAGAATCTCTTTGATATAAATCAGTTTTTTACTTATCAATAACCCATTCCTTGATTAATATTGATCAGGTACTTTATCTAATATTCGTGTTTGAGCTAACTTAAGATAAGAGTGCAATTCATTATTCTTGTACTCTATTGCGGAATGAATATTTATAGATGAATTTGCCACAACCACGAAGTCATATTGATTTTCGTTCTTAAAAATTGATATATAGAGCAAACCATCAATGAGTTCCCAATGCCCTACCGTTTTTAATCGATCAAACAAAGTAAACTCAATTAAACTCCCATTTTGACTAAATATAAGCTCCGTAATATAGCCAGCCGTACACGTTTTTATCCAATGAGATTCAAAGATTTCGTCAAATGAAAAATCTCTTTTTTGCTGACCCCATGTAACGAATTCTTTTTCTTGAATATCACAATGAGAAAGTTCATTACGTTCAACAATTGGAACTCCTTTTACTTCACGTAAAAATAACTGCTGCAATACGGCTTCTTTATTTGACATACATTCACTCCTGAAATAGTCGTTTATCCATAATAAAAAAGGCTTACCACAGTTTCTGCGATAAGCCTCTCATTCAATCAAAACGTTTTATTGGATCAACTACACCGTAACGCTTTTTGTGCAATCTACCGATGATTTACTTTCAAGCTCTGCACTCTTCATACGTAAAACCGCAATCGGCCCAGTAATAAAAGTAACACCAACCAAGAAAGAAACAGGTACAGCTGTAATTACGATAAAGGATTGAAGTGCATTTAATCCACCATCACCCGCAATCAATAAAACGCCGGCAACCACACCCATCATAACCGCCCAGAATAGACGCTGATATCTTGATGGTGTATCAGTACCCTCTACTGCCATTGCAATAGAATAAGCCATTGAATCACCTGTTGTTGCTACAAACGTCGTTGTAAGTACAAGGAATGCAGGTATCAATAAGAAACTAAAAGGTAATTGAGCTAATGAAGCTAATAACACCGCTGGTAAGCCCGCTTCTTGCAATGGTTGAGAAATGCTACCCGGAGTTTGTAGCTCAAGGAAAATCCCTGTTCCACCCAATGATGAAAACCAAAAGTTTGTCGCAATTGGAGCAATAATTGCTACCGTAATAATCAACTCACGAATGCTTCGGCCTTGAGAAATGCGCGCAATGAAGATAGCCATCATTGGGGCAAAACCAATAAACCATCCCCAGAAGAACCACGTCCACCATGAATTCCAAGAAGGATCTGCAGTACTCAAGCTCATTTCCGGTAAGTGCTGAATATAAGTACCAAAAGCCATACCAAACTCTTTAAAGATAAAACCGGTAGGACCAAGAACTAAGATCGCAACTAATAATGCAACAGCACCAATAACATTCATACGACTCAACCACTGTAAGCCCTTGTCCATGCCTGAGAAGGCCGAAACAGAATAAATGCTAACAATCACGGTCAAAATGATGATTTGACTCATCAGCGAGCTTTCAAGGCCTGTCAGAACAGTCAGACTGTAACTTAGCTGTGTTGCTAAAAATCCAATTGGTCCAATGGTTCCTGCTGCTACAGCAATAATAGAACAAGCATCAATGACCGAACCAATCCAATGATTCTCTAATTTGTCACCTAAAATAGGATATAACAATGCACGAGGACGAAGTTTTACACCGCAGTTATAGTGGGCATACATAAGAACAATCGTACTTAATGTGCCAAGCACAGCCCATGCTAAAAATCCCCAATGCAAGAAGCTTTGGCTTAAAGCTGGAGCAACAGCTGCCAACGTGCCACCTTTAACATCAGTAAAGCTTGGTGATGGTGTAATGAAATGGAAAATAGGTTCAGCTGCTGACCAAAACACGCCGCCGCCTGCAAGCAGAGTACACATGATCATAGCTACCCAACGGAAAGTACCGATAGTGGGTTTTGATTCACTGCCCATCTTAATTTTGCCATAACGGCTCATCGCAATGATAAGAGCCAAAACAAAAGTGATGATCATTAACCACTGCCACCAATAGCCGAACATGGTCGAAACCGACATGAACAAAGATTGAATAGTTGCAGTGAATGCTGAGAGATCAACAAAGGCAGCTAAAAGAAATAGAAGGATAAATCCTATTGTGAGGGTTGGAACAAGTTTGTCGCTAGTTTGCTTACTATTTGTAGACATAAATATCTCACTTGATGCGTGAGGGACGGAACTCTAGCAGCTTAAAAAACGTAAAACCAGTGAAATATTTTTCAACTTTTCGATTTTCTAGTGAAAAAAACATGAATACCATCACAAAAAACGAATATTACGCCTAAAAATCAGATAGTTATAAAATCAACCATAAAATAATACAAACAACCAAAAAAATTTACACTTTTATCAAAATAATCCATTTGAGGTAGATTGTTTTTTAATCATTTGCGCTGTTATTTGTCATTCTTCTCTCTCCTACAAAATTCATTTTATATTCATATTCGCTGTTTTATACTTAATCACATAGCTAACCTATTGAGATAAATCATGCTTAAAAAATCAGTCATATACCTCGTAGCACTGTTCTCTATATTCTCTCAGAATGTATTGGCCAATAGTCATCAAAATGGGCATGAATTAGTCCAAGATATTCAAACGGCAGACACGCGTATAGAAATAGATGAAGATCAAGATGAGGTATATGAAGCAGTGAAATCTGGGTTAATTAAGCCATTTTCTGAACTGTATACCACTGTCGCTCAAGATTTTAATGGCCGTATCATTAAAGTAGAACTTGAAGAAGACGATGATGAGTGGACTTATGAGCTAAAAATCGTACACGATAATAATGTATTAAAAGTTGAATACAATGCAGCTAATCTTGCCATCACAGAAATTAAAGGCCGTGATATTCGAGCTGCACTTAAGTAAACCAATCCACAATATATAGAGATAACAATAATAATGAAGATTTTAGTTGTAGAAGATGACTTACGTTTAGGTGAACAAATTGTTGAGACGTTAGAGTCTGCCGATTGGGTTCCTGAATTATCTCAAGATGGTGTTGATGCATTATATAGAGCAACAACTGAAGAATGGGATGCTATCGTACTCGACCTAGGCTTACCAAAATTAAACGGCTTAACCGTACTTAAAAGCATTCGTGATGAGAACATTAACACGCCCGTTATTATTTTAAGTGCTCGAGATACTTTATCTCAGCGTGTTGAAGGCTTAAATGCAGGCGCAGATGACTATTTAACTAAACCGTTTGAAATGGTGGAATTGATTGCTCGCATTCGTGCTCAATTACGTCGAGCTTCTGGTAATGCCTCCCCTATTTTGAAAATTGGTGATTTAAGCTTAGATACCCGAAGTTCCAAAGTATTATGGCAAGATCAAGCAGTAAGTCTAACCGCATTAGAATATAAAGTGGTTGCTTATTTCATGCACAATCCAGATAAAGTGATCTCTAGAACGACGCTTGTTGAACATATTTACAAACAAGATTTTGACCGTGATTCAAATACTGTAGAAGTATTTATTGGTCGAATTCGTAAAAAGATAGCACCAAATATCATCAAAACCGTTCGTGGACTTGGTTATCAGCTAAATTCATAGCACTAATAAAGGGTTACTATGAAAAGAACACCACGTCGCCTCCAGCATGCATTTAAAAAATTAAGTCTAAAAAGCCGCTTGCTTCTTGCCGCGGCTTTTTGGCTATCTTCAATGATTTTAGCGGCCGGTATTGGCATACCAAAATTAGTTAATGACTATCTGGTTAAAGACGTAAAAGAACAATTGGCTTTGTCTATGGATGAGATCACGGCGAATTTAGAAACCAATAAACAAGGGAAATTGGTTTTATTTTCGCGACTTTCAGATCCTCGTTTTAATCAGCCTTATAGCGGCCTATATTGGACTGCGAGTACAAAAAAAGATGAATTACGATCTCGCTCTTTATGGGATAAAAAACTCAATTTTAAAGACAATACTTTAGATATTGATCCTACCGTTAAAGGAGCAAAAGACGAAAAACTTATCTATATTCAAAAACAAATCTACCTTCCAGAAATTAAAACACCAATAACAATAACGATTGGTGTGGATGAAGATCCTTTAGAAAAAACATTGCATCAGTTAACTGGGCAAGTTTGGATTATCTTAGGATTATTATTTAGCGGAATTTTATTCCTTATTGGTATTCAAGTCAGTTGGTCTTTACGCCCACTTGCTAAAATGCAATCTGAATTAATTCAGCTGCGTAAAGGTGAGCAGCAAAATTTGAGTCAACACTACCCTCAAGAAATTGCTCCCTTGGTTTCGGATCTCAATGCGCTTTTATTTCACTATCAAGAATTGCTTGAACGTGCCCGTAATCACGCTGGTAACTTATCTCATTCTTTAAAAACACCACTATCCGTCCTTAAAAATGAATTAGAACATTTAGATAAAGAGGATAAAAAGCGATTATCTCTGCCTATTAATAAACTTCAAGAGCACATCGACTACCATTTAGGGCGTGCTCGCATGGCTGGTTCAATGAATATCTTATCTGTTGCAACCTCTCCATCTGATCGCGTCGATGCCATATCAATGGCTTTTGATAAAGTCTATGCTGCTCGTGAAGTCATGTTAATTAACGAACTTAACAGTGATGACAATATTGCCGTAGAAGCAACAGATCTTGATGAAATGCTGGGTAATTTACTCGAAAATGGCTATAAGTGGGCAAGCTCTATGATTCGTGTTCATTCTAAATACGCTGCTGACAATCTCATTGAAATCATAATCGAAGATGATGGAAATGGCATCCCAGAAGATAAACTAGAGCACGTAATTCGACGAGGTGTTCGTCTGGATGAATCAACTCCTGGAACAGGACTTGGTTTAAATATTGTAGACGAAATGGCACACAGCTATCGCGGTTCATTGCTTTTAGGTAGAAGTAAAATAGGCGGCTTAAAAGCAACCCTCACCTTTCCACTGGTGACTAATTAACAATAAATAACCTCGTACGTTATCCATTATTACCAATAGGTAACGTACGAGTACTAATAACCAATATCTATAACTATAACTATAACTATAACTATAACTATAACTATATAAATGCTTCATACAGTATTTGAAAATTGAATATCAAATTTACCTTTTTCTTTATTTTTTACACAATAAAGAGCTTTATCCGCAGCCTCATACATTGAATTAAAATCATAGGTACCGCTTTTATCAAAATAAACACCTACAGAAGCAGACACAACTACTCCTCTAAACTCAAAAACTAATGAATCCACAATAGTTTGCGCGATACCTGACAAGGTTTCAATGGAGTCAATATTAGTTAAAAATACAGCAAATTCATCCCCTCCAAGGCGTCCAATAATATAATTACTCTCAAATAAAACACTTAATTTTTCTCCCATAGTAGCAAGAACATGATCACCAATTAGATGGCCAAATGAATCATTAATAGCTTTAAAGTTATCTAAATCAATTAAACACATTGCAAATGAAGACGGACCCTTCAATGACTCAATTTCTTGTGTAATTTTCTCTTCTAAATGTGAACGATTTAATAAACCAGTCAAATTATCAATATTTGCTACTTTAGAAACACTTTCTAGAGCTATTTGTCTATACGTTATATCCATAATCACTACATAAAATTGATCTGAAACCGGATCATACGTAGCAATGTCATGAATCCATAAAGTTTCACCTTTCTGATTACAAATACGATATTCATAATCCAAAGAATCCCCTTTATTAATAGCATTAGATACCTTATCTAAGATATCAATTAACTCATCACACACTATATTAGAAAATCTATTTTTGTGTATTTGCTCCATACTTTCACGAGAGTAACCAACCATTTTATAAAAAGCATCATTTGCTTCGACAATCGTAGAATATGGATCGTTTTTGCAAATTAACAGTGCACAAGCATTATTTTTAAAAAAAGACTTATATTGCATATATACTCAAAAACTTGAATCAGCCACAAAATGTAAACATTTATAAATTCAAGATATTAACTAGCCTAGAATTTAGAGAAGAGCAACCGTAGTGATATGTTAAATTTAAATTAAACTCTCCTCTTTATTTATTTGTTTGTTACCTGTTAAAAAATTATTAAGCCAAATTTGAACAAATAAGAAAACCCACTAAATAATGGATTTTGTAGTCTTATTTAATATGAAACAAAATGCAATTAATGTTTATCTAATTATCTATCGTCAGTAAATTAAATAAGCATTAATAATCAATAACCTTTAACTTAATATATATTTAGCCATTCAAACATACTTAGCACGAATAAATAGCTATTTATTTTTTATTCAATCTAACATTTCATTTTTAGCTGTAGCACATCACTCCCACCTCATTTATTGTTAAATTTGTGTTTAAGAAGGAGAAAGAAATGAAAGTGATAATTCAGTACACTCAAACAGGTATGTATAAAGACCATGCATGGGAAGCATCTACAATTAGGATTCAGGGACAGTATCACGCAGTTACACCATCCTATGCAGCTCAACTTATCGAGCAAAATAAAGCACAGTTACATACAGATAATAGCAATAATATTGTGTTAGTTGATTGATTTTAAAGATTGAAAATTTGATTGGAATTTGATGATTTATCAATAAGATAAAAAGATAAAGGAAAGCCACACGTCTCAAAATGTGGCTTAATTTGGAACTGTTCGGGGTCATAACCGGACGTGTTAACTATCTAATATCACTGACTTAATTTCAACAATTTTTGTGAACATAACGGTCAGAAAAAGTACAAATTTTGAAGTTGTTCCGTATTTTGTGAGTCGTGTAACACTAATTAGCTTGCTACTCAACCTACCAAATTATGATATTGCTGTTCTTCTGTCTTTGTTGGCAAATAGATCGTAAAGACGGTTCCTTTTCCAAGTTGTGATCTCACTTTAATTTCACCACCAGTTTGACTTAATAAACTTTGAGAAACGGATAAACCAAGCCCTGTTCCATCACGCTTTGTTGTATAGAACGGGTCAAAAATTCGATTCAGCTGTTCGCCAGCGATACCACATCCAAAATCTTCTACTTCTATAATCGCACCAAACTCGACCCCTTCATGACACCAAGTTCGACTACGAATGATAAGTTTACCTTTACTGTTCATTGCATGAATGCCATTCATTTGCAGATTGACTAATACTTGCAATAAATGATGGCGATTCACTTCCACTCTTGGTGGCTGCTCAAAATCAAACTCAACCTCAATATCTCGTTTATGAGCTCCTGTGCGAACTAAGGTAACGCTTTCTTCAATGATCGGATTAATGTATTGCCATGTCACCTCATCTTGAATCCCACCTTGTCGACTGTACTGCAATAAACTACGCGTGATATTACGAATTCGGTCTATTTGCTCCATAATGGTTTCTAGCTCTTCAGCTATTACATGAGCCTCTTCGCCTAATTCATATTTAATTAATTCCGCATTACCTAGAATAACGGCTGTAGGGTTATTAATTTCATGAGCAATACCCGCAGTCAATTCACCAAGTGATGCCAATTTTTCACTCATCACCAATTTATCTTGAGCTTGTTTTAATAGCTTTATGTATTGCTCTAATTCCACTGTCTTTTCATGCAAACTTGCCGTTCTTGACTCAACTTTTGACTCTAACTCTTTAGATGCCCTTTGGATCTCTAAATTTCGTAACTGAAGTTGATCAAGCATATTGTCAAACTGTTGCGCTAAACTGGCCAATTCATGACTATTATCTAATCCTAAGTCCCCAATTCGAACATCTTGACCTAATTGGACAGACTTTACTACAAAGTGAATTTTTTCAATCGGTTGAAATAGATCTCGAGCACCTCGGTGCACAAAAAAAGTCGACAACAATAACGTAATAAGAATGGTAATTCCTGCTTCAAGCAAGTTTTGTAAATACTGTTTTAATAGCGGCCACTCTAAATAGCCGGTATAAAGCATTCCAATCACATCTCCGTTCATATCCTTAATTGGTTGATATGCGGATATGTACCAATCGTTATAAACATAAGCTCGATTCACCCAACGCTCACCAGTTTCGATGACTTGTGCTTTCACTTCTGGAGATACTTTTGTTCCAATAGCACGACCTTGATTTAACTCTTTATTTGCAAAATCAGTATGCAGTGGAACGTTGGTACTAATACGAAGTCCATCTAAAAATAACGTTACTGTCCCTAGATTATTAGACGGTAAATCACCTGATGGATAGATCAAATCACGGATTCTATCTACAAGTAATGTGCTGTTATTTAATATTATTCCACTATCAACAATCCAAGTTAACTTCCCTTTATTGTCAAAAATTGGTATCAATGTTCGGCTAATCAAACCACGCTTTTCTATACTTCCATCTTCTTTGTTAGTCACCCAAACCTGTTGTTTCAGTTTAGGATTAATATCCGCTAATTCTTTTTCAGACATGACTTGAAAGAAGGTTCGTGACATACCAATCTTCATATCATTAACTAAAGAAGAAGGTAGCTCATTTATATAAGAGACTGGATGTAACGCAATAAAATCAGAGTTGTATTTACCCGCTTGTTGCGAAACCCATAGCTTAAAATCAGGCGCTTTATTTTCAAACTTTTTTTGAAAATAATACGATTCAACAAAGCCTCTTAATTCTGCGCTTTGCTCTCGCTGTAAAAAATCAATACTGTTATTTGCAACAGATAATTTGCTACCAACATCATTCAGTGCATTTTGCCAAGTATAATGTGTAGACCAAAATGCGGTAATGATCACTAGAGCCAATAAGGTTAAAAATAATGGAACCGAGTTCAACCAAAGTAAGCGGTAACGCACCATGGTTTTTATGCGTTTTTTCCAAACCGTCGGAGATAGCGTCATGCGTTTTCTTCGCTCCACTCTTTAAACTTACGCTCTAAAGTTTTACGAGCAACCCCCAACTGCCTTGCAGCTGCAGATTTATTACCATCATGAAGATCCACGACAGTGATGATGTGTGATTTTTCCACTTCTTTTAATGTCCATTTTTCTGGGTAGGTATCTAAGATAGGCATACAAGTACACTCGCCTTCTTTATTCCTTGATGCGTCATCATTTTTACTCTGTTCATCGTCTTGATGAATTGGCTCATCACCTTGTAATTCAGCCCAATGTTCAACAGGTGGTTTACCTAATAAAATACAACGTTCAATCATATTTTTAAGTTCACGGATATTGCCCGGCCAATCGTAATTTGCCATTGCTACAATGTCTTCATGAGCCCAATGTACAGGTTTTACCCCCATTTCACTCGCGATCATTTGCGAAAAATGTTCGGTTAAACATGCAAGATCCGCTTTACGCTCTCGTAATGCTGGTAGAGAAACCGTTAAGACATTTAAACGATAAAACAAATCTTTTCTGAAATTTCCTTTTTCCACTTCTTCTAATAAATTACGGTTAGTAGCTGCAACAATACGAACATCAACAGGAATTTCTTTTTCAGAGCCTACAGGACGAATAGCTTTTTGCTCTAACGCTCGAAGCAGCGATGATTGCATTCCAATTGGCATTTCACCGATTTCATCTAAAAACAGGGTGCCTCCATTCGCAACTCTGAATAAACCTTCACGCCCTTTCTTGGCACCAGTAAACGCGCCAGAAGTATGACCAAACAATTCACTTTCAAGTAAGTCGGGAGCAATAGCCCCACAGTTTAATGGTACAAATGGCCCTTTGCGTTCACTTAATTGGTGCAAACCACGAGCAACTAACTCTTTACCAGTTCCTGATTCACCTTCAATTAATACAGCAGCATTAGAGGGAGCAAGCTGAGCAACCATTTTCTTTAACTGTAAAGTTTTCTCTGCATTACCAATGATCTCAATAGGATTCTTCTTCTCGACTTCTCTTTTTAAAGCGAAGTTGGTTCGCTCAACTAAACGACGGTCCATGCATCGTTTTACTGCTTGTAGCATATTTTCAAGATTAAACGGTTTTAAAATAAAATCAGATGCGCCAAGTCGAAGTGCTTGAATAGCCGTATCTAACTCCGCATAACCTGTCATGAAAATCACATCATAATTACGAGCATCACATGCAATGCTTTCTTGCCACTCTAAACCAGTTTGACCGGGTAAGTTAATATCAAGAATTATTAAATCAAGATGGTGAGATTGTCGAATTTCTTCTGCTTCTTCAATCGTACCTGCGGTATGCACTTGTCCAAATTGTTTACTTAATGCTTTTTTTAGTATGGTTTGCATACCAATTTCATCATCAACAACAAGAACTGAAAACGCATTCCAATCTGATTTTACAACCATATTTATTCCTAATAAGATCTAAAGAGTTATGTGGGTCAAAATGTCCTAATTATTCTAACCTGTTATTTGCAAAATGTATCCTTTCTATTGCGACATTTTGTCCTAATCACATTTTTTGTAAGGTTTTTATGTAAGAATCCTATTCAACCACTTAAATATCATTACGTTAAGTGTGTGTTTAAAGGCATTATACTTGGCATAGTGATTGCTTTAGTGGGTACGAGTCTATTCACTTCAGAGCATTATGCTTTGCAAGTTAAACTTCATTACATGGATATAACATGAACAATAAAATTAAGACATTTTCTGCAGTTGCTGCACTGGCTTTAGGTTCTTTCTCTGCGACTGACGTTTACGCTAATGACGCGAACGTTGTACGTTTAGCAACAACAACAAGTACTTACCACTCAGGCCTATTAGACTATCTTCTTCCTGAATTCCAAAAAGATTCTGGCTACGAAGTTCAAGTTCTTGCTGCTGGTACTGGTAAAGCATTGAAAATGGGCGAAAATGGCGATGTTGATTTAGTAATGACTCACGCACCAAAAGCTGAAGCAAACTTTGTTGAAAAAGGCTATGGTGTTGAGCCAAAATCACTGATGTACAATGACTTTGTACTAGTAGGTCCAAAGGCTGATCCTGCTCATATTCACGGCATGAAAGACGTAACCGCAGCTTTCAAAAAAATGGCTGAATCTGACGTAACTTTCGTATCACGTGGTGATGATTCTGGTACAAATAAAAAAGAATTGAATCTTTGGGCTCAAACTAAAATTGAACCAAACTTCGGTGGTTATAAAGCCGTTGGTCAAGGCATGGGTCCAACACTAAACATGACTTCTGAACTACAAGCTTACACGTTAACAGACCGTGGTACTTGGTTAGCTTACCAAAACAAACTAGACCTTGAGATCATGGTTGAAGGTGATAAGCGTCTATTTAACCCTTACCAAGTGATTCTAATTAACCCAGAGCGTTACAAAAACCTAAACACGAAAGGTGCGCAAGCATTCAGTGATTGGTTAGTAAGCGACAAAGGCCAAGCAATGATCGATAGCTTTACTCTTAATGGTAAAAAACTGTTCACTGCGGACGCTAAATAATCCATGTCTATCTTAGCCACCTCTCAAGAGGCAATTCAATTACTGTTTAGTGGTGATACTGCATTATGGAGCATCGTAGGTGTTTCTTTCTCTGTATCCCTATTTGCAATGGCAGTTGTATTATTACCTGCTCTTTTGTTGGCATTTGCGCTTGCTTATGGATCTTTTCCTGGGCGGTGGCTATTACTTTCTATAATGAATACCTTACAGTCAGTTCCTACCGTTGTTATCGGTTTATTGCTGTATATGATGCTTTCACGCGCTGGTCCATTAGGGGATTGGCAACTATTATTTACTCAAGAAGCGATGATCATAGGACAAATATTTATCTGTTTTCCGATCATGGTCGCGATGATGCATGGCGCATTCCAACACAGTGACCGCCGTGTTTGGGAAACCTCATTTACGCTCGGAGCTTCACTTCCACGCGCATTTGGCAGTTTAATTTGGGAGACTCGCTTCCCTATCCTAGCCGCCGTTATTGCTGGGTTTTCTCGTATAATTACTGAAGTAGGTTGTTCAATGATGGTTGGTGGTAACATCTTCAACTCTACTCGAAATATTCCAACTGCGATTGCAATGGAAAGCCAAAAAGGCGCATTTGCACAGGGTGTTGCTCTTGGTATGGTGTTATTAGTTTTAGCACTCGTTTTAAACTTTTTACTCTCTATCACTCGTGGTAAAGGGTATTTACGTACTTAGTAGGCATATAACGATGACAATTAGAATAACTGCCGATAATCTATCTATGCGATTTAACGATCGTGTGCTTTTTCATATCCCACATTTATCTCTTGGGCCAAAAGAATCTGTTTATTTACGTGGTGCCAATGGCGTAGGTAAAACCACTCTACTCAAAATCTTATCGGGTCTGCAAACCGCAACAACGGGTAAGATCAACCTTGACCAACCTCATTGGTCTGTTCGTCTACTCGGCCGTTCAGGTAACAATCAAATCGTTTATTTGCATCAGAATCCATTTCTGTTTGATGGTACGGTTTATGACAATGTCATTTACGGTGTGAAATACACAGCAATGAGCAAGCAAAACAAACGTAATATGGTGATCAACGCCTTACGTATGGTTGGCCTTGAAACCTTAGCTGACGAACATATTTCTGTTTTATCTGGTGGTGAAAAACAACGTGTCGCGATGGCTCGAGCTTGGGTATTAAAACCGTCTATTTTGCTAATGGACGAACCAAGTGCCAGTGTTGACCAAGAGTCCATCGATTTATTGGTAATTATGGCTAAAGATCTACTTGATCGAGGCTCTAGCATTGTCGTTACCAGCCACCAAACCAATGCCTTAACTGAAATTTGTCATCGTCAATGGACCATTTCAGATGCAAAGCTGATAGAATCAACCCCATTAAAAGTGATTGTTAGCAAGGATAAGTATGCTCCAGCCAAAGCAAACTAGTTGGGTAATATTAGCGGGTGGGCAAGCTCGTCGTATGGGTGGTAAAGATAAAGGGTTTGTTTTATTTCAAGATAAACCACTCATCGAGCACGCTCTAGAAACATTAACATCTCAAACTGACCAAATTGCCATTAATGCTAATCGCAGTATTGATGAATATTCACATTACGCCGTCACTTTCCCAGACCAATTTAGTGAATACCCAGGGCCTTTAGCGGGTATGCATTCTGGCCTTGTAAATATGAATTCTGACTGGGTTGGGTTTATTCCATGTGATTCCCCTAACCTGCCAAACAATTTAGTTTCTTTGCTTTGTAATGCCGTCAAAGAAGATACTGATATTGTAGTGGCTCACGATGGTGAGTACATGCAACCTGTTGTCACTTTAATGCACAAACGTATTATTCCAAAAATTGATGCCTTTTTAACGCGTGGAGACAGAAAAATCATCCTATTATACAAAGAGTGTAATACTGTTTTTGCTGATTTCTCTGACTACCCTAACGCGTTTATCAATTTGAATAGTCCTCAAGAACTTGAACAATTTGGAACTTTATTATGAGCTTAACGTCTGCGTCTATCCCTTTATTGGGTTTTGCTGCTTATAGCGGCACAGGTAAAACAACATTACTTGAAAAACTGCTGCCTAAACTGACTGATATGGGACTAAAAGTCGCAGTCATTAAACACGCTCATCATAATTTTGATATCGACCAAGAAGGCAAAGACAGTTACCGCTTACGTAAAGCGGGCGCTAGCCAAATGTTGATCAGTTCACGCTTTCGTAATGCGTTGATCACTGAAACACCCGATGAAGAAACGACATGTCAGCAGTTAATCAATAAACTCGACCAAACTGAATTAGACTTAATTCTTATTGAAGGGTTTAAACAACTGCCATACACCAAGATTGAATTACATCGTGATGAAATCGGCAAGCCTTGGATTTTCCCAGAAGATGAGAACATCATTGCGATTGCCTCGGATTCAAAAGCCGACTCTGAACTGCCTCAAATGGATATCAATGATACCGACTCAATCACGCAATTCATTGTTGACTACGTAAAACAACATCAACATAAACAACAAAGTGACCTATCTGCTAACTGCGATGAGTTATCTCCTGCGTTTTTATCTGTTAGCCAAGGCAGAGCTAAGATTTTAGAGGCAATCACTCCACTAAGTTCACAAAGTAATGTTTCTTTAGTTGAGTCGATTAACGCATTAGCCGCTCAAGATATTTTATCGCCGATTAATGTTCCTCAACATAACAATTCAGCAATGGATGGCTATGTGATTTGTGGTGATGATTTAGAGCGTGAAAGCTATACGGTCGTTGCCGAAATCATGGCGGGTCACAGCTATGATCGCCCCCTTCAACATGGTGAAGCCGCAAAAATCATGACGGGTGCGCCTGTACCTGAAAATGGTCATGCTGTGATCATGCGAGAACAAGCGACTCAAGAAGGTGATCAAGTATACTTCGATGCGGGTAAATCAGGCATTCGTAAAGGCCAAAACGTTCGTCTAGCCGGTGAAGACCTGGCTATGGATCAGATCTGTGTGGCTAAAGGTTCACGTATTACAGCACCTGAAGTGGGTATGCTTGCATCTTTAGGCATTGCTTCTGTTCCTGTTATCGCTAAAACAAAAGTGGCTATCTTCTCGACTGGCGATGAAGTTCAAGCGCCGGGTGAAGCACAAAAAGCCAACTCTATTTACGACTCAAACCGTTTTACTTTAACGGCATTACTGCAAAAATTAGGCTGTGAAGTGATTGATTTCGGTATCATTGAAGACAGTGAAGCCGCTTTAGAGTCAACGCTTTCTCAAGCATCACAACAAGCAGATATGATTTTATCTTCTGGTGGTGTGTCAGTTGGTGATGCGGACTACATCAAAACGATTTTAGACAAACTGGGTAATATTAATTTCTGGCGTATCAATATGCGTCCGGGACGCCCTCTTGCCTTTGGTCATATTGGTGATACTCCATTCTTCGGTTTACCGGGTAACCCTGTAGCCGTAATGGTGGCGTTCTTACAGTTTGTTGAACCTGCACTTCGCAAACTTCAAGGCGAAGATAATTGGCAGCCTGAAACCTTTACGGCGATTGCAAAAGAGTTTATTCGTTCTCGCACTGGCCGAACTGAATACAGCCGTGGCATTTACTCGATTAACCAAAATGGTCAAATGGAAGTGGTAACTACGGGTAAACAAGGCTCTGGGATTTTACGTTCAATGAGTGAAGCCAACTGCTTAATTGAAGTGCAACCAGAAGTTGAGTCGGTAGATATTGGTCAGAAAGTGACGATCATTCCGTTGAGTTCGAGAGTTTAAAGCGCCTAAATAATTTTAAATAACTCTAAATTTAGCCTCACTTTTGTGAGGCTTTTTCTTATAAAGCTACATAAATAAACAATACTTACATGACATAAACATAACTCTTATCACTCCCCATAAACACTGAACAAATATCACATTTTACTCTCTGTTACACCTTCAATGAGAACGCGAAATAGCTTAAAATAGAGACATAGAATTATAAGGAAGAATCATGAAAAACAAATGGTTAGGATTTGCTTGCTTACTACCATTATTAAGCGGCTGCAACGATGCCAACTCCTCTATTAGCGCATCAAGTGACACTGTATCAAAACAACAAATTGATACCATTATTACCAACATCAATAAGTTGTACCCTGATGCATCCAATGATTTAAAACAAAATGCATTAAACACTGCGGTTCGTGCTATTGAGAATCTCGTATTTATAAAAGGCGGCAGTTTTG
Organism: Aliivibrio sp. S10_S31; assembly: GCF_014694495.1. NCBI lineage: Bacteria > Pseudomonadati > Pseudomonadota > Gammaproteobacteria > Vibrionales > Vibrionaceae > Aliivibrio > Aliivibrio sp. S10_S31. Next base: position 29,238 of record NZ_JAAUWR010000010.1, on the reverse strand, counting down.
AAATGGGAGATTTTCGAGCTCCTTGCGAAATTCCAAGCAGAACTACAAATAGAATAGACTGGTCACCTGATGCTCAATGCCTAAGTTCCCCACTAAGTACACGTAAAGGAGCTGATTATCTTCACAAAGTCACTCTTGATTCTTATTCTATGTCTGCTTATGAAACTAGCTTTATGGATATGGAATGGATGCGACAAATTAATGGATTACCTGTCGCTGCTGATAATATGGCAGATGGGAGTATCATAAAGAGAAATTCAGATAGATATCAAAAAGTTATTCAATATAGAAAAAACCAAGCTGCTAGAATAATAAATTGGCAAGAGGCTAAAGATTATTGTCAATGGTTAGGTAACCTTACTGTACTACCTTTTGACTTACCAACCGAAGCACAATGGGAATATGCCGCCCGTAACCGAGGCGAAAAACGTTATTACGCGACTAATAATGGTTATTTGCAATACCGCAATGGGCAATATTTCAACCCAAATACTGGTTACTACATCGATTATACTGATGATGAGGTCAACGCTGGAACAAGTACAGAAGACCAAATAGGGCAATGGTCCGCAAACCCATTAGGGATATACGGTATGAGTAATAATATTAGTGAGTGGACCAATGATTGGTATTCACCTGACTATTATCAAGAATCGCCAAAGTTAAACCCACAAGGGCCAAAAACTGGTGCAGAAAAAATAATGCGTGATGGGACAGGAGCGATGACTTTTGATAGAGTCAATAAACCTCTAATGCGCGACCATTACTACCCTAACAATAGCTTTCGCTGCTCTCTTCAGCAAAAAACACCTGCTATTATCTTAAATTAACCTTTGAGTATTTGTCGCCCCTAATCTTTAGGGGCGTATCTTTATTAAGTAGAAGCTTTCTTTTCACAGCCTAACCTAACAATCATATCATCAACCAATTTCTGTCTTTGGCGTAAATGGCATCGACGGTATTTCTGATTGTTTTTTCGCTTTTGCTAAACGATAAACCCATCCATTAAACTCTCTTTGCTGCTCGCCATCTAATACCGTATTAATGCGTTTTAAGTTGGCAAACAATTTTTCGTAGCCTACTTCTTTCGAGCCAAAATCGTTCATACGAGATAAAATCTCTTCAAACTTACGCCAACTGTAAGTGGTTTTCTTTAATAAATAACAAATAGCAGTCTCTTGTGCTTCTTCACGACGTAAGAAAAAGTCTTCCACTAAGGTATTGAGCATCATACCGACCACTTCAGGCAGCAATTGATCGGCAGGTATACCACTAAATACCTCTTCACTCATGATACGCTGAGAAAGAATCTCTGCTTCTTTTTGATGATCCATCATTTCTTTTCTATCATTCCAAAAACCTATAATTACCTCCTCCCCTGATTTAACTGCATTCTGAAGAGCTTTCATTGGATCTTTACACAACGATTCAGAAGTAAAGGCTAAATAACTGGCTTTAATTAAATATTCATACGCTCGTCCATCAATATTTTCAAGCAGTCGATACCCTACCCATTGCAGTCCTTGCAAAATAACTTTAGCTAACTCCCACAATTGATCTAATTTAATTAATGAAGCAAAACTACCACTCCCCCCAGCACCAAATACAAAGCGGCCTGAGCATGCAAAATAAAATCCATCAGGAGTTAATCTCAATTGAAAATCAACCCCAGCACCAAGGCCACCTGCGATGTTTCCTTCTGCTGATACTTCGGCTAACTGTTGAAAGTCGACTTTAACCTTCTCTTTTTCTTTCACTTTGGATGTTGGTGGTGCTTGCCACTCTGCACTGCCTGTAACTTTTCCGCCAATTTGCCCACCCGCAAAACCATCGACTTTAAGACCAACTTCACCGCCAGTATTGGACGTTGCTAATCCTACATTTGGGCTATATAGCGCACCAACACTGCCTTCTCCTGTTTCAGGTAATAATATTTTTGCTGACGCATCTCCACTCACCATTGCGCCCACAAATGCACTAATTTGTATTTCCCCTTTGAGTCTAAAGCAGCCAAAAGCATAGGTAGCGGTATTTTTATTTGCATCGGTGTAGGTTAACTTAGCGGCATAACCTCCTTTATACGGCAGAAACCCTTCTATTTTCGCTGATGCCTCTGCAAGCGCAATTGCAGCAGAGCCACCAATCGTCATGCCTGTTTTATCTAGCCTTGCTACAGCATTCGCTCCCCAACGAACTAGCTGAGCTTCATGACTTACGGCTATTTTGGTGTTATCGCCTTCTCCCCAAAGGTCATATTCCTTTTTGGATTCCAACCAGTAGTCACCGTCAGCCTTCCATTCCGCTATCTGTTTTTTTAATGGTCCACTTTTGATATCACTTTTTATGTCTGCAGCAATGTCTTTTGCTACTGCTGTCATTAAGCCTTTTTTATCATTATCAAGTAGCGCTTGCCTAGTATTCGTTCTATCTGGTACTTGACGCCAATGCGCATACTCTCGCTCAAAAAAATCAGCGCGAATATACATATACCTATTATCTAATACCGAGAACACCTCAATAACATGACGCTTGGCAGCGCTTTTTCCCTTTATATTATTTAACTTAACTGATTGATTATTTGGTTTTATAGGAGATGGGTTACTCTGCGCTTTCTCTTCACTTTGTTGTACCATAGCCAATTGTTGTTGACGTAATCGCCCTAAATCAGCATCGATACGCTCAAGCGCTTCTCTTTTTAATGTGCCAACAGATAAGTTATCAGTATATAAAGGATTTTCGTTATAATCCTTCACAAACAGTTTTGTATTCTCAAGCTCTTTTATTTGTCCTTGTAGAGCCTCCCAATTCTCGTTGTCTTGTTTTTTTATTTGTGCAGCTTCATTTCTTTTTCTTTGTTTATCAAGACTTGATTCTGATAGAAAAATCGCTCCTGCATAATTTGCCGCCTCTAGCCATGCCTGTCTCTTTCTGGCATGAGCTGCAATCTGCTCTTTTGTGGCACTTTCTACATTAAGTGCTGCACTAACAAGATCAACATACCCTTGGATCAGTTTATTTAATTCACTTACTTCCTCTTTTATAAATTTGAGCGCTTTTTCATCCACACAATAAAAATCTGTTTTATGTACCCCTGTCACAAACAAAATGTCATGCACTTCTTTAGCTTCGCATTCTGGCGAAGACATTAATGTGCAGGTATCTGATACTGGGCGAGGTTTTACTGGCTCAATAAAATAATCTTGCTTTATCTCCTCATCCTCTACCTCTTCTGGCAGACGAATGCTATCACCCACATGAATTAAATCAGGGTTAGGTTGATATTTCGGGTTCAGCTCAAGTAACGTGGTAAAAGGGACATCATTATCAATGGCAATTTTAAGCAGCGTGTCACCGCTTTGAACAATATAAGATTGGCTCATGGTGTTAACACTCCTTTACCACTGAGTTGAGATGGATTGCATGGACGCAAAATGCTGTTCGGTCATTGTCCATTGATAATCAGAAAACGGAGGGGTTATAGCTACAGGTACTGAAACAGTAAGCCACGCTTTATTAAACCACGAGATTTTAGTCACTGGTGCAAAATAATCTCGACGCTCTGTATCTGACATTGAGGCAACTAATGGCAATAATCCTCTCGGATCGTAATAGCGTAAAAACACTTCTCCATTGCCTTTCTTAACGACTAAAGCATTACGTAATGAATACATTAATTCACTACAGCTGGTTGTATTTTCGGTATAAAACAACGCTCCACAATGCGCAGTGTTCATTTTATTTACACTCGCTTCGAATAATGCTTGTGACGTTGCGACATTAACCACCACAGGACCATTTTTTATCGCATTAAACTGCGTTGCTTTAAATAGTTCAAAGATCTCTAATTCATCAACATGTGAACTAAGTTCTGCATGCCAATCTGTCCATAGCTCTGCTTCAATTAACGCATAAATGTTTTCTGATGCATCAAATAATGGTTGTTCAACAATATTCAATCGCCATTCACTATTTAGCTGTGAAGTTGACATACGCCCCCCTTACCACATTGGCATAACTCTTTCATTAATGCGCCATCTTCCACCATTGCACTGTATGCTGCTGAGGTCATCACAGGCTTAGTTGATGCCAAAGGTGACATAGAAAAGACTCTAGGAGGATTAACACTCACACTACTGGTTTGACTCGAAGCTGCACCAGGGTTAATTGCAACATTCCCTCCAACTAAAGCGACGGAACTTGCACCATCAACCATAATGTTTGAACCATATAAGGTTATTGTTCCATTATTTTTTAAGATAAAGCCTGAGCTACCCACTTTTGCACTGATTTCATCTGCACTGATAATCGTATGCTCACCATCGGATTTTATAGAGGCATTACTTCCCACTTCTACCGTAAAATTCTTACCAACAGTTAATGTATCATCAGCACTAATATCAGTGCTTCTTGCTCCCATCGTTATCGCGCTTTGTTCACCTTTAATAGTTAAATCATCATTTTTACCCACGGTGCTATTGCGGTTATCATGGATAGTTAACGTCTGATCAACCGCTACGCTCTTTTCTATGTTAGCGTTGTAACTTACGTCGACATCTTGATGAACTGTTTCTGTGAAGGTTTGGTTTGTAATTGATGTTTTATGGCCTTCGATGGTCTCTTTTCGATCTTTTCTTATTTCATTTTCTTGGTTACGTCCAACGGCTAACTCTTCATCGTTACCTATGGTTCTGAAACGGTTATTAAGTACCTTAGTTTTCATATCTTTTTGAGCATGAAAATAAACTTGCTCTTGGTTCGCTTCATCTTCAAACGACATTTCGTTATAACCATCCCCTTTATGAGTTTGGGTACGAAACACCGTTTTAGTTTTATTCTCTGGTAACACATAAGGTGGCGTGTTCAAACCATTGTATACAGCACCTGTCACTAGAGGTCTATCTGGATCCCCCTCTAAGAAGGTGACAACCACTTCATGCCCTATTCTTGGTAAATAAACTGCTCCCCACGTTGGCGCAGCCATAGACTGACTTACTCGTAACCAACAACCAGAGTGCTCATTATTGTTACCATAACGATCCCAATGAAACTGCACTTTAATACGCCCCATTGGATCGGTATAAATCTCTTCACCCACAGGACCAACAACAACCGCCGTTTGAGGACCATCGATCACAGGCGCAGGTAACTTTTGAGCTTTATATTCAACATCACGTGGAATACAAATAAACTGATTTTGGTAAGAAGCCGGAGATTCACTTGCTTCCTCTTCATACGCTTGTGGGTTATAACCGCTATGTGTCACTGAAAGTAAAGTATAGTCACGGTTAATAGCACTTCTTGGATGCTTTGATAAGTCGAAGCTATAACCAGCGATTAAACGCATAATATTACTTGAAGCTTCAATCTGATGATTTTCAACCTGATTATCAGCTAATAGATAATTGGTATGCTGTTGACCTTGATGTGTATTTTCGTAACGTCCCGGATAGTCAAAAACAGCCAAGTCCGTATCTAGCATACCTTGCTGCTGCACTTGCTGAGGGATGCGTGGTTGCTCGTAGTTATAATCTGTTTGAGTAATATGCCCTGTACGAACACAGTTATAAGCACTTAATTCAAAAATATGCTCTCTATCTGCATTACCACCACCGTCAGATTGATAAACCAATGGACCAATATAAGAAGCATTTAACGGCGAACTGATTAACTCTGGAATAGCATCATTTTTATCTACAATCACCATCGTATGATTGCTTGCAGTATGTTCAAAGTAATACCACAGACCATGCTCTGCTAACAGGCGCTGAACAAAATGACTATCTGTTTCACGATATTGAAGTAAATATTCTTGATTTGGATAAGTATTAAATAACTCAAAACGATAATCAGTTACTGATGCACCATCAAGCACTTCAGTTAAAATGTCGACAATAGATTTATCTTGGAAAATACGACAATCTTGACGTTGAGTTAAAAACCATAATTGAGGGACAAGCGTGATTTGATAACGTGAAAAACGGCGACCTACGCCTAAATAGCGCACTTCATTAACAACCCCATGAAATAACCGTCCGGCATTGATGCCCTGTCCTACAATAGTTAACACTGCTGGTTTTCTGCTGAGTGCATCAAACTCAATATCAGGATCGAGTGATAATAAAGACAAAGTCATTTTAAAGGGCAGAGAAACCTCTTCAACGACATTAAAACTCTCGACACGAAATTCATGATGTGTGCCGAGGACTTCAAATTTAAACTCTAACTCGCGACTCATTATATTCACCTGATAGAAGCTCGATTGCATTGCTTATGGAATATTCATAAACCATAAGCAATGCAATAGAAATAAAACGACAAACAGGGCCAACATGTGGCCCTTACTTTAATGATTGTTATCTATAATCATTACGCTTCGCGCGGTGTGCGCCAGTCGTCATTACCTGCTGTACCGCATGTTTCGTGAGTCACTTCAATTGCACGGTAAGTAAACTTAAGCACTTCTTCTGTTACACGATCAGCCATTGCTGCATCTTGACAGTGAGCCATGCGAGTTTGCATATCAACTAGTAGTGCATCAATCAGTTTAATTGTGTAGTAATGCTCTTGCTTACCTGAAGTCGAAGTGCGGTAGAAGTTGATGCTACACTCAGGCAGTTTTTCACCAGATACAAGAGCATTGAATAGTAGTGGAGAACAACGGTCTTGTTGCTTAGTTACGACTACTGGACGGTGAACGCGTTGACCTGTTGGTTGGCCGCTTTGTGGATCACGTGGAACCGTTAATACGTGATCAAGTTCTTGAACAAGAAATTCATCAACGTGCGCTTCTTGCCATACGTTACCTACTGAATCTGCTGAGTAAGCATCTTTAGTGATATCGCCTTGAGTTTCACCTTTAATTGACATATAAGCTGGAGTTGGCATGGCTTTATTCCTTAATATTAAATTCTATTGATAATCGTGCTCTTCACGAGTTAACTTCAATAGAGCAATTAAGATGCCAAAAGTTAAACACTTAAAATACAATAAGTTACAATACTTCAGTATAAATCGTCCAAAAAATTGAAACAACTTATTGGATAATTATCCAATAAGTTGTTTCAAGCATGTTATATTATTCGTTTAGGCTCCCCTCCTACCCCATCTTGTTGATTAAAATGACTATAAAAAAACACCATAACCACGTATTATATCCCCATATTTCATTCGCTTAATCAGCACTAATACCATTCTGGATAAGTAGTTGTTCAGATAATCACGTAGATTGATACAAATAAGCGCTATACATAACAGCTAGGTAACTCATGCCACATACCCAAATCAACCAAGACGACATCAACAAAGCCGTATGGTCAGCTTGCGATACGTTCCGCGGCACCGTAGATCCATCTATATACAAAGACTTCATCTTGACCATGCTGTTCTTAAAATACATCTCAGATGTACGTCAAGACAAAGTCGAAGAATTGACTAAACAGTTCGGTGACAACAAAGAAATGGTTGAAGCCATGCTTGCCAGCCAATCATTCAAGATCCCAACAGGTTCAACCTTCTGGGATTTGTACGATGCACGAAATACCGCAGGTAACGGTACTCGTATTGACCAAGCATTACACGCGATTGAAGAAGCCAACGGCACCAAGCTTAAAGGCGTGTTCCAAGACATCAGCTTTAACACCGATAAATTGGGTGATGAAAAGCAAAAGAACGACATTCTACGCCACCTTTTGGAAGACTTTGGTAAGCCAACTCTAAACCTACGCCCAAGCCGTGTTGGTTCATTGGATGTGATTGGTAACGCTTACGAATACCTGATCAAACACTTTGCCGCAGGCAGCGGAAAATCGGCAGGTGAATTCTATACCCCGCCAGAGGTATCGGATCTGCTTTCTATCATCCTAGAACCACAACAAGGCGACAGCATTTGTGACCCAGCATGTGGTTCAGGATCACTCTTGATGAAGTGTGGTAAGCAAATTCAAAAGAACTTTGGCGGCTCGAAGCAATACGCTTTATTTGGTCAAGAAGCGATTGGCTCTACATGGTCATTGGCGAAAATGAACATGTTCCTGCATGGCGAAGACAACCACCGCATTGAATGGGGTGACACCATTCGTAACCCTAAGCTGCAAGATGCCAACGGTGGCTTACTGCACTTTGATGTGGTAACCGCAAACCCGCCATTCTCATTAGATAAATGGGGACATGAAGACGCAGAAAGCGATCACTTTGGTCGTTTCCGCCGTGGTGTGCCACCAAAAACCAAAGGCGACTACGCATTCATCTCGCACATGATTGAAACACTAAAACCAGAGACAGGCAGAATGGGCGTGGTTGTGCCTCATGGCGTGCTATTCCGCGCATCGAGTGAGGGCAAAATCCGTAAACAATTGATCGAAGAAAACTTGCTAGATGCCGTTATCGGCTTACCTGAAAAACTCTTCTTTGGTACAGGTATTCCAGCGGCAATTTTGATCTTCAAGAAGAAAAAAGACACTAACGATGTGATGTTCATTGATGCTTCGCGTGAGTTTAAGTCTGGTAAAAACCAGAACGTACTGACAGCAGAAAACATCGACAAGATCGTCAAGACCTACCGCAGCGGCGACAACGTGGACAAATACGCGTATGTGGCAACGCTCGATGAGATCCGTGAGAACGACTACAACCTGAATATTCCTCGTTACGTCGATACCTTTGAAGAAGAAGCGGAAATCGATTTGATGGCTGTGCGCAGTGAGCGTTTGGCACTGCAAACTGAACTAGCCGATCTAGAAGCGGAAATGGCGGGCTACCTAGAGGAGCTGGGTTATGGTGCCTAATGGTTGGAAAAAAAGTACCGTTGGTAGCATTGCAAAAGTAACTTCAGGTGGCACTCCAAGTAGAAAAAACGATTCTTATTGGAATGGTGATATTCCTTGGGTAACCACTTCTGAAGTAAAGTTTGGTGTGATTGCTGATACCGAACAAAAAATCACAAAGCAGGGTTTAGATAATTCATCTGCTAAGTTATTCCCGAAAGATACGATTTTAATGGCTATGTACGGTCAAGGGAAAACTCGTGGGCAAGTAGCAAAACTTGGTATAGAAGCATCAACTAACCAAGCTTGTGCAGCTCTATTACTGAATAAAGAACATGATGTTGAATATTATTACCAATATTTAATGAGCCAATACGATAATATTCGTGAATTGGCTAATAGTGGCGGTCAACAAAACCTTAGTGCAGGAATTATTAAAGATATCTCAGTACCAGTTCCCCCACTTTCAGAACAACGCAAAATCGCCCAAATCCTTTCGACATGGAATCGCGGTATTGCAACCACTGAAAAGCTGATTGATGCCAGTAAGCAGCAGAAAAAAGCCTTAATGCAGCAGTTGTTGACGGGTAAAAAGCGGTTGGTTGATCCTGAAACGGGTAAAGCATTTGAGGGGGAATGGGAACGCCATTCGTTATCTGATTTGGTATATGTTGATAGAAAATCATTAGGAAAAAAAACACCCGATAATTTTAAATTCAGATATATATCACTATCAAATGTTGATTTTGGGGTAATTTCAAAAGAGCTTGAAGTGCATGAATTTTCAGCCGCACCCTCACGTGCTCGCCGAGTTTTGCAAGATGGTGATACCTTGATGTCTACTGTGCGACCAAATTTAAAAGGGTTCGCCAAAGTCACATCTTGCTACGCTGATTGCATTGCCTCAACTGGGTTTGCTGTACTTACACCGAAAAAGAAAGTTAGTGGTGATTACATCTATCAGTACATATTTAGTGCTCACGTTACAGGTCAGATAGACAGCCTTGTAGTTGGCTCAAACTATCCTGCGATTAACTCTTCTGATGTTTCAGGTCTAAAAATTTATTGCCCTGCGTTTGAAGAACAACAAAAAATCGCTTCAGTCCTTACTGCTGCCGATAAGGAAATCGAGTTATTAGAAGCCAAGCTGGCGCACTTGAAGCAAGAAAAAAAGGCATTGATGCAGCAGTTGTTAACGGGTAAGAGAAGAGTACAAGTAGAGGCCGCCTAATGAACAATCATCTTTCACAATTAAACACCGACTTGTTAAACAATATTCGTACTTTACTGGTTGAGGGACGAAAACAGGTCGCACAAACCGTCAACACCACCATGGTGCAAACCTATTGGCAAATAGGCCGTTTAATTGTGGAAGGTGAACAGCAAGGTGAAACACGCGCAGAGTATGGCAAGCAAGTGCTGAAAAGCCTTTCTGTGTCGTTAACAGAGGAGTTCGGTAAGGGCTTTTCAGTACGCAACCTAAGAAATATGCGCAGTTTTTATCAGGCATTTCCAAATCGGCAGACACTGTCTGCCGATTTGAGTTGGTCTCACTACAATAAACTGATTAGCATCGAAAACGAACATGCTCGCCTTTGGTATTTAAAAGAGGCTGCAGAACAGAACTGGAGTGTTCGTGCTCTTGAAAGGCAAATGGGAACGCTTTATTACGAACGATTACTTGCAACCCAAGCGGGTAAGCATGATCTACAGTCAGTGCTGGATGAAGCAGAGCAAAACACCAAACCACTAGCAGTAGATGTAAAAGATTATCTTCGCGATCCCTATATTCTCGATTTTCTTAACCTGCCCTCTAGTCAGGTACATGAAAGCGAACTAGAACAAGCCTTAATTGATAACTTGCAAAAGTTCTTACTGGAACTCGGTAAAGGCTTTGCGTTTGTCGAGCGTCAACAACGTATTAGTACCGATGATGGAGACTATTACATTGATTTAGTGTTCTACAACTTCCATCTAAAGTGCTTTCTGCTCATCGATTTAAAGATGCATAAGCTCACCCATCAAGACGTTGGGCAAATGGACATGTATGTTCGTATGTATGAAGAGAAAAAACGCCGCAGTGATGATAACCCGACCATCGGCTTAATTCTGTGTACTGAAAACAACCATACGGTGGCAAAATATTCGGTACTCAATGACAGTGAACACTTGTTTGCATCAAAATACATGATGGAACTACCAAGTGAAGAAGAGCTTCGTATACAGCTTGAAAAAGAACGACAACTGCTGCTTTCACGGGATAAAAACAACGATGACAACTAACGCGGTCCCTAACTTCAAAGAAGAACAAAGCGCAAAAATTCCTGCGCTTACGCTATTAACCAACCTTGGCTATCAGTTCATTCCACCAAGTGACTGCACGGTTATGCGAGGTAACTTATCAAGCGTCATCTTACCTAATGTATTGCGTGACGTGCTGCAACACAAAACCTATTCGTTTATGGGTAAAGAGCATCATTTATCAAAAAATGCGATTGATAAAATCATTCAAGAATTAGCCAACCCAGCCATGAATGAAGGCTTAAAAACCGCTAATGAAAAGCTGTATAACTCACTGACGTATGGCATTAGCGTCACTGAGTTTGTCGAGGGTAAAAAAACCAACCCAACCATTCAAATTATTGATTGGGACACGCCTGAAAACAACCAATTCCATTTCACAGAAGAGATGGAAGTCGATAATGCCCGTGGTACAGGTAAACGCATTCCTGATGTGGTCTGTTTCGTTAATGGCTTGCCTTGGGTAGTGATAGAGGCCAAACGTCCTGATAGCAGCATCAATGGCAAACCCACCATTCTTGAGGGTATTTCGCAAAACATTCGCAACCAAAAAGTGGATGAAATTCCTCATCTGTTTGCTTACAGCCAACTGTTGTTATCCATCAATGGACATGATGGCTTATACGGTACGTGCGGCACACCTGAAAAGTTCTGGGCGAAATGGAAAGAAGAAGAAATTACTGAAAACACCTTTGAATGCCTTAAGAACACCTCACTGAATGACGCGCAATTGAATGCGATTTTCAGCCATCGCACGCCAGCGATCGAAGATGAATATCTATCACTGATTGCAGGCGGTGATTTGGTAGTGACAGACCAAGATCGCTTATTGGTATCCTTGCTGCGCCATGACCGCTTACTAGAGCTTACCCGTTTATTTACTCTGTTTGATAAAAAAGCAGGCAAGATTGTGGCGCGTTATCAGCAAGTGTTTGGTATCAAAGCGTTAGTGGGACGTATTACTTCTTTTGACGACAAAGGCGCACGCAATGGCGGTGTGATCTGGCATACCACAGGTTCGGGCAAATCATTCACGATGGTGTTTTTGTCAAAAGCACTGATTTGGCTAAAAGAGTTAGCGAAATGCCGCATTGTGGTTGTGACCGACCGTGTGGATTTAGAAGACCAACTTGCTCGCACCTTTGCTTCTGGCGGCGCACTGTCAGATAAAGACAAAAAAGAGGCAATGGCAACCACAGGTAAACGCCTTGCCGAGCAAATTGGCAAAGGTAACGAACGTATTATCTTCTCGATCATCAATAAGTTTGGTACAGCGATTAACCTACCTGAATGCTACAACGATAGCCCAGACATTATCGTATTAGTGGATGAGGGACACCGTAGCCAAAACGGTGAGAACAACATCCGAATGCAGCAAGCCTTGCCAAAAGCCGCTTACATCGGTTTCACAGGTACACCTCTGCTGCAAGACGATAAAACCGAGAACAAGTTCGGTAAGATCATTCACTCTTACACCATGCAGCAAGCTGTCGAAGATGGTACGGTTACGCCGCTGTTGTACGAAGAGCGTAAACCTGATCTCAGTACCAACGACAAAGCCATTGATGCGTGGTTTGACCGTATCACCGATACCCTATCGGAAAAGCAACGCGCAGACTTAAAACGCAAGTTCGCGCAAAAAGGTCAGATCTACCAAACCGAAGGACGTTTAGAGTTAATTGCGCACGACATTTCGGATCACTTCCAAAACTTCAAGCAGCAAGGTTTGAAAGGTCAACTGGCGTGTGATTCTAAAGCCTCTGCAATTCGCTATAAGAAGCTTCTCGATCAAATCGGTAAAGTCACTTCAGTGGTTGCGATGTCGCCACCTGATACCCGTGAGGGACACGATAACGTCGATAATGAAAGTACCGATCTGGTGCAAAATTGGTGGAAAGAAAACGTCGCACAGAAAGGCTGGAGCGATGAAAAAGCCTACACCAAGCACATCATCCAAGAATTTGAAAAGGATGAAGGTCCCGACATTATGATCGTGGTCGATAAGCTGTTAACGGGCTTTGATGAGCCTAAAAACACGGTGCTTTATATCGACAAGCCGTTAAAACAGCACAACCTTATTCAAGCCATTGCGCGTGTTAACCGACTGCACAGCAAAAAGCAGTTCGGTTATTTGATTGATTATCGTGGCATCCTCAAAGAGCTGGACATCACCATTGAGAAGTACCAAGACTTGGCTGAACGCACCCAAGGCGGCTTTGATATCGACGATCTCAAAGGCTTGTATAACCGCATGGATACCGAGTACAAGAAGTTGCCAGGTTTGTATGATGACCTTTGGGCAATTTTTTCTGGTGTGAAGAACAAGCAAGATGGACAAGCACTTCGTCAGGCTTTGGCACCTAAAATTGATACCATTGATGGTCAATTAACGGATACCAACTTAAAGCTGCGTAATGATTTTTATGATGCGCTGACCGCATTTGCTAACTGCTTAAAAGTCGCATTGCAATCAGCGACCTACTTTGAAGATAAAAGCTTCGACGCTATTTTCCCCAACACGGCTGTGGGCACTCGAGATCATTACAAGAGCACGCTGAAATCCATGAGTCAACTACGCCAACAAGTACGTGCTGATGCAGAGGAAACCGTGGACTACGACGAATATTCGGAAAATATTCGCGCCATGTTAGACAAGCACATAGCTGGTGTGTCGATTGAAGAGCCAGAAGGCGCTTATCTGGTTGGCAACATGGGTAAAGATGCCAAACCAGAGCAAATGACCGATGATGAAGCCAAAAACAAAAAGGATGTCATCACTGGTCGTGTAACCAAGATGATTGAGCAAGATTTGGCGGATGATCCGTATGCCCAAGAGTATTTCTCAAACTTGTTAAAACAAGCCATCGAGAAAACCAAGGAGATGTTTGATAGCCCTGTTAAACAGTACCTTCTATTTGCGGATTTTGAGCAGCAGGTTAAAGACCGTGATGTGGCAGGTTTACCGACTGATCGCTTTGCAGAGCTTGATCCTAAAATCAAACGTCATGTTCAAGCGTATTATGGTTTGTTCTTAAAAGCGCTAGGTGAGCCGTTACCTCTAACGGAAGACCCCATTCTTGAAGATAAATACTTTCAGTATGCGTTAGACATTGATGGCATTGTACGTAAAGCGGTTGCTGAGTTTTCAATTAACCCATCGGAGATTGAAAACCAGATCCGTTTGGGGCTGCTGCCACTGCTGTTCGCTGATGTGGGTATCGACAAAGCGCAAGCCATTATCACTGATGTCATTCAAATCACCCGATTTGGCCTATCTGGTAACAATAAGTCAGGCCACTAAGCATGACTTCGGTTAACCATAAAGAAGGCAATACCGAGGAATACAGCTTCATCTATGGTGATGAAGCTGTTACCTATGAGGTGATCCGCAAAACTTTTTCTCTAGAGAAAAACGGCGAAGGCAAAAAAAAGAAAATCACCATTCGAGTTCACCCAGATTGCCGAGTGGCTGTTACTGCGCCTCAAGATGCTGAAAAATCAGCAATCAATGAGGCGGTCATGCAACGCGCTCAATGGATTTGGAATGCACTGGTCGAGTTTCGAACTCACTTAGAATATGTGCAAACCAAACACTACGTGAGCGGCGAGATGCAATTCTATCTAGGCCGCCGCTATGTGTTAAAAGTGGTTGAAGACCAAGATGCCATTTCCAACGTGAAGATGGAACGAGGCAAGCTGTTAGTCACGCTCAACCGCTTTAACGAAGATAAGCCAAAGCTCGTTAAAGCACTGGTATCTGGTTGGTATGGCGTTAGTGCAGAGCGCGTGTTCCATGAACGTTTAGCTGAGCTTTTACCACAAGCAACGTGGGTAGAGGGCATCCCTTCATTCCGCATTATGCCGATGCAAAAACAGTGGGGAAGCTGCTCAGCCAAAGGCACGTTGATGCTCAACCCTCATCTGATCAAAGCGCCTAAAGAGTGCATTGATTACGTGATCTTACATGAGCTTTGCCACATTGCAGAATACAACCACAGCGAGCGTTTCTGGCGCTTATTAACCAGCGTGATGCCTAATTGGAAAGAAGTAAAAAGCAAGCTCGATGGTATGGCGGAGTTGTATTTGAATGAATGAAAAAAGAGCTACTTCATTGGTAGCTCTTTTCTATTTAATTATACACCAAATAAATAATTACAACTTTCCATATGATACTTATTTTCGTTTGCCAGTAATTCAGCAAGGTAGCTTTTCCGTTTATTCATATGAATTTTGGAAATAATTGCTTGCTTTTTATCTTCTCCAACTAAGCGGACAGCTTTTCTCACTGCAGCTCTATCTCTATAATTTAAATAGTAAATTTCAAAATTAATGAGTTGAATACTTTCATTAATACTCATCCCTCTTTTCTGCAATTGAGTAAGTATCTCTTTATCTAAAAATGTAAAATCAATAGAATTCATGCTTTACCTCTATTAAAAACACTTCCTTGTGCGTGTCTATAGAGAGAAGAATAATGATTTAATGATAGGGGGCACATAGCATTCACAAATTAAATTACATTGTTTCGCCTATTTGAATAGAAAATAACTCGGTACATATAATAAACTAAAAATATACACTATAGTTAAAACCTCATTTATCACACCATACTAAAAAATTCATTCTATCGACTTCCATTTCCCTAACTCTTTTATAGCTAACCATTTATCACTAACATCATAAATTTCAATACGCTCCGTACTCATTGGAGCCATTGATGATGAAGAGCGCTTCGCTGCTCCGAGGTTTTTCATAAAGATACTTTCACAATGTAGTAGCTCTTTTTTTGAATTAAAATATTTAACTTTGAACGCTGACATTATTATTCCTCAATTAAATTTAGTTCTGAACTAAAAATATATTAATACTCATTTAATGATTTTCGAATCTGATTAAGCTCAACTCTTCTTTTGAATTCTGTAAACGGTATCAAATTAGTAATTTCATTCTTACGTTGCTCTAAACTTGCCTTTTGAACTAGGTATCTGGTTCTTTCTTCCGAACCAATATCTTTTGGCATAGGCCCAAGAGCCTTTAACGATCTGCGAACCTGGTTAAGTTCAACTTCTCTTTTGTATTCGCTAAACGGTATCAGATCGGTAAGTTCACTCTTACGTTGCTCTAAACTAGCCCTTTGAACTAAATTATTCGTAGGTTTAGCTCTGATTACAGAATGTATCTGCAGTGTATTCTCAAGTGACTTCTTATATTGTGTCGCAGTCATGCGAAGCTCAACTACACGTTTAGTTGTCGATAATGCTCGATACTGCTCTAAAGGAGCTGATTTACTACCACCTGTTGGTTGGACGTAATCCCCCATAAAATAGTTGGGTGGTAATGGACGCCCTAAACTCAGTAAAAGCAACCCTACTCCAGCTCCTCTTGGTTCATTTCCAATAGAGTTTTCTCGTTGCACACCTGAAATATAAGAATCTGACGTTCTGCGTGATACATCCGTTGTGTTATACCTTAAAGACTCAGAATCTTTTGTTGACGTGTTGCAACGTAAAAAAGAAAAAGCCTGAGTAGAGCTTTTTGTATAGTCCATAAAATCTTACTCTTAACTAATAAACGCGTAATTTTAAGTTAGCACGAATAAAAATAAACCTATAGAATCAACAACCGCAACAAAAATAAACCACTCGTTCAAAAAATGAAAAATATTATAAACAGGCCTATTTTACAACTAGGCCTGTTTTCTTTTCTAATTACTTTATCCAATCCCATGTTGATGGTATAAAGTGCCTAAAATACTGTGTTCTAAATTTATAAGGCTCCAAGATGTCTAAAATGTTCTTCAAAGGTCGTATCGAGACTCGTCAAAACCACGTTCTTTCTGGTTACAACACTAAGCGTGACGTTAAGTTAGGTACTGAAGAAGCGCCATTAACTCTAGTTGTTCAAACTGAAGAGCGTAAAATCGAAGTTGAAGCCCAAGTTGCTGAGCATAAATTGTTTGCTAGTATTGAAGTGAATGCAGAGAAAGAAGAAAATATTCTTGAGCTTGAAGGTGTATTAAATAAACCTAAAACGACTCGCTTTGAGAAAACACCTAACCGCAACGATCCTTGTTCTTGCGGTAGCGGTAAGAAATACAAAAAATGCTGTGCTTAATAATTAATTAACTTTAAGTTACTTAATTAAATCTAAGCGCATTGCAAAAAAGAGCCTCTGTTTATCTGTTAGTAATAACAAACAACATGAGGCTCTTTTTGTAGAACTTAGTCTTTAATATTCAAGAATGCTGCACCACGTACACCACCAGAGTCACCGTGCTTCGCTTTAATAATACGAGGTACACGCGCTACAGATAAAAGGTGTTTTGGTAAACGCTTTGGTAGCTCTTCGTAAATTAATTCAAAGTTTGATAATCCACCACCAAGAGCGACAACGTGTGGGTCAAAACAAGTAAATAGATTCGCGAAACAGATTGCTAAAAGCTCCATAAAGCGATCAACATGTTCGACCGCATTCGCATCACCTTCGGCATGAGCTTTAATGATATCAATCGCTTTCTTTTGCTCGCCATAGTAATGCGCATAAAGTAGCTCAAAGCCACGTCCAGAAAGATAACTATCTAAACAACCTTTATTTCCACAACCACAACCCAGTAATGGTGCGTTCTCTCCTAGATGAAACCATGCATCAATAGGTAAACGTGAATGACCTAGTTCACCAGCTACATGGCTGTAACCCGAGAAAGCTTGACCATCAAAAATTAAACCACCACCGAAGCCAGTTCCTAGAATTAGCCCCATGACTGATGGTGAATCTTTTAACTCTTCATCCCACGCTTCTGATAGTGCAAAACAATTAGCATCATTATCAATTTTTACTGAACGACCAATTTTTGCTTCTAAATCTTTACGTAAAAATTGCCCTTTTGCTGCAGGGACATTGCTTGTTAATAAAGCCCCTGTTTCAGCATCTTCCATTCCTGGAATACCTAAACCGACTTTACCTTCAACGCCAAACTCTGCATCATACTTTGCAATCAATGATGCAATATCATCAACCAATAGTGAGTAATTTTCAGTTTGTGTTGGAATTCGCTCAGTTGCAACACGCTCAAGTTTTTCATTAAACGCGCCGAACTCAATCTTAGTTCCACCCACATCAAAACCGTAGTACATAAGGTATCCTTGTCCTAAACCATTCTAAATTTTTATGGTGTTATCTTACCTAATTTTTAGCTATACAGACTGTGACCTATCCGATATTCGTCGGTTTTTAGTGTGAATTGAACCTCAAACTGGTATTAGATTTCGTTATTTACTTTCAGATTTGTACGAAATTCAATCAAACGTTTTAAGCCCATGCCTCGTTCTGCACCTTTTACTGGGCGCTTACTATAAAGATAATGCTCTCGGAACAATTCAAACCAGTGTTCTAAATGTCTTGCGTTCTGTTGTTCACCAAACAGATCAAGCACCATGCTGGCAACTTCTGCAGTAGCAAGCTGATGATCTTTTGAAGCTTTACGCATAATGTAATTTGAAAGTTGTTCACTCTTAAAAGAAAGAACAGGTAACTGATGTAAATATGGGCTTTTACGATACATTCTTCCTGCTTCACGCCAGCTACCGTCTAATAAGATAAATAGTGGTGTTTTCCCTTCTTCCATAATCACTTCGTTACGCACTAATGACTTATCTTCAATTTGCTCTTCTGGGAAAACCACAAAAGGCTGATAAGCTTCATTATTTAACAATGCTAACATTTCTTCACTTGGCTCAGAACGTGACCAAAGATAGGCGTGCGTTTCTGGGATCACATCAGCAATTAATTTACCTGTATTACTTGGTTTTAATACCTCTGTATCAAACATAATAAGTAAGAAAGCAGCGTCTGATGTAGTTTCTGGTTGATATTCACAGATACAGTGGTCTTTATGTACTTGGCAAAATTCACAGCGATTCACATTCGCCCCTCTTGCATTAAAAGGTTTAGAAGAACGAGCTAATCTTTCTTTATGTAACTGGTGAACTTTATGAATGCGCATGAACAACAACCAAGCAATTTTATTTATATGGAAAAAAAAGCGCATTTTACTTACAGTATGAGTAATAACAAGTTCTAAAGAGAAATTCCTAATGGAAAATAATTGGATTGAATACAGTGACACGTTACGTTTTGGATTTTTTGTTACTGCTTTCATCATTTTTGCTTTAGCAGAATACAAATGGCCTCGCAAAGCGCTCACTCAAAATAAACGGTTCCGCTGGTTAAACAATATAGGCTTAATTTTTTTCAACAGTATCGTCCTTCGTTTAACCTTACCGCTATTAGCCGTTGATGCTGCTTTTATCGCAAATCAGGAGCAATTTGGTTTATTTTATTACCTCAATACACCAACTTTCTTAACGATTCTCTTATCCATTTTATTATTGGATTGGTTAATTTATTGGCAGCATCGAGCGTTTCATCGCATTCCTTTACTGTGGCGATTACATCGAATGCATCACTCAGATCAAGATATTGATGTTACAACAGGTACACGCTTTCATCCCATCGAAATTATTCTCTCTATGTTGATTAAAATCGCAGCGATAGGGTTACTTGGTATTCCAGTTGAAGCCGTCATTATTTTTGAAATTGTTTTGAATGTCAGTGCGATGTTTAATCACAGTAATTTATTTATTCCACGCACACTTGATCGGTACATTCGAGGGTTATTCGTTACTCCAGATTTTCACCGAGTTCATCATTCAGTTCATATCTCTGAAATGCATAATAATTATGGCTTCTTTTTATCTATTTGGGACCGAATTGGAAATACTTATTTAGTAAAGCCTATTGATGGACATCAAGATATGAAGATTGGATTGGGATTTTTCAGAAAAGAAAGAGAACAACGCTTAGATAAAATGCTGACTCAACCCTTTAGGAAGAAATAAACTATGTGAATACAGTAATCTGTAATAAAGATAACATGCTTCCCTCACACTACTGTCAATTCCAGAATTGAAAGGGGGCAGCTTAAAGTGCTCATTTATTCAAGGTAAAAGCATCCAAACAATTGTACGTGCAATGAATATTTCCGAAATACAGTGCGCAACCATATCAATAACCCAAGCTTGTTAACTACGAGACGAAAACGTTTCAATTCTTTGACTATTTCAAAAGTTATATCCAACATCCATTGCTATCACTTCGATATTCTTACCATGTTCGCCTAATTGCTCGAAGAAAGGACGTATGTCCTTACGGCTACGACCTAACCCAATCCAAATAACTTGATAAGTCTTAGCATCAGCAATAACAGTGGCGTAACGATCTCCTTTAACAATAGCAAACTCGTCCATGACGAATTGCCTTAACTCCACCCATTTAACTTTCGGTACCACCCGATGAAGTCGCCGTTTATCAATCTCTTTGATTGAACCCGTTATTTGAGATATGTGCTTTATTGGAAGAAGTGGCAGTAGTTACTCAATATAGTTTTTAAACGATTTGTCATGCGAGCATGCGGCTCTAACCAAAAGAAAAACTCCGTTTTAATACCACAGTTAGTGCACTTAACTCGTCGGGTTTAAATACAAAGCTCAACAGGAACGTCCAGTAGCATAGCCTCTTTTACATGACGCCATTGATACTCATGCACAGCCTGAGTATCAAGCCCACATGAACATTTAGCTATACCGGAAGGTTTGAGGGTAAGAGAAATAAGTGACGCTGTCTGAGTGGACTTTACTATATTAAAGCATTCCCAGAATGAAGTTAAGAAAGTATGATTCATCATGAAAACGGTAGTTTGTGTATGTTTTTTGTTTGGCGACTAAACCATATCACTTTCTACCGTTTTATTTTAATTTCCCGCTAATTCGCGATGAACCAATTTTTTTACTGCCTTAACATGGTGAACCTCCACCCAACCCATTAGATTTTCTGCAATTTTCTCTTCTTCAAAGAAAGTAAATTCCCTTACTTTAAACTCTGAGAAATCTTCTGATTGCACTAAGAGTGACGCAAATATAAAAGGATAACTACCACACTTTTAAACATTCGTATGTTTCCTAAATTAATGAATTAACGACAAAACATCTGCTGCCAACGAAAATGAGGAATCTGCTCACCTGAATATAAATTGAACAATCGATAGTTTCCCATACTAACCGTTCTTGGCGACACCGTTTCTAGTGAGATATAATTATTAAGAGCGCCCCGTTCAATACCTGTCACCTTAAAATAACTATTCGGAGAAATAACCACTTCGGCCTCTGAGCTATAATCTGAAATAGAAGCAATTGAAAAACTGCGTCGATTCGTCTCTATATGAAAAAGAGCCTTTACTGTTCGGTTACCAGTATTAGGAGGCACTACGGCAAAACGTCGAGCGACTTCAGGAATAACAGAGGTAGATAAAAAGCCTGATTCATACAAAATATCTCCAACCTCTAACTGTTCGATCATCGCTTTATTTGACCATGTACCTCGGTAGGTTGTGCCATGATACTCTGGCATTTTGTTTAACCCCGATTTTAATGTACGAACAAAACCTTTAATTTCCTTACCAGACGAACCCCACGACTTAGTTTCTGCTGCGTGTAGATATTGATTGGCTGTCCGGTACCCGGATATAGAAAAATCCTCCAAAGCTTCCACTTCTGCATTGCTTAATAGCTTAGATTTCCAACTGGTATTACTTTTAGACCAATCTTTAAACCCCTCGGAAAGTGCCGTTATTGCCTCTTGCGAACGGAAAGGTTGTTTGAAAACCTCAAAAGAAGAGGCAAAGGTAAGCGCAGTCCACCCCCATAAAATCAGAATAATATATTTATGCATTCTCTATTCTCCCAAAATTATTGATAAGAAAGGCTATTAGGACTAATATCACATTCAATCTCAAACTCAATTTGTTTTCTCGCCCCCCATCCAATCACTGCCTGACTCATTAACTGTTGACGAGTCAAATTATCTAACCAATTCGATATTGGTGATAACCAATACAATGATTCATTACTAGAAACAGCAAGTAATGCTTCTTTTAGCGGCATAAAGTCAATGTCACAAGTTTGATTTGAAGGATCATTAAATGTTTGATTAACATTTACAAGTTGTGTGATGTTTTGGCCTAATTCTGACGAAGGGTTATACAAAGAATTAATAGAGTTAATTAAACGAGCATCGTAACTGTCTGGAATTAAATCAGACACTAAATAACGCAAGATGTAAGCAGGTAGCATTTCTGAAAATAAAACCGGGGTTGTTTCCATTTCAGGAGAGTGCCGCCCAAGACTTGTATGTTGTGAATGAACAATTGCAGTATAACGTTGAAAATCACCAACCTGGGAAAGTAACCAATCTGCCCCATTTTGTTCCCCTAATTCAACTGCCTCAATCAAGTGTGACTTTACAATTCCCTTAGCTAATGAGAGTGTATTGCCTGATAAATTCGTTACATCAAGAGTTGAGCCTTCCAATGCAGAAGCAATCAATGGCGCATATTTTTCCATATCAAAGCTGCTTGGATAAGCATAACTATAAAATTGACTGCCTTGTGTTGCTTTCCACTCACTTTCTAGAGCAGGTTTAATTAATTCATCCAATTTTTCCAACCTCTTACGATGTACATAATATCCTCGTCCAGAATAATTTGCTAACCAACGAGCAATATCAGCAAGAGAAGAGGTACGAGATAGGTTTGCTTTCATTAAATATGACGAACTCCATCCTGCACACACTTGTCTACCAATACAATCATTCCCTAATTGAGCTCGTGAATCAAACAACCAACGATAAATTTCAGCCTTATTTTCTCTATTTTGTACAATATTTTTTTTGTGCTCTGAATAATCAAGTATTTGCTGCTCTAACCATTGTTCTTCGGTTTCGGCATTCCAACCATCTTGGATTAATGTGTTAAGTGCTATATTAAATATATCATAATAAGTTTCACGTAATGGAACTGTTATTTGATTAATAATCTCATCTTTTGATGGGTCAAATCGACGAGTTTCTGCTGGAACTCTTGTGTATTTAAGACAGCCACGAAAATTAGGGTCTCCAGCTAAGATCCCAAAACTAGAGCAGTAACGGTAACTTGGTTCTAAAATTATAACCTTAGAGGAAAGTTCTCTTGAAGTTGCAGGTCTATACAATAAACTTCTTGCCATCTCATCAACCGCATAACGACTTGCTTGATCTTTAAAAAACGCATTCGCTTTTTCTACCGTCCCCGAATCAAAAAGCCGATTAATTAACGCTAAACCATCACTTCTCATTGAGCTTTGTAATTTCATACTTGTAATACGAACATGATTATCGGCCGTTTCAGCAATCTTCTTCTTTGCGTTCAATGTACGTGTATAAAGTTGAGTTAATGCAGGATGGTTCAAACTGTTCAACTGCCCATTACGTATTTCATTTAACTTAGTTATCGCTTGATCAAGAATGTATTGTTGGCAATGTAGCAACGCGGCTAAAGTACGGTTTGCGACACTAGTTGAAGGAACCGAAGATGGGCGATTATTATTTTCTTGTAGGTTAGGGTAAAGGGCAAATAAGGCGTCTGTTTCTGTTCGACACGCACTTTCTATATCAGACGAAAATAATTGTACTTCCTCTTTATTTATCCCTAATTGAAAATGAAGTGTTTTTTCCAGTTCCTGATCTACAGCACTCATCAATTCGTTGGCAAGTAACGCTTGTGCCTTGACCGTTTCTTGATAATGCAGTTGGTATTTTAATGCGATATCAGAAGCATAGTTTTTTACTATTGATTCAAGGGTTTTGTGTTGATTACTTGCCAATTCCGCCCAGTGTTTCTTATCTCTTAAGTCTTGTTGTGTCACAATATCATCATGAATACTAAAACTGTAATGGTTGCCAGAAGCCATGCTGTCCCAACGATTACTAATAATGTAACGATCTACAGCATGCTCTGGAAGTTTGAGAACGCCAAACCAATCCACTAGCTCCACAACGGTTGCAAAGCGATCGTATGAAGTTCGAGATTCATCTTCAAATGTATCCGCAACATCACGCGCCCAAAGTCCTACCGCAGCCGCTTCTCCTATTGGCCCTAACGCCTCAAGTGCGACGCTGCCTGCTTCAGATGCAGATCGCCCAATAGTGGACAATAAACGCGAAGCTTCTTCTGTCTCTATGGCAAAAGAGCTCGCTGGGCCGGTTTCGAGTAAAGAAGAAGTGTCGTTATAAACGTAAGTGGCTTCGTGTAGATTTGGTTTTAAACTTGATAAATGCTCAGGAACAGCAGGAAAAAGATCCTCAGGCATAATTTCATCACTAAAGGAGCGATAATTTTTCTCACTTAAATTATTAAACGACTCTTTATCGAGAACGTTAATTTCCTCTCCTATTCGGCACAATTCTAAAGCAGAAGTTCCCGTTGAGAGCAAGGAACAAACAAGCATCAAATTATTTAATTTCATATTATTAATTCTTCTTATCTTTTTAAAAATCTAAGTATTAAAAAATACATACTCTTTAAATTAATTCATCTGGTAACGATTTTATTAATAAATAAAAGGGCTTTAATAAGAAATGTAATTACGCTACTAACAAATACCACATTAAGCGCATCACAAATCGAAATAAGAATCTATATCAATTGATTGATTTTATCAAAGATGAAGTCGTAAAATATTGATTAACCTATAGTTAAACAGAAGAAAAAAACCCAAAAAAACCAACAAGTTAAAACCAAGTGGAAATAATTATTAATAAAGATTTTGGTTTCACATAATAAGTGCGAACTCGTAGAAATTCGTAAAATAAGAAATCAACGACTGAAAATGGTATGCTCTTCTCACCAAAAAATAAGCTGTACTCTGAGGGATCCCCTCATAACTCCCCCAAAGCGCAACCATATTTGAATAGATTTTGGGCAAGTATGGTTGCAGCAGTGAACAAGTCCTCCCTCGTTATAGCGTAACCAGAATGCCGTAGAACTTCCATGCCTAAACGCACTGTTGAGAGTACATTTCGATTTCTGACGGTGTTAGCCTGAAAGTGCTTATCCCAACCTTGTTTTTGTGCATGAACGCCAGCAAGCCAAAATGTCAGTTGAAGCATTAGGGCAATTAGTAGCATGATATCAAAGCGATCTGGGCTGCTAGTTCGGCTATGGCGGAGGCCTAATCCGTACGAAGGACTTTTCAAGTCTCGGAATGTCTCTTCAATCGGCATACGCTTCGAGTAGATCCTAACAAGTTGCTTGGGCGTTCGAGTTCCAGTTGGTAAGTTAGTCGCCAGAACCCATGGTTCCTTTGCTGAAGCGGAGTAAATTTTAGGTGACGGATGATGACAATTAGTCCGTGTCGAACGTTGATTCTTTCGACCTTTTGGGCAAGATTTATACAGTACAATTTGGCATGAGATCGGATTGCTTTTAGTCAGTCTCTTATAACCTAAAGTCTTTGAATGACTTGATGTTATGTTGTGTAAGTTGCTGACAGGCAAGCAGTTTTCTGCGCCAATGTCTGCGTATTGTACTTTTCCTCTTACTCGGCTTAACCAGTACCAGCCCCGCTTTTCAACGGATTTATACCATGGCACTTTGAATCCAGCATCACTCACAATGAGCGGTGTAGTGGCATTAGGTAGAATACTCGCAAGATCGGCTAGAAATTGTTCATGAGCCGCCTTTGAACATTGTTCTGAAAGCGGAAATGCTTTCTCGTAAAGAGTAACAGAGCGTCCCTGTAGTGCCACTGACGCTCGCAATACCATAAGGCGTTTTTGTTCACGAATATCAGACCAGTCAACAAGAACAATGGGCATCGAATTGCCCGAACAGATAAAGCTCGCATGCCAACGGTATACAGCAAGTCGCTCTTTGTGCAAGTGACGATTACCTAACAATCGGTCGATTCGCTTGATGTTATGTTTTGTTCTGGCTTTCGTTGGTAGGTTACGCCCAAGCTCGGTAAGAGTGAGCGTTTTGCACTCTAGTAATGCATGGCAAGCCAGCGTTAAGCTGTTAAGTCGTTTCAGGTGTAATTCAGGGCAGAATTGGTAAAGAGAATCGCGTAAAATATCGAGTTCGCACATCTTGTTGCCTGGTTATTGATTATTTGATCATATAATAAGGTGTGCATCTACCTTAACTTAATGATTTTTATCAAAATCATTAGGGGATTCCTCAGAGCTCAGCGAGTCAGAAGTCACAACAAAAATTCCCCCCATTATCGTGACAGAGCCAACACAAGAGCAGTCGAATATTGTGGTGCTGACATTAAATAATGGCCTTCGTGCCGAGTTACCAGCAAATCTTAATTCCAAACAAATTAAACATTGGATTGATGCATTGCAATGATACAGTCAGGAAAGGTTTACCTCGTCGTTGGCGTCACCGACATGAGAAAATCCATTGATGGCTTATCACTCATTGTCGCCGAAACGCTGGAAATGGACCCATTCAGTGAAGCCTGGTTTATTTTTTGTAATCGCAATCGAGATAAACTCAAGATCTTGTTTTGGGATACCAATGGCTTTTGGCTTTATTATCGTCGCTTAGAAAAAGGAACCTTCAAATGGCCAACACCCAATATTGATGGTGCACTCCACATTAGCAGGCAACAACTCAACTGGCTTTTATCAGGGCTGACTTTAGATCATGCTAAAGCTCATAAGCCGTTATTTAACTTAGAAGTGTGATCGCTGATAATGATCATCAAATTGGACTTGAACGATCCTTTTTCGGTGTCACACTTAGGGTTATCAAACTAACCTTGAGTTAAAGCATGACCGATTTTCCTGATGATATTGAGCAACTAAAAGCAATGCTACTTGAGCTTCATTACCAGAATGAGGCTAAAGATAAGTTACTTATTGCCAAACAAGAAGAAGTCGCTGAATTAAAAACGCAAGTTGAACTCTTGGTTGAGCAACTAAACCTGAATAAATCTAAGCGCTTCTCATCACAAAGTGAAAAAGTACCAAAAGAGCTTGAGCGTGAGATACACAAGCATGAACTGAATGCTCCTTACTGTGAATGTTGTGATAAACCATTGCACGAATGCGGTGTAGAAACCTCAGAAGAGCTTAAAATCATTCCTCAAAAGGTCAGTGTTATTCGCCACGAGCGCACTAAGTACGCTTGTCGCCAATGCGAAAAAACGCAAACCAAATCCAAAATTATCACCGCACCAAAGCCCGCTAGCATGATCCCAAAAAGCATGGGAAGCGCTGACGCCTTTGCGGCAGTCGTGACCGCTAAATACGTGGATGCCTTGCCATTGTATCGTCAGGTCGACATATTAAACCGTTCAGGCATTGATATAAGTCGTGCGACGTTAGCAAATTGGTGCGTTCAGTTGGGTAACAAAGTGCAACCAGTCATTGATGAAATGAAATCAAGACTGCTTAATGAAAAGCTTATCTGCGCAGATGAAACCACAGTACAAGTGCTACGCGAAGAAGATAGAAAAGCGCAAAGCAAATCTTATATGCGGGTTTACCGTAGTGGTGAATTCATTAAAAACCCTGTAGTTATCTATGATTATCACCCAAGCCGTGCAGCAACGTGTGCAAAAGACTTTTTAGGTGATTACTCAGGATACTTACTCTCTGATGGCTACAGCGTATACGACACATTAGATGCCATAACACAAGCCGCGTGCATGGCACACGTTCGTAGAAAATTCACCGATGCACAAAAAGCGTCACCCTCTAAAAAAGCGGGAAAACCTGAAAAAGCCCTCAACTTCATCGCCAAACTTTACGGCGTAGAAAAAAAGGCAAAGGGATTATCTGCAAATGAGCGACAAAAGATAAGAAAACAGGAAGCTGAGCCAATATTGAGTGAATTTAAAGCGTGGCTTGATGTTCAAAATGTCTTACCAAAAGGGGCATTAGGTAAAGCTATCGCCTACACTCAAAAACAATGGCCTAAATTACTCACCTATCTTGAGGATGGTGATATTAGTATCGATAATAATGTCACAGAAAGAGACATTAGGCCGTTTACCACAGGTAGAAAAAACTGGATGTTCTCGACTTCTGTCGAGGGTGCGAAGGCGAGTGCTAACTTGTATAGCTTGGTAATGACATGCCGCGCTAATGACATTAACCCGTATTATTACTTCCAGTATTTATTTACGGAGTTACCTAAACGTGATCCAGCTGATGATATGTCGGATCTTATGCCGTGGCTCGTTGAAATGAGTGATGCAGAGTAAAGCATCACTAGTTCATTAAGCGCTTACATATCACCAATATATACATTAACTATTTTTAATTGAAAACCTTATCTGAATATCTTTTACTTAATCAACTAACAACTAATCTACAGAGCAGGACTAAATGTAATTTATAATAAATACAAATAAAATCATTGCATCAAATTACATTATGTTATGTGCATAGAATGAAATCTTGCTAATATTAATGATATGCTTCTGAAGTATATAATTTATGAGAATAATAAAAGCTATTCTAGATAATCTGTTTGTATAACTCCACTTATTAACTTTTATTTCACATAAAATCCGAGATAAAAATTGAGAAAGTACTATAATTAGTTTTCAATATTCTCTATTTTGATGTTAATTCCCGTGAAATTCATTCAAAATAGTGATCTGCATTTTTTTATATAGGCTTGTTATGTTTCGTCACCTTTTCGCTATATTTACTGTTGTTGGCTTATTTGGGTGCTCATCAACTCCTCCAGTAGCAGAGTTATCTAAGCAAGAGATCACAACTCAACATCCACAACTTTCATCATCAGATGCTTATCAAGATTATTTTTATCAATGGCAAGGCGTTCCGTATAAATACGGGGGGACTTCTAAGAATGGTGTTGATTGTTCCGCATTTACTCAAAACGCATTTGATGTTTTACATCGTTTATCGCTGCCCAGAACAACAGAATATCAAGCGACTACTGGCACTCAAATCACATTAGCTAACGCTAAAAAAGGCGATTTAATCTTTTTTAAAACCAGTGTAAAAGTAAGGCATGTTGGTGTTTATATTGGAAATAGAGAATTTATGCATGCATCAACATCCAAAGGCGTGATTATCTCTAGTTTAGATAACCCTTATTGGAAAAAAGCATTCTGGCAAGTTCGAAGAGTGTTATAAACAAAAATGTATGGTCCGCCTCTTAATTGCAACTACAATTAATTAATGACGGAGTTAGTTTGCGCTAATGTATTCGGAGTCACGTTTGGTGAGCCCATGGCTTACCAGCTCCACGATGATATCCGCG